>JAWXBB010000119.1:0-2696 GCA_034439795.1 Planctomycetaceae bacterium | reverse complement strand
TTTTAAAATTGACGGAGCGAAGCTCGTGTTTCCCGAAGTGAAATTGCTCGGCACGGATTCAGCCATCGACGCTCATGGAACGTACGCGCTCGATCGCCGCGAACTGGATTTCAACGCGAAGATCCTGCCCTTTCAGGAAAGCGAGAACCTGATCAAGACCGTAGTCGGGGCGGTACTTTCCCCGCTTGCTGCGGCGTTCGAAGTGAAGTTGTCGGGCTCCCTCGGAAACCCCAAGTGGTCGCTGCTGCGCGGTCCGGCAAATCTTTTGCGTTCCTTGGGACCGGGCGAGGCTGCCACGGAAGACGACGCCAGCGGAACTCGGACCGCGGCAACCGGGGCCACCCCCAACACTGGTCTTCCCAGCAGCTCCTCTCCCAGCCACGAGACCGCAGCCAAACCGGTGAACGACTGACCCAAGACTGATACGATTGTGGTGGAGCGGCTTGTCCCTAAGCCGCTAACGTGAGCGCGAACATTCGGAAGCGGGTTGGGGACAACTCGCTCCACCTTTCAGCTGAGGGCTCGTTAACGGGCGCTTCGGTCGAAATACCTGTTGCAGGATGAGAAAATATCCCTCAAGTAGGGTGAATACCCCATGCCTTCACCCCTAAAATCGCGGCCGCTCTCCACGGGCGAGGTTTCGACCACGGCGACGGTCATCGTAGGCCTGACCGGCGGACTGGTGGCGCTTGGCTGGGATTATCTAAATCACGAACTCGCGCCGGCCGCCGTTCTGGGGGCGGTCACGGGAGTACTCGGAATCGCGGGGTTAACCGTCCACCTCGCTCGTCTTGCCCGGAGAGCGGCTCGCGCCGCCGACTCGTTGCAGCAGAAACTCGACGCCGAAAAAGAAGCTCGGGACCAGATCAACGCGCGGCTCAAAATTGCCGACGAAAGACTGCGGCTCGCCCTCGATTCAAACCAGATCGGGCTCTTCGAATGGAACGTCGCCACCCACCACGTTTATTACAGTCCGGGCCTCTGGGCGATGCTCGGCTGCAATCCCCAGGGGATGGGCGACACTCCTGAGGTTTGGCAGGCATTGATCCACCCAGAGGACGTCGCCCTCTACCAGCTTCGTCTTGCCGCGCAGCTGAGCGGCAGCGCGCCTGTCATTGAATCCGAATATCGGGTACGCACCCCGGCCGGAGCCTGGCGTTGGGTGAACACCCGGGCCAAGTCCGTCGCCACCCAGGCTGATGGTCGCCCAAGCCGGATCGTCGGGACAGTTCAGGACGTCACGGCGCGACGTAAAACCGAACTGGCGTTGCAGGCCAGCGAGGCCGAGGGCCGCACGCTTTCGCTCGTCGCAGCGAAGACCGACAATCTCGTGCTGATCGCTTCACCCACCGGCACGATCGAATGGGCCAACGAGGCTTTCTGCCGCGTGATGGAATATCGCTTGAATGAGGTGGTCGGGCGGAATCCTGCGCACATCCTCACCGGCTCCGAAACCGATCGGCGCACCCTCGTCCGTATCCGCCGCGCCATGACAGACGGCCGGAGCATCGTCACGGACATCGTCAACTACTCCAAGTCCGGCCGAAAATATCATCTGCAGGTCGAAATCCAGCCGGTGCACGGCGCCGACGGCAAGATTGAGAATTTCATCGCCGTCCAGACCGACATCACGGCCCGGGTGGAAACGGACCGACAGCTCCGGCGGGCGAAAGCCGACGCCGACCGGGCGTCACGAGCCAAGAGCGACTTCCTCGCGGCGCTGTCGCACGAAATTCGGACGCCGATGAATGGCGTCATTGGCACGACCAGCCTCCTGCTCGAGTCGCCGCTTTCCGGCGACCAGCGCGACTTCGTCACTACCATCCGCACCTCGGGCGAGGCATTGCTGACGATCATCAACGACATTCTCGACTTCTCCGCCATCGACTCCGGCAAAGTGCAACTCGTCCGGGCTCCATTCGAATTGGCGGTCTGCCTCGAGGAAGCTTTGGATCTCTTCGCCCTGCAGGCCTCGTCCAAGCGAATCGAAATCGGGTATACCATCACGCCAGATGTGCCTGGAATAATTTTGGGTGACGCCACCCGGCTGCGCCAGGTTGTGGTTAACCTGCTGCACAACGCCGTAAAGTTCACTCCGAGTGGCCGGATCTCGGTCGAAGTTCGGCGACTCTCTCCGATTCCCGTCGTTTCCCTCAGCCCCGACGATTGCGGCGGAGGACAGCGGACCACGTTGGAATTCACCGTCAGAGACACCGGCATCGGCATTCCGCCGGACCGACTTGAGCACCTGTTTGAAGCGTTCAGCCAAGTCGATTCGTCCAACAGCCGCCGCTACGGCGGCACCGGGCTGGGGCTGGCCACCTGCCGAAAGCTTTGCGAGTTCATGGGGGGCGGTATCCGCGCCGAAAGTACGGGCGCCGGAGGCTCCGCGTTTGTTTTCACGATCCTAACGGAACCCGATCGCAACCTCACAGTGAGCGCACCGGACGTACCGGGCGCCCTCCGCGAAGGCTGGGTTCTCTGTGTGGAAGACAACCCTACCACCCAGACCCGCTTAAACGGCATCTTTAAACGGCTCGGCGTCGAGTGCCTCACCGTTTCGACCCCCCGGCAGGCGGTCATCGTCGCCGATAATGCCGCCCACCCGCCCGCGCTGCTCGTCGTGGACGCGGGTGAATACGAGAGCCGGCCGCCGTTCGATGCCCTCGCCCCCATCAGAAGTCCCCGCCTGGTGT
>JAWXBB010000118.1:0-3292 GCA_034439795.1 Planctomycetaceae bacterium | reverse complement strand
GAACCGGCGCTTGCGACGAACCGGCGCTTGCGACGAACCGGTGCTTGCGACGAACCGGTGCTCGGCGAACGTTGCCCCTGACTATGCCGAGGCTGGCAACCATTCGACTCGACCCTTTCGCCCCATCCCCTGCCGTGCCCCTACCCGCGTAGTGCTGCTCGCGTACAAGTCCGATCTTACCTCCGCGGGAGCGTTGCGTTACTAGCATTCTCAGGCCGATGGACATGAACGCAACCAGCGAACGCGACGCGGATCGGCGCTGCGATCCTTCGGCTGTTCGTTTCGATCCCCGGATCGAAACGATGTCCGAGGGCACAGCCCCGACCGCCCGGACCAACCCCAGGAGAATGACGCTAATGCAACCAAACACAACGACGACTCGACGGACGATCAAGTGGGCGCTACTCGCCGCAACTCTCAGCGTGGCGCTCGTCGCCCCCGCCCTCGCGGCACCTTCGGACATGTGGATCACAGCGAAGAGTAGACTGGCGCTGTTGACGGCTGAAGGCGTACCTGGCACTGCAATCAGTGTCGATACAGTCAATCAAACCGTGACCCTGCACGGCAAGGTGGAGTCAGCCGCCGCCAAGGCAAAGGCCGAGAGCGTCGTCAAGTCGCTCGACGGCGTCACGGGCGTGCGCAACCTGTTGGCCGTAGTGCCGGCGAGCGTTGATGAGGAAGTAGAGCGCTCGGACGACGACATCGAGAAGCGCGTTAACACGGCGCTACAAGCGCACACTTCCCTTCGATCGACAAAGGTGACGTCCGTAAACGCTGGAGTCGTCCTGCTCGGCGGATCGACGACGACAATGACGGACCACCTGAGTGCGGTCGAGATCGCTTCCGGCGTCGCGGGGGTGCGAGAGGTTGCGAGCAAGATCGAAAGCCCCGATTCACTGGCGGACGCCGAGATCTGGCGCGAGCGCGAGGAGAAGGTCGCCGATTCCGAGTACGGCGTTGTCGATTCATCGCGCGACATCTGGATCACCTCGATGGCGAAGATGCGGCTGATGGCCAACGGGGACACGCCGGCGATGGACATCAATGTAGACACGCGCAACGGAGTGGTGACACTTTTCGGTGTCGTCCCGACCGCGAAAGCCAAAGAGGCCGCTGAAGCCGACGTGCGCAAGGTCGGCGGCGTTGTGAAAGTGAACAACGACTTGCAGGTCGTGACGACCACCAAACAGCCCGCCATGGAAGTCAGCGACAATGACATCCAGCGCGAGGTCGAGAAACGATTCGAGGAACGCACCTCGCTCAAAGACGTCGACATTGCCGTAGTAAACTGTGTGGTGCGCTTGACGGGTACCGTCCCCAGCGGGACGCAGCGCCTGGAAGCGGCCGTTTTAGCACGGTCGACCAACGGCGTCTGTTCCGTTCAGGACGACCTCCGGATCGAGTGACCTGGGGATGAGCTCGACGCATCGAATAACGCGGGCCCAGTAGAGGTTAGCGGCTCCGATGAGCTTTGCCGTGGGGATGAGAGACATGAATGATCCTGGTTTCGGCAGTGAACCGTCCCTGGCGTCGTCGGTCGAGCACCTGGTCGCCGGCAGTCACGGCTTGCTCACCAAGCGCGTCGATCTCGCACTGCTCGAAGGGCAGGAGATGCTCTCGCAGACCATCAACCGCGCAGCGCTGCTTTGCGCCTGTGGTGTTCTGGCGTTGGCGTCTTGGTTCGCCGGGACAGCGGCCGTGGTTCTCGTCGTCTTTCCCGACGCGACCGCAGTGACACGGCTGGCTGCGTTCGGACTGTTCAACGGCGGAACAGCGTTGTTCCTGTTTGCTCTAGCCAGCAGGCGCTTGCCGGCGGCTATCGCGCGGCCTGGGCGCGACGGAGCGCTCGTCTATGACAACTCTTTGACGGCGGACGGTACAAAATGAGCATGGACACGACGGGTTTCGCAGACCAGCGCGAAGAACTGCTGGAGTCGATCGAGCGGGAGCAGGAGGAAGTGCGGGTCGCGGTGCAGGAACTTGCCGGCGCCGCGCGTTCCGCGTTCGACTTGAACGGGTACATCCGCAGCGCGCCATTGGCGTGGACGTTGGGCGCGTTCCTCGTCGGCGCGTGGCTGGGCAGTGGCGGGATTTCAACTAATGCGATCTCACCAAAGACAAGGAGATGATGAATGGCAACAGAGCAAATTGCAGCACGAACGACGCCGCGGCACATAGAGCAACCGTCGTATTCGATGCCGACCGACATCGCGGCGGTGCGGTCCGTGGTGACCGACTTGGAGCGGCAGGCCCGCGACCTGATCCACGATCGGCCGGTTCTGGCGGTGCTGATCGCCGCCGGTGTCGGTTATCTGATGGCGCGCGTGGTGGTGCGAGGCAGTCGATGAACGCGCACAGCGGTACCGGAAACGGCCTGTTGGCGGCATCGGCCGGCAACCGGGAGGACATGCACGCCCTCGCCGACCACGGTCGCCAGATCCAACACGATGCCGAAGCCCTCGCTGCGCATGTGCGGGACGCCGGCAGCAGCCTGCAGGGTTTCCTCACCGAGCAGGTGGAGCAGCGACCGTTGACCACGCTGGGCGTGGCGGCGGGTCTTGGCTACCTGCTCGGCGGCGGACTGAGCTCGAAGTTGACCGTGCTCATGTTTGGCGTCGCAACACGAATCGGTGCGGCGGTCATCGCCCGCGAGGTCGCCGCCCAGATTTCACAGAGTGACTGGAGTGGAAACCCCAACCGATCTCCTGAAACCAGTCCCGGAACCATAAAGGAGCGATCATGAAAATCGAGGACATTCTGGCGGCACTGCCGTCGCGCGACGATCTCGCCGCCGGTATCGGCATGCAGGCGCGATCAACACCGACCGCCGACATCTTCTCCACGCTGGGCATCTTCACCTCGGGCGTCATTCTCGGCGCGGGACTGGCTCTGCTGCTAGCGCCGAAGCCCGGCAGGGAGATTCGCCACGACATAGCCGAGAAGGTCGGTGAGATCGGCGGTCAGATGGGCATGACGTCGGCGCCGAACGCGCCGTTGACAGCCAACCGCTCGAACCCCTAACACCGCGACCGCCATCCCTTGGTGACGCTGTTGACGCACTGAGGGCTTCGCGCGCCTGGGCGACGTGATTCAAACGTTATTCGAACTCGTCGCCGCCGCCCCGGTCTTGCCAGGGCGACGGCGACGGCGGACACGAGCACTGTAGCGGCGGAATCCGACTCCAACCCCTGGGCCCCCGCTCCCCGCTTCCGCGAGGACAAGATCCGCGAGGGCGACGGGAGCTGTGATAAGGAACGCAGATTATAGACTTCAGCCTGAAGCCTTCCCTGGG
>JAWXBB010000117.1:0-7488 GCA_034439795.1 Planctomycetaceae bacterium | reverse complement strand
TAGAAGTAGAACAACCCGGCGACACAAAAGCCCACGCGGGCTGAGATATCGCCTCATCTGGGGGTATCGGGTGGAGAGGGGGGCGGCTTGACTTGCTCGGCGTATCCGCATCACCACGACCCAGAACATCGCGACGAAAGGCGTTTGGCGCTCTTAGTCGGGCTGGTATGGTAGTTGACGAACCGAGGGCGGATAGCCGCTCTTGTATTCGCTGTAGTTTCGCTGTAAAGTGCTGATATGACGAAACGGGAGCAATTGCTAGCCATTTTGCGAGTTGCCGAAGACGGGCTTGCCCGGCTTGCCGCCGAGGCCGGCGCGCAGCGGGCATACGCCGACGCCGCATCGCTCCTCGGAGCCGCCGGGCGGGTGCAGCAGATCGGCGAGCAGACGCTCCTCGAATCCCGCCGCACGATGCCGGTCGACCCCGTAAACACCGAACTCACCCCGACCCCCGTTTCGGCAAAGAATCCCCCCGCAGTCGATCGGACCGGAGCCACCAAGAAGCCGAAGAAAGACGCTTATCCTATGTTTTTCCGCGACGGTGAGACGCTCGTCAAAGTCGGCTGGTCGAAGTCCGAAGGAGCCGAATACGAGCATAAGTGCCCGAAGCGCGCGGTGGACATATTGGTGAGCGAGTGCGCCAGAGTCGCCGGTCCCGGAAAGCGATTCGTCATGGACACACTGCTTCCGCTAAGTGACCCCGACAGCAAGGCCGAGATTCCCGACTATCAAGCCTACGTCGCGCTCGCCTTTCTGCGTCACGCTTCTCTCGTCGAACAGCACGGCAGAAGCGGGTATTCTATACCGAAACCGAAATCACTTCTCGCTGACACAGAATCCGCCTGGGATGGCAGCGAATCACGCTAAAAGGTAGACTATAGTAGAAAGGGTGTTTCTTCATGGGCAGATGGCACTTCCAAACTCACGACGGCTTCCGGGATATCAACCAGAGTTCTTCCGCCGAGGCGTTTGAAGGCACTGCGTTGAAGGGACTGGCGACGAGTGTCGTCCGTGAAAGTCTGCAGAACGTGCTCGACGTTCCGCTGGACACATCCCGGCCCGCGCGCGTCCGCCTCACGCTCGGGGTCCGAAACAGTTTCAAGAGCACCGAATCTGTCTGGTTCGATGGCCTGATGCATCACTTACAGCAGCCTGACTGCGGCGCACCCGAAGCGCCGACGGTGGACGATCCGTGCCCTTATCTACTGATCGAAGATTTCAACACCTCCGGCCTCGTCGGTGACTACACCGCTCCTTATGTGACCGGCACGGAAAACAACTTCGTCAACTTCCTCTATCACGACGGCCTGAGCGGAAAAGTCACAAAGAAGCTTGGCAGCCGCGGCGTGGGGAAGATCGTGCTGCTGCTGGCAAGTCGCGCCCGCACGATCTTCGCATATACGAATCGCGCGGGCGATCTGCCCGGGCGGCCGCTCCTGGTGGGCAAGTCGCTGTTGAAGTTTCGCTTTGTGGACGGCGCGCGTTACGAACCGGCGGGTTACTTCGTCGAATCGTGGCCCGACGGCAAGCCCCGTGAACCCGTCGCGGATGCGACCGTGCTGGCTCAGTTCAGAAACGATTTCACGCTCTCCCGCTCGGACGAGACGGGGCTGAGCGTGGTCATCCCCTACCTCGATCCGGGTATCACACTGCAGGAACTGCGCCGCGCGGTTGTGGAGGAATACCACTTCGCGATCCTCAGTGGCCGACTCGTTGTCGAGCTTTCCAACGGCTCCTCGTTGGAACGCATCGACGCGGATCACATCCCCGATGTGGGTGACGACGAGCTTTCCGCGCGCGTCGCACTCACCCACTACGCGATGACGAACGCCGACCCGACGTTGCAGACCGTCGCGCCCACGGCCGGCGAGGCGCAGAAGCTCACCGACACCCTCGTGCCCGACGTTGTCCGCGATGCGATCCTCGACGCGCTCAACCAGCACGAGCGTATCGGCATCCGATGCAACCTGCACATTCACCCCAAAAGCGGCCCGCCGGTGCAAACGCACTGCGACGTCTATTTCGAACACGCCGAGAACGTCCACCATCGCCCTGTTTTCGTCCGTGAGATGCTTCCGATCTCCGGCGAGGGCAAACCGTGCGCTCAACTTCGCGCGCTGGTGCTGATCCGTCCCGGCCCGCTCGCCGATCTGCTCCGCGCCGCCGAAGGGGCGAACCATACTCAGTGGAGCCCGCGCACTGACAACTTTAAGAAGGCTTATGTAGGTCGTCGTGGTGAGATCGAGTTCGTCACTAGTTGCGTCAGCCGGCTGATCGAAATCGCCCGTGGCAATGCCACTGAACCCGTCGGCGGCATCTCCACTTTCTTCTTCTCCGCGCCGCTCGACGATGACGGCGGCAAGTCAAAGCAAAAGGGCAAGAAAAAGCCCGGCCCCACACCAGAGACGCCCGACCTGCCCGACGTAGAAACCGAACCCGTTGGCTACCTCTTCACCCAGGAGACCGGCGGCTTCACGCTCCGCGGCGATCCCGACAAGCCAACGCCCAAGCGCATCACTGTTCGCGTCGCTTACGACGTCATCCGCGGCTCGCCGTGGTCCGACTACGACCCGGACGATTTCGACCTCCGCAAGACAAAGGGCGATGTCCATGTCATCGCCGGCGATGCCGACCTCGAACGGCCAGACCCGGGCAACCGGCTGATCATCAAGCCCTCTTCCGAAGACTTTGAAGTCGTCGTCACCGGCTTCAATGAACAACTCGACCTGATCGTCGACCACCGCAGTGATACCGGCAAACCGCGTAAGCGAAAGGGGGAACCCGATGCCAGTCAAACGGCTGAACTTCACCAACCGCAGTAAACTCACCCGCGAACAGGCGAACGTGCTCGTGCATCCCGGAAGCCCCGCCACCTTTGAGGCGGTGCTGAACCTCACGCACCTGCCCGACTCCGCAGGTCCGGCGCGCGTCTTCGTCGAAGCCTATCACCGTACCACGCGCATGCGCTTCCCGTTCGGCACGGTCGCCAACCTCACGCCGCCGCCCCCTCCCGAACTTCGTCTGACCGAGTTCCCCGACTGGAAAGACGTCAGCTTCCGCGTGAAGGTGACTGACGTCACCGATTCGCCGGGCCGGATCATCGCCTGGGCGAACAACATTCACCCGAAAGGCCCGGAGGATGACAGGCAGAATGATCTGGTCCGCTGGAAAGACGCCGAATTGAACGGCCGGCTGTGGGACATGGAGTTCGACGAACATGGCCCGGTCGTGCTTGTCGAGAAATCGGTCGGCCATGCTGCCGTCGGGCAGGACGGACGTTTCATCGCCGTCGCCTACCCCGAAATTCTCCGTCGGTCGCTCGCCGAGGCGCTGCTGGTCGAGAAGATGTCGGGGAACGACTCCGAACACTGGTTCACCGCGTGGAACAAGGGATATCTGACCAGCAAGCTTGGACTGCCGCCCGTGCCGGAGGATGCGAACGACATCGAGCAGCGCCGCGACTGGATCGAGCAGGCCGTCGCTGCGTTCGGCAGTCAGTTCAAGCTCGTCGATCAGTGGCTGACGGCCGCAGCCGCGAAAGGAGCGGAGTGATGAAATTTCGTCGATTCAACGAACTGGGCATTAAGGCGTTCGCCGAATATCTGGGTGCCCTGCGGGCAAATCCCGAAGCGCCAGTACCTGCAGACCTGCTGTTGAACCCACGCTTGACCGAACCCTTGTCGGTCCCGATCGACGCCGCCCCCCCGGCATCGTTCGCCAGCAGGATGGACTTCGCAAAGTGGCTGCACGCCGCCGCGACCGCAAACGGTGTTGAGATGCCCCGCAACGACGCGGGCTTCTGGGCGTGGCTGTCGCTTGCGCTGTTCGATCACGTTTGCCCGGCGGATGGGAAGGGATTCAGGAAGCCCGGTGCCGACGCTCGCCACATAATTGATACCGCAGATTGGAAGCGAAAGTACCGACACCTTCTGCAGAACGCATATGAGATTCTTTTTCTGCACCGAGATGATCCTCCACGAGCACTAGTGGCGTTGGTAAACCCGCTTTACCTACCCGGCGAACTCACCGAGCAGATCAACGGTAGGCAGGAGATCGTGACTTGTCCTGGGTGCATGGCGCTGGCGACTTTTCTGTGTGTCGACTCGGAAGGCAACCGTCGCAAAGGTGCTTCCGGCGAGTTTGCGCGGGTGTTTGGAAAAGCGGTCAACCGGGTGTCACGAACCTTTGACCTGCCTGTCATGAAGCCCGCGCAATCCGCCAAGCTGTTTCACCAGCGTAAGTTGCGGAAGCTTGTGGACGCTGCACTGCATGGAAGTGCCGCGATGCAGGCTACTGGAGACAAACACTTATCCGCCGAATGAGACTGCGCTCGTTACGCCTCTGCAATTCGTGCTCCCAGATGCGCAGAACCCGCCACCCGCGACGGCGAAGCTCGCGTTTGACCAGCCGATCGCGTTTGCGATTGGCATCGAGCTTCTTCTCCCAGAACTCGCGGTTGCCGACCGGCGCGTTGGCGTGCTTCGGACAGCCGTGCCAGAAACAACCGTCGACAAAGACCGCCACCCGCTGTCTTCTGAAGACGAAATCCGGCTTGCCGAAAATCGCCTGACTTCGCCGCCAACCCGTGATCCCGTGCCGTCGCATCAACGCAATCAATGCAAGCTCGGTGTCCTTGTTGCCGCGCGAGCGAATCCTCGCCATTACCTGCGATCGCTTCGCGGGCGAGAAGACGTCAGACATCGACATGGTCCACCGCTTCAATGTCGCGGAACAAGAGACGCTGCACCGGCGGGAAGTTCATCCCGGTATTGAGGTGCTTTCCGTATCCGCGATCGATGTTCCATTCCGTGATGACGAGGAGGCTTTTCGCTTCGTCGGCGTACGGTCTGCGAAACCGAACGACGTCGCCGACACGGATCATCGGTCGCTGAACAAATTGCATGCGGCGTGTGGACTCTTCGACGGTTGGCGCGGCGATGCGATCGCACAGACCACACCATTGCGCGTCGGAGGGGTAGAGTTCGTTGTCGGGAAGCTCACCCCGCTCGGCTCGTCGCCAAGCCTCGACCACGAACGGCTTTAGGTTCTCCGGCCAGTCCTGGCCACCATCCGGATGCAACTCTGGGTAGAGGTAGGCGGCTGCGTGCCATACTGAGATGAACCGCGCATGCGGCAGGTCTGAGAGTTCGGCAGCCGGCACGGCGCCGATCATCTCACGTGCTTCCTCTGCGGTTTCCGGGACGAATGGAATTGTGCTCGTCATGCGCCCAAGGATACCAGGGCTTGTTGTCTTTGCCAGGTGAAAAGCAAACACGTGACAGCCCTCAATGATTGAGATTCAAACGCTTATGAACAATCCCGCGACACTTTGAGCGATCTGCAGCGCTAGCAGTGGAGGAACGGCGTTTCCGACCTGCGTGTACTGAGCCGTGCGCGGCCCTTCGAAGAAGTAATTGTCTGGGAACGTTTGGAGGCGTGCTGCTTCACGCACAGTCAGACTTCGGCACTGCAGAGGGTCGTAATGTATGTAGTAGTGGCCGTCTTTGCTGATATGCGAGGTCACCGTCGTGGAGTGCCGATCACGGACCTGCACGCGGAATCGATCGGCGAAATGGGCACCACCGACCGCTTCCAACGCGTTCTGGTGATTCGGTAGCAACCCAACTGGAAAATCGGAGAGGTCGGGCGAGCGGCCATGTTGCCTCGCGAAAAGTGCGGCGAAGAAGTACCGGTGAATGTCCGCGCGAATGTGAGATCGCGACCTATGGTTGCAAAATCCCTTGAGACGCGGATCAACGAACCAATCGTCGCGGTGATATTGAATACAAGGTTCGCCTTCGACGAATTCGTCGCCCCGGGTTGGCGGAAACGGTGCTGCAGCGTTGGCGACAAGCTCCCTGACACTTCGGCGCAGGTCAGATGAAAATTTATACCGCTGCGTCCCCGCCACCACGCTGAACCACGTTTCGAAACTGTCGGGCTCTTTCGACAAACCGCTTCGGATCTGCGGCAAATCCCGAAGCATCTCGTGGACAGTCGGCCCTGGCATAAGATCGAGCGTGTGGAGGTGGCGATCTACATCCTCCCGAACGCCGACGACGATTACACGGTGTCGCGCCTGCGGAATGCCGTGTGCTTCACTCCGAAGCAAAAAGTCAGCACCGCGCTCGAACAACCCGGACCGCGAAAGCGGGCGCAGCACGTACCGGTGTGCCCGTCGGCCGGGTTGGGGTTGCCTGCCGTTGCGGCGGAGGGCGGCGGCGGGTTCGTGGAGGTCGGTGAGAATGCGGTCGATCACGAGCTGGCCATCGAATTTCGCCGAGAGCAGGCCGCGGACATTTTCCATCACGAACACCGCCGGCCAGAAGTCACCGATGATCTGGAGGTATTCGAGGTAGAGCCGGGCGCGCGGGTCGTCTTCGAGGCGGTAACCGGCGATGCCGCGGTTGCGGGACCGGCCGACGAGCGAATATGCCTGGCAAGGCGGGCCGCCGATGAGTGCCCAGCGGGATTGGCCATCGGGGAAGTGGCCGAGGGCATCACGCACACGTTGACGTAGAAGTCCGAGCGGGGCAGATGCGTCGTCGCCGAGCGTGGCGTTCCATGCTTCGTACCGTGCAGCGGTGGTTTCCTTCGGATGTGCGGCGAATAGATCGGCGGTGGTGATCTGCTGACGGAGCCTGTCGTAATAGGCAGGAGGCGCTTGCCCTTTGGGGAACTGGCGGAAGAAACTGCGGAGCAGGAGCGTCTTGTGGGCGACGGGGTCTTTTTCGATGGAGAGGGCGATCTTGAACGGGTGTCGGCCTTGGCGATCGGTTAACGCAGTGAACCCCTCGCCCAGCCCGCCAGGGCCGGCGAAAATGTCGATGACTGGAATGGGTCGGAAGCGGGACATCGTACAATAGCTTATACGAGGCGAGAGGTTGCCGTCACCAACCTTGCGCCCCGTTTGGATGGGACCCCATGGGGTCGGGAAGATTGACGGGCAGGAGAAGAACATCACCACCTACAACCTGGCGCGGATGAACATGCTGCTGCACTGGGCAAAGACCACGGAGTTCGACATCTACCACGGCGACACGCTGACCAACGACTCACGTCTGCTGCGCGAGACCAACCCCGCGAAGATGCCGAAGTTTGATGCGATTGTGGGGAACCCGCCGTTCGGCGATCGCTGGGACTCCAGCGAAGTGCAAAAGCCGGACGACCGGATGTTCATCAATGCCGGCAACTTCCCGCGGAACTTATATCTACGCCCGCGGAACTTCATTTACTTCCCTGAGAACTTGATTTACTTCCCTCAGAACTTGATCTACTTCAATTAGAACTTCATAGACCGCCCGCGGAACTTGATTTACTGCCCGCGGAACTTTATTTACTGCCCGCGGGGTTTGATTTACTGCCCGCGGAACTTGATTTACTGCCCTTGGAAGTTCCGCGGGAAGTAAATAAACCTTGGTTACCTGTCCTGATTGCTCATCGACCTGCATGGCAGGCCCGCACGCGGGATTTGATCGGACGTGGGGC
>JAWXBB010000116.1:0-2825 GCA_034439795.1 Planctomycetaceae bacterium | reverse complement strand
TGCTCGAACACTACACCCCCGACCAACTCCGCCAACTCGCCCGCACCGCCATCCCCAGGCTCCACCGCAGCGGATAAGTTGTGTAGATACCAATGGCTGTGTCAGCCGTGCGGACGCTCCGAGCGACGACCGAACTTCTAACCGGGGCAACCGGCACTCCCCCCAAACATCACTCGCCATTCGGGGAATGGTTGACCCTCGATTTCCATTGTCCATCCCCAAACGGTTTCGGCCGTGTCCAGCAGGTTCCGGGCGTATCGCAGGGCCAGAGATAACGCCTGCACGGTATCTCCGCCGTAGTTCGTTCGGATCTTCTCATCAATGCCCAGAATCACGACTGCACATTCGGCGTGGTCATCCAATTGTTGAGGGGCACCGATTTTGATGACGATGCGACGTAGCTCGCCCGAAGGCAACCTGGCATCAAACTCTGTGGTGGCGATTGGTGACATCATCGAAAACCCGGACCGACACGGTCCGGCTCTGAAAAACTTCGTGTCATGAACCGGCACTCAGAGTCATCAACTCAACTCGCGGCGAACTCCGCATCGCCTCCACCCGCACCAGCACCGACTTGAACGCGGGCGTGCGGCTGCGGGGGTCGGCAATGCGGGGGACGAGGACGTTGCACTCGGGGTAGTACATCGCGGCGTTGCCGGGGCGGATTTTCGGGAACGCGGTGGCGAGGATGCCGGGCATTTCGCCGGTCCCGCTTTTGACCGTGATGCGGTCGCCGTCCTGGAGGCCGAAGCGGGCGAGGTCGTCGGGGTGCATCAGAATCACGTCGCGGCGGTCGATGCCGCGGTAGAGGTCGTAGTCCTCGTAGACGACGGTGTTGAACTGGCCTTCGCTGCGGATTGTCATCACGCGCAGTTCGTCCGGGCCGCCGACGAGATCCGGCAGATGATGCACGCGGAGCTGGGCCTTGCCGGTTTTCGTCGGGAACTGCGGCGTGTGGAACGTGCGGCCGCCGATCTGGAATTCCTTCTTCGTCTTGTCGATGTCGGCGAGTTGCTCGAAGCCGGGGACGATCTGAGCGATGGCCTCGCGGATGCGGCGGGTGGACTGCATCGACTTCCAGTCGATGGGGCCGGCGTCGCCGAGGACGCCGCGGGCGATGGTCGCGATGATTTCGATTTCGCTCTTCGGACCCTCGTGACGCCGGGGGCCGCCGTCGCTGAGGCGGACGTAGTTGAACATCGACTCTTGCGTCGTCGGCTGCGGTTCTTCGTCGCGGGCGAGGGCCGGCAGGATCAGCGTTTCCCTGGCCAGGCCGTGGGCGTGGCCGGTGTTGAGCGTGGTGTTGAGGTAGACGGCGAGATCGAGATTCGCCAGCGATTTGCGGGCGAAATTGGCGTCCGGGTTGCTGCCGTACAGGTTGCCGCCGAGGCAGAAGCCGGCCTTCAGCTCGCCCCGTTCGGCGGCTTCCATGCAGGCCAGCGTGTCGAGGCCGTCGGTCGTCGGGAGCTGCACGCCGTAGTGGGATTGCAGCCGGTCGATGACGATCTCCTTCAGTTTGGGCATGACGCCCATCGAGCCGATCCCCTGCACGTTGGAATGCCCGCGGATCGGCATCAGGCCCGCATTCGGCCGGCCGACCATGCCCCGCATCAGCGCGAGGTTGGCGATGGCCTCGACGTTCTCCACGCCGTAGGTGTGGTGCGTGATCCCCATCGTCCAACTGAAGACGGCGTTCTTCGCCTTGGCATACCGGTCGGCGATGGCGTTGATCTGCTCGCGGTCCACACCCGACTTGGCGACGATCTCGCTCCACGGCGTCGTCAGCAATTTGTGCGACAGGTTCGGCCAGTAATCGCAATTCGCGGTGAGAAACGCCTCGTCGTGGGCGGCCATCTCCTGAATGCGTTTCGCGATGCCGGTTAAGAGCGCCAGATCGCCGCCGATGTGCGGCTGGACGTACAATGTGGCGATCTTGGTGCCGAACAGCAGGCTGATGGGGTCGCTGGGGACGCTAAAGTTGACGAGGCCGGTCTCGACGAGCGGGTTGATGACGATCACCTCGCCCCCGTTGCGGCGGATGTGCTTGAGCGTGCTCATCAGCCGCGGGTGATTGCTGGCCGGGTTGCCGCCGATGAGGAACATGCAGTCGGCGTGCTCGACGTCTTCGAGGACCAGCGTCGCCGTGCTGCTGCCGAGGACGCTGTTCAGCCCGACGCTGCTCGCCTGGTGGCAAAAGTAGCTGCAGTTATTGACGTTGTTCGTGCCGTAAAGCCGCGCGAAGAGTTGCAACAGAAAGCCGGCCTCGTTGCTGCTGCGGCCGCTGAAGTACCAGAACGTCTCGTTGGGCAACGTCGCGCGGACTTTGCCGATGATCTTCGCGAAGGCGTCGTCCCAGGAAATCGGCCGGTAATACTGGTCCCCCTGCGTGTACAGCACGGGCTGCGTCAACCGGCCGGAGGTTTCCAGTTCGCGCGGCGAGAACGATTGCAGTTGCGGCACGGAATACGTTTGGAAGAACTCGGGCGCGATCCCCCCCTGCATGTCGGCGGCCATCGCCTGCAGCGACTTCTTACAGACCTCGGGGAACACGCCGCGTTCGTTGGTCATGCCCCCCTTCTGGCCCCCCATGCCGAGCGCGCAGGTTTTGCACGCATTCTTGGAGCGCATGGCCTTCCAGAACTTCCACACGCCGCCGGCTTCGCGGGCTTTGCGGAAGGTGTACATGATGGCGGGCCAACCGCCGCCGGTGCGAACGCGACGCATGGGAGGGAATCCGTGGGGACTGCGGGTCTGTGACTCAACTGTAACGGCCGGGCGTCGGTGATGCGACGGATGCGATGAGAGGGGGAGAGAGGGAGTCGGGG
>JAWXBB010000115.1:0-3325 GCA_034439795.1 Planctomycetaceae bacterium | reverse complement strand
GAAACGGCGTCCGGCGTGGGAAGCGTACATGACGAAACCGCGGAATTTGTCGCACCGGCGGCTCAATTCGCAAGCGCGCGCCTTGCGCTAGTGCCATTCCCGGCTAATCGCTGCGAACCCTCCGGGTTCGTATGCGGCGAACCAGTAACCCGGACGCTCCAAGCGTCCGGGCTGCTTTGCACCCTTGGCGGTCACCCCCTCGCAGGTCACAATCGGCGTTCCCCTATGGAGACCGCCCTCGGTGACTGCGTCCGCCTGGCAAGACATCCTCGAACGGCAACTCGCCGACCGGCAACTCGTGCAACTGGTCCTCAGCCGGCCCGCGCAGCTCTCGGCGGTGGAGAAAATCGCCGTCCGGCCCGTCGATCTCGGCGGCGAGCGACACTATCAGTGGACGTTCCGCCGCGGGCCGCAGGAGTTTCACGAGAACCTGGCGACCGACGAATTGCTGCGGCGCGTGACGGAACAGTTCGGCCCCAAGTTCGCCGATCTGCACTGGTTCGCCGGCGACGGCGATTACACGGCCCGGCAGAAACCGGGCGGTGCGGTGAAGCTGCAGCGCAAGCCACCGACGAAATCGCTGCCGGCGGTGGTCGAGCACAACCGCCCGCGCGAATACATCTTGCCGGAGGGGACGCCCTGCCCGTTCCTGATCGACATCGGCGTGATGACCGCCGACGGCCGCGTGAAGCCGACGATGTCGCACAAGTTCCGGCAGATCAACCGGTATCTGGAATTCGTCGCCGACATCCTGCCGCAGTTGCCCGACACGGGCACCATCAACATTGTGGATTTCGGTTGCGGCAAGAGCTACCTGACGTTCGCGCTGCACCATCTGCTCACCGCCGTGCATCGCCGGGACGTGCAGCTCATCGGCCTCGACCGCAAGGCGGAGGTCGTGCAGCACTGTCAGCAGATCGCCGAACGACTCGGCTGCCGCGGGTTGTCGTTCCGCGAAGGAGACATCGCCACGTATTTGCCGTCGGGACCAGTGCATCTGGCGGTCTCGCTGCACGCCTGCGACACGGCGACCGACGACGCCCTCGCCGCCGCGGTGAGTTGGGGCTGCGACGTGATCTTCGCGGTCCCCTGCTGCCAGCACGAGTTGATGATGCTGCTGCCGGCGACGACGCTGCCCGGCCTCACGGAATACGGCCTGCTGCGCGAACGGTTCGCGGCAATGGCCACCGACGCGTTACGCGCCCGCTGGCTGGAAACTCTCGGGTATCACACGCAGGTCGTGGAGTTCATCGAGCTGGAGCACACGCCGAAGAACGTGCTGCTGCGGGCGGTGCGGCGGAAGAGTTCGTCTGTTGATGACGATGCTCGACGGATCGCGGAATACGAGGCGCTCCGACGCGACCTCGGCGTGACGACGTGGCATTTGGAACACCAGCCCGAAGCGTGAGCGAGGGAGCCTTCGGGTGCCACGGTCACAAAGTCTTCGACGTGGCCGTGCTGAATGTTCACCGACACGGCCACGTCGCAAAGCCTCCGTGACCGTGGCACCCGGCTACCGCACTGTCCGCCAAAGACCGGGCCGACACGGCCCGGCTCCTAATGGCGGCGACGTTTGTGCGGCTGGCACGTCGCGCAGAAAAACGTCGAACGCTGCGCCTGCACGATCCGTGCGACGACGCCCGCGTTGCACGTCGGGCAGACTTTGCCGGCGCGGTCGTACACGCGGTGGGCGTTCTGATACCGGCCCGTCTGGTTGAGGGCGTTGCGGTACGTGCCGTCCCCGAGCGTCGAGCCTTCGTACAGGATCGCCGTTTCGAGGACGCTCATCGTCGCGGTGTGCAGACGGGCGATGTCGTCCGTGCGAAGTCGGTCGGCCGGCTTTTGCGGCGCGATGCCGGCGGCGTGCAGGATTTCGCTGGCGTACAGGTTGCCGATCCCCGCGACCAGTTTCTGATCGAGCAGCGCGACTTTGATCGGCCGCGACGTGCGCCGGCAGATCCGCAGCCAATCATCTGTCGAGACCGTCAGTGCATCGGGACCGAGTTTCCCCGACAACAGCGCCGACGCCAGTTCGCCGGGGGCGTACCATCGCAGCGTCCCCAGACCGCGCTGGTCCCAGAACCACAGCGACCGGTACGGCGAGTCGCCGTCGAGCTCCCATTCGACGCGCAAATGCTCGCGGTCGGGCGGGTCGCTGAGCAGCACGAGGCCCGTCATCCGCGGCTCAATCACGAGATTCGATCCATCCGTCACATCCAGCACCACCCGCTTCGCGAGCCTACGGACCGCGGTGATGGTCTGCCCCGTCACCCGCTGCGACAGCGTCGCCAGCCGCGGCATGATCGACATCGGCCGGCACCGCGACGGCCCCTTCCGCACGGCGACGATCTTTCGCCCAGCCACATGCGGCCGAATCCCGCGGACCATTGTCTCGACTTCGGGTAGCTCGGGCACGTCGCTTTTCCTGCTTGGTAGGGTGCAGTCGAGGCTTTGCGAGGCTCACCCTCTTCGTTGGAGTCCAGCCTTTAGGCTGTCTTCCTTCACGTCTATCGAAGACCGCCTAAAGGCTGGACTCCAACGGGGTGAGCCTCGCAAAGCCTCGACTGCACCCTACAAGAACTACTGACCACGAACCTTTGTGCCCGCGACGCAAACCCTGCGGCTCGCGGGGAGTTGGCTTGTCGTGCGTTCGCGGGCTGTACACGCCGGATCGACGCAGCCGCAGCATTCTAGCGGGTTTGCCCGTGGAATTGCGGCCCGGCGGCGGAGTGCCCGGCGAACCGGTGAATTCGCGGAAACTGCTTGACGACGCTCGCCGCGGGGACGATGCTAAAGACGTGTGATATTGGGACTCGCAGGGGACAGGCCGACGGATGCCGGCCGGTGGTTCCCGGGCAGCGATGACGGAGCGAGGAACCGCTCCGCTGCCGATGGTGTAACGAGTCCGGTGTTCGCGCGTGGGAAGCTGCTTCCTGCGCGCAACGAGGAGTTTCGCATGTTTCGTGGAGCCGGCCTGATGCGCTTCGGAATGACCCTGAGCGCGTGCGTTCTGCTGACGACGGCGACGGCTTTCGCCGCCGCGCCGGCCGATGTCATCGACAAGCATCTCGCCGCCGGCGAATTCGGCCCGGCCGCCGATGCCGCCGCCGCGGTCGAAGACGTCGACCTGCAGGCGCAGTTGCTCGAACAGGTCGCGGCGGCCCAGTTCGCGGCCGGCGCTCACCCCGCGGCCAAGGCGACGCTCAGCCGCATCGCCGTGCAGGACAGCCGGGCCCATGCGCAAGGCCAGGCGGCTCAACAGGCCGGTCTCGCCGGCGGCGGCACGTTCGCCGACTTCTTTTCGCTCATCAACCTCATGCAGCAG
>JAWXBB010000114.1:0-2632 GCA_034439795.1 Planctomycetaceae bacterium | reverse complement strand
TACGCGATCGTCCGCCGCGCGACCGGTGAACGCACGGTCGGCGTGCTAGGCGCCGCGCTGGTCGCGACCTCGGCGGGGAGTTTCTATCTGGCCACCGTCGTGAAGCAGGGCGGGGCGGCGACGCTGGCGCTACTGCTGGCGCTCCCCTGGTTGTCATCGCGAGATCCAAATGGATTGGTCTTCCGTCTGCGTCTCATGGCGTTCGTTCCGCTGGCCATCTGCGCGCCTGCAGCTATCGCTCAACTGACCGCGACGGCGCGCCGCGGCCTCCAGCTACTACTCCCGATCGCCGCCTCCGCGGCGCTGCTGGCTTTGGTGCCGCTGCGCTTTGGCGCGGCGGTAAGCTGGCCGAACCCCACCTTCGTGCCGGGCGCCACCGCCGTTGCCAACCACACACCGCCAGATGCCATCATCATCGTCAACGACTGGCAACTGGCGTTCATGGTCAAATGGGCCGCGGATCGCGAAGCGCGGACCGTCCCGCCGCGCGCCATCGAAGCGCGGCCGACCTTCCGGCTGGCGAGTCCCGGCGTGCTGCCGCCGACTGTGCTACGGGATCTCGAAGGATTCGAACAGCGACTGCCCGCCCACCTGCCGCGTCCTGTGCGCCTCTTTCCCAAGAAGCCCTCGATGATTCTCTTCGCTGAGCCGACATGGCAGGCGCTGATACAAGCTGCGTCACCTGCGGATCGCGCGCAGCTGGAGTCCCGGGCACGCCGGCCTTGAGTCAGGCCGCGCGTCAAGCGCGCGTTCGGTTTGTTTGATTCCGTGGCGGCGGCTCGCATCCTTGCAGGGTGACGATGGCCTCCATCTGGCCTCTGCCTAACGATCGTTGCAGCAGTCAGCCGAACTCGGGCGCTCGGCGGCGCGGTACAATGAGAACTATGCGCGGCTGGAGGAGAGAAAGAATGGCCACGCCAACCATCATTGCGGCCAGTCTCGCGGTCGGATCAGAAATCAACCACAGCAGCGTTTCGTAATCAGAAGGCCAATCCATGAAGGTCTGGAAGGTTCACCTTGTCAGCACCATCCTGCTCGCACTGGCCGGCGTGCTATTTCTCGTCCCAGTGGTGAAACAGCTCATCGAAGGAGAGCCGGTCAACGTCACCTCCCTCGTCGCCGCCGGCCTCTTCCTCATCGCCGCCTCCGTCTTCCTCGTCGTCGCCGTTGTTGTCCGCCGGAAGTCCGGTGGCGGTTCTGGCCCGCCGAGTGCCTAACTCGCCGTTGTGCCTGAACACCCAGGAAAGCAGAAAGGGGACATCGTAGATATGTTTGCCTAACGAACGGATGCAGTTGGCCGGGCCGAGAAAAGCAAAGGGGACACAACTCGTTTCTCGTTGTGATGGAGAACGCCCGCAGGCCGTCCGCCGAACAAGGAGTTGACGTTGACCGGGGCCGGCAATACGGCGAACCAAGTGTTGACGTCCAACCAGCCGGCCCGGCAACTTAACTTTGTCGTTATGCCGACCAACAGGGTTGAACCTGCTGGAGTGAGAAGTAGTCCTCGGAGGCGATGCATGATCGTCGCGAAGGTGTGCCAGCGAACGCCAAGGCGAATGTCCTCGCTCGCAGTGGGGACGGTGCTGCTGGTTGCGTGCATCGCGCGATCCGAACCCGATCGTGTGATCGTGCGAGATAGCGCCGGCGTTGCGATTGTCGACAGTCGTGCTCCCCTTGACGGGGAGGTCCCGCGCATCAGAGTTGACTCCATTCCGGTGGTCGATATCAGCGGTGGTGGCGACGGCCGCGCTGACTTTGGCGCTCGGATCCTAGTGACGCGCTTCTCGGGTGGCCCGATTGTCGTCGCCGATCGCCGCGAGATTCTGTGGTTCAACAAAAGCGGCGACTGGATTCGATCGACTGGGCGAGAGGGCGGCGGCCCCGGCGAGTTTCGCCAGATCGACCTGCTTCAGGTGTTCGGCGATTCGCTCCTCGTTTATGACCTCGCCTTGCGGCGCGTGTCAGTGTTCGACTCGACCGGCCAGCTCGGTCGGGTCACCAACATGATTGGTGTCGATTCGGTAGGGGCATCATTCCCGCTGGCTGTGCTCGCCGATGGTCGCCTGTTGCTCGGAAGCTATCCGACGCCTGCGCCGGGGAACGGCCTTCGGCGCGATTCGGTGACACTACGAATCGGGAGCGCCAGCGGTGCATTCACCGCTTCGATCGGCCGGTTTCCATGGGTCGACCAGATCATAGAAACCGGGGCCGGTGGAGTCTCCATGCGACGAGTGGTGTACGCTCGCACTGCGTTCTGGAGCACGTTCGACGTGCAAGTGCTGGTTGCAACGAATGAACGGTTCAGTTTCGACTGGTACGACGCAGGCGGGCGCCTCCTTCGTTCGATACGGCGACAGTGGACGCCATCGCCCGTGACGGACGGCGACGTCCGGGCACAAGTCGAGGAGTGGCTCGAATCCTTCCCTCCCGGCATGGAGGATCGGAAGGCCAAGGCGCGGGCAATGTTCAACGCCGGCCCGCGGCCCGCAGACAAGCCCCCCTATAGCGCGGTCGTAGTGACGGAGACGGGCGACGTCTGGGCTCAGGAATATGACGAACCGGGGCAACGAGGCCGGCCGTCGGTTTTCTCGGTGTTCGACCGGGACGGACGGTGGCGCACGCAGGCCACGGT
>JAWXBB010000113.1:0-14775 GCA_034439795.1 Planctomycetaceae bacterium | reverse complement strand
TTGCTGAATCTCTTCGCTCCCCTCGCCGGTCAGCAACTCCTGGATGGGAATCCGTTCCGGTTCACCCGGCGAGCCGACGAAGGCGGGCCGGTTCTCGACGACGGTCGCCCAGCCGAGACCCAGGCAGAGATGCACGAGGATCGACAGCACGAACGACTTGGCCATCGCGTGATGATCGCCCCAGCGCGTCATCAGCATCGTCAAGAGTTGCAGGCTGGCGAACAGCGAACACCCGATGAGCGCCCCGCGCAGCAGCGTCTCGCCCGTCGAGGCCCCGGGGCCTCCGGTCACGAATTCGACACAGCGCGACAGCAGCAGTTCCCAGTTCACGGGGACGCTTTCAGGGGCTGATGCGACAACGACAGATTGCGAATGCCGGCCCGGCGGGCGGCGGCCATCACGTCCATCACGTGCTGATACGGTCCGCGACCGTCGCCCCGGACGACCACCGCCTGGCCGGGGAACCGTTCGCGGGCCGCCGTCAACGAGGTTTCCACTTCGGCGAGCGACTTGACGTCCGCACCGACGGTCACCCGGCCGTCGGCCTGCACATTGACGATGATCTCATCCGGCTGCCCGGTCAAGGCCGTGGCATCGGCGACGGACGGCAACTGGATGTCGTACTGCCGCTCGTATTCCTTGAACTGCGTCGCCAGCATGAAGAAGACGAGGAGGTTCAGGACGACGTCGAGCATCGGCGTCAGGTTGAGCGTGGGTTCTTCGAGGGGAATCGACTTGAGGGGCACGGCGGGCCTCCTTGACCAATCCAAAGCGACGGCACATCGACCTCCTGCGGCCCCGCAGTCTACCACATCGGCGGAATCCCGTTAGCCCCTTCGCTGCTTCGCCAAAGAACCGACTCCCCGCGGGAAGAAGCCCTGACACATACCGGCAAGGTTTGCCGGATTGTCAAAGGGGATGTCTCCAATCTGCGTGAACTGCGTGATCCGACCTCACCACCGATACAGCGACAGTCTTCCTCTGGCTTGAATGTCGGCACAAGTGCCAGGAGCTGCACCGCGAACAAACCCTTCGATTTTCTCCCAATGGTTGATGAGCCATTTCGCCTGCCCCCACAACCTGAGCGAGCCCCAAAACGGATTGAAATACAAGGCGGTGACGCCGGACGACTTGAGGAGCGCCGCCTCAATCCGGTTGGTCCGTTGGGCCGAGTTGTTGCTGATGAACACATCAATGCTGTGCCGGCGCTTGAGGTCGCCGAGAAAATCAGCGTCCTTCGTGTCGGCGGGCATAATTTCCCGCAATGCGACGACATCGATTTCGAGCGCGCGGAGCATTTGCGCGAAGCGGGGGGAAATGTCGTTGTCGAACAGGTACTTCACGTGGCGAGTGACCGCTCAAATCGAACTGCTGCCCGAACCGCCTCCACCGGGATATCGAACCACCGCGCAACGTCCGCGGCGCTCTGGCCGTCTCCGGCTTTCAGGGCCCGAGTCAGCGCTTCGGTGGGGACACCCGTGTCCGCATCAATGGGTTGTCCGAATCGACGATTCGGATCAAGGACAATCCGCCCTTGTTTCTGAAGCGGCCAGAACCGCGCAGCCTCAGTTGTGCCGCGAAACTCCAGCTTCTTGAAAAAGGGGCGAATCAACTTTGTGAAGACGAGTTGGCCGCGCTGAAGATCTTCGATCAGCTCCTTGTCGGTTTCCCGGCTGTGCAGGGTCACGAAGATCGAACGGCCATCCGTGTTGAATTGCTTGACTGTGAAAGGGTAGTTGGTGTGGAACTTCTTCGAGGCGGCCTTGGCCGCTTTGCGAATGGCCTGCAGCGAGACTTCGTGATCGCGAAAGAGCTTTACAAAGTGAAATTCCATCAGCTCGGCGAACGTGAGCAAACGGTCGTCTTCGAGCTGTCGGGGAACAATTCCCTCAGCCCCATGCAATTCGCCGGACCAGTAGCGGAGCGTCGACGGCTTGACCTTAAGGAGCCGGGCAGCATCCTTCAGGCTGTACAAACCGCAACCGACGTATTTGGCTAGATCAACCATACAAAAACACATGCTGTCTGAGGCAACTAAACTGGTATCGATTCCCACGGCTCACGCATCGGCGGACCATGCAATCTGTCTCAAGCTTATCGTCCTGCTGTTGTGCCGGTCAATCACGTATCTGAACGGTGTTCAGTGATTCGGGGCCACCTCAGTTGATTTCTGACTGCAAAAGGAAGTAACGGGGAAGTGACCTCCACCAACCGCCACCCCTGCCGCAAACTTGTTGACCTCGCCGGAAACTGCCGATAGAATCCACGAGTGTTGATGCGTCCCCGCCCCGCCTGAGATCCCGCCTGAACCGCTGCGGAGTTCCCACCATGTTGCGCGTTGAAGCCGGCTTTACCCCCCGCTATTGCGATGGCCAGTCGCGCCGCAGTTTTTTGCAGATCGGCCTCGCCGGCATGGCGTCCGTCGGGCTGCCGCAGATCCTGCGGGCCAAGGAGCAATCGCGGCAGGCGGGCACGTCGGCGAAAGACACCGCGTGCATTCTCATCTGGCTGGACGGCGGTCCCGGCCACATGGACATGTACGACATGAAGCCCGAGGCCCCGGCCGAGTACCGCGGGCTGTGGAATCCCATTCCGACGAATGTGTCCGGGATGGAAATCACCGAGCTGTATCCGTTGCAGGCCAAATGCGCGGACAAGTTCTCCATCGTCCGGTCGCTGCATCACGACAACGGCGACCACTTCGCCGCCGGACACATCATGCTCACCGGCCGCAGCGGGGCGAGCGGGGCGGACACCCCCGGCCGCTACCCGTTCGTGGGGGCCATCGCCTCGAAGCTCGCCGGCCCGCGGAAGCCCGGCCTGCCCGCACACGCCGCGGTCCCGTATGCGTCGAGCATCGGCCTGCGGCCCGGCTACTTCGGGGCCAACTACCTCGGTGTGGCAAACAACCCGTTCGAGACCGACGGCGATCCGAACGCGGCCAACTTCCAGGTGCAGAACATCGCCGTCCCCGGCGGGATGACGGTCGCCCGGCTCGAAGACCGCACGGCCCTGGCCAAGCAGTTCGACCGGTTACGGCGCGACGTCGATTCCAGTGGCATGATCGACTCGATGGACAAATTCGATCGGCAGGCGTACGACCTCGTCGCCGGTGACAACGCCCGCCGCGCATTCAACATCGGCAGCGAAGACCCGCGGATGCGCGACCGATACGGACGCCATCAATGGGCACAGTCCATGCTGCTCGCCCGGCGGCTGGTCGAAGCCGGTTCGACGGTCGTCAGCGTGCATCTCGGCGGCTGGGATCACCACTGGGACTTGAAGGCCAGCTACGAACGGTTGCTGCCGATCGTCGATCAGGGCGTGTCGGCGCTGTTCGAGGATCTCGCCCAGACCGGGCTGCTCGACACGACGCTGGTGATGCTGTGCGGCGAATTCAGTCGCACGCCGCGGATGAACAACGGCGGCAACGGCGGCGCTCCGATGAGCATGGGCACCCCCGGCCGCGACCACTGGGGCAACGCGATGTTCTGTCTGATGGGGGGCGGCGGCGTGAAGGGAGGCCGCATCGTCGGGTCCACCAACCGCCTCGGCGAAGCCCCGCAGGATCGCCCGATCACGGCGGCGGACATTCATCACACGATGTTCCAGGTGCTGGGCGTTGACCCGAACGTGAATTTCCTGAATCATGCCGGACGCCCGATCGCCGCGCTCGAACCGGGTGCGGTGATTCAGGAACTGTTCTGATCGAAGTGATGTGAAGACGCCCAGGGATAGCAATCCCTGGGCTTCCGAGACGCGCTCCCATGCTGTCGATCTTCGACCACGGCCCGCAATTGTGCGACCGGTTTCCCCGGCGGGAAGTGCTGCGCGCCGGAGCGCTCGGGCTGACCGCGGGGCTGCTGTCTCGCACCGCGCTGTCCGCCCCGGTCGTGCCGAAGAATGGCAAGGCGAAGCGGGTCATTGTGCTGTTCCTGCTGGGGGGGCCGCCGCAGCATTCGACGTGGGATCCGAAGCCCGACGCGCCGAGCGAAATCCGCGGCGAATTCGGTCCGATTCCGACCGTCGTGCCCGGCCTCAACATCTGCGAATTGATGCCCGACACCGCCCGCATCGCGGACAAACTGGCGATCCTGCGGGCCGTCGTCACCGGCGACAACGCCCACTCGTCGAGCGGGTACGCGATGATGACCGGGCAGCCGCACATGCCGTTGCAGGTCGAGAACGGCAGCCCCGGCGCACCGAACGATTACCCGACGATGGGGTCGATCGTGCAGCACCTGCATCGCGGGCCGCGATTGTTGCCGCCGGCGGTCCGGTTGCCGATGCACATCTTCAACACCGATCAATCGGTCTGGCCGGGACAGGATTCCGGCTTCCTCGGTCACGCCGCCGATCCGTGGCTGTTCCGCTGCGAGCCGGCGAGCCCCACGTACTCGGTTCCGCAGTTTCAGTTGCAGGCCGACGTCTCGCTCGGCCGGCTGGACCATCGGCACACGCTGCTGTCGCAACGCGAATCGCAACTGCGGGAGATCGACCGCGGCCCGGCATTCGTCGAGTACGGCGCACAACGCGATCAGGCGTTGACGCTGCTCGGCACGGCCTCGGCACGGGAGGCGTGCGACCTGAATCGCGAGTCCGACGCCACCCGCGACCGCTACGGCCGCAGCCAGTTCGGACAGAGCGTGCTGCTCAGCCGCCGGCTGGTGGAGGCGGGCGTGAGCTTCGTGCAGGTCAACTGGTTCCGCGGTCCGGATGAACCGTCCGACGCGCCGTGCTGGGACAGCCACGCGAACGAAGCGACCCGATTGAAGAACGTGCTGGTCCCCCCGCTCGACCGGGCGCTGGCGGCTTTGATTTCGGACCTCAGCGAGCGCGGGATGCTGGACGACACGCTGGTGGCGTGTCTCTCCGAGTTCGGCCGCACGCCGCGCATCAACGCCCGCGCCGGTCGCGATCATTGGGGCCACGTGTTCTCCGTCGCCCTCGCCGGCGGCGGCATCAAGGGGGGCGTGGTCCACGGCGCGTCCGACGGCCACGCGGCGTATCCGTCCGAAGGGGCCGTCGCCCCGTGCGACATCACCGCGACGATCTTCGACCGCCTCGGTTATGCCCCCGACACCGAAATTCACGACCCGCTCGGCCGCCCGCTTCCGATCAGCCGCGGCGTGCCGATCTCCGCGATTCTGGCGTGAAAGAAAGTCGGAAGTCTGAATTCGGAAGTCTGAAGTGAAGACGAGGATGCGGTCGGCGTCCGTCGTTTTTAGCCCCGAATGGGGCGACAGAACGTAGCCCCCGGCGTGAGCCGGGGGGAACATCGCCGCACAGGATCGCAGCCGCGGAGCGGCGACAGAAATTCCTTGCGAAACGGGTTGTCTGTCGCCCCATTCGGGGCTGCCGCCCAAGCGTGGTAGCAGTCCCCCGGCTTACGCCGGGGGCTACGATCTGCCGCCGCTCCGCGGCTGAAATTCAGAAATGCGGTGCAACCGCGACCGCCTCAGACTTCAGAATTCCGACTTCCGACTTCCGACTTCTCTTCACTGCTTCAGTGCCGCCGGTTGCACGCCTGCGGTTTGCGGGATCAGCCGTTCCGTGGTTTCGAGCGACGCCTGCATGAACGTGTTCGCGCCGAACGCCTGCACGACTTGGCCGGAGGCCTTGGTGGTTTGTGCGACGATCAGCCCGCGGTCCAGATCGAATTCGATCGTGCCCGTCGGCGTCCGCTGCAACAGTTGCGCTTGGACCGCCGGATTGTCCATCGGCGTAATGATAATCGTCTGGAACGTGATCGTCGCGACGTTCCCCGTGACTTTCGCCAACTCGAACTGCCGTTGCAACGTCACCGGTTGCGACAACCCCGGCCCGACGCTGACCGGCACCTGGTAACGGTCCTTCCACACGGCCCCCACGCCGACCGCTTCGCGCGGCAGCGGGACGAGGAAGTTCAACGTCGGATCGGCCTGGGCGGCCAGCGCCGTGAACGACGCCGGCGCATCGGGCAGTGCGGTCACTTTCGAGAGTTGACCGTTCGGCGTCAGATGCAGGCGCGCCATCGACTTGCCGATCGTGGCCGCAACCGCCTCGAAGCCGCGCGGCGGCGGTCCGGGCTGGGCGCTGTCATATTCCACCTTGTTGACATCGTCGAACGTCACCGACATTCGCACCCGGTCGATGATCGGCTCCAACTGAGCCACGCCCGCGGCGTCGGCGGTGACGACGCGGAAATGCTTCGTCGTCGTCGACTCGTTGTTCATCTTCTCCTGGCCCTGTGCGTATCTGGAGACGATGACGCTCTTCTGCAAAACTTCGTAATGCGCGAACTGGCCGGGCGTGAATTTGTAGGCCAACGGGTAGGTTGTCCCCTGTCCGGGTGAGGTGATTGTCACTGCGTTCTCGGCGGCCGAGGCGAAGCCACACGCCACCGCCATCAAGCCCCAGGCTGCGATGATTCGACCGGCTGTCCGCTGGCTTCCCTGCACGATTCCGCCCTCCTCTGGCGCCCGGCTTGCGGTCGCGAATCGACCGCCTCCGATCCCCGAACGGCCGGGATGGTAGCACAGCCCCGTAAACGGGTGTAGAGGGGTTTTCGGGGGGGGTCGCGAAGCCGCAAGCGTGGTCGGCTTGCCGGCTAAGTGGCGGTTTCAATATCGCCTTTCTGTACGCCGAAGGCGTTGCATCGCAAAGCCCAGGGTCGCGAGTCTGCGAGCGCACCCTGGGTGGCGATGACGACGAACCCCATACCCTGAAAGGGTTTCATCAGGGATTGATGTCGTCGGTGATGCGACCCTTTCAGGGTCGATGCGCCTCGAACGCCAATTCCCCAGGGTGCGCTCGCAGGCTCGCGACCCTGGGCTGTGTGATCGAACGCCTTCGGCGTACTTGACCTCCGACCAATGCACCGTCTCCAACGGCAACAACGAAGACTGGGTTTTGATACCGCTTCTAACAGGCACGCTTGCGGCTTCGCGGTCTTCTCCCCACTGTCTGGCTCGACGGTCGCCGGGGGATTATGCTGAACCGGCCATCCGTCAGTCGCCCATTGCCGAGGCTGCCCTCCATGTTTCGAACGATTGCGTGCGTTCTCGCCCTGCTGCTGTGCGGCCGGGTCGTGGCCGATGAGGCGTTGTATTCCGCGTCGATCAAGCCGCTGCTGGCGAAGAAGTGCGTCGCGTGCCACGGGCCGGTGAAGCAGGAGGCGGGCCTGCGGCTCGACACGGCGGCGCTCATCGTTCGCGGCGGCGAGGACGGGGCCGTCGTCGTGAAGGCGAAGCCGGCGGAGAGCCGGTTGCTGGCGCGGGTCCGGTCCGCCGATCCGCACGAACGGATGCCGCCGGAGGGGGAGGGGGAGCCGCTCACGCCGGCGCAGATCGAGTTATTGGCGACGTGGATCGAACGGGGTGCGGTTGGTCCGATCGCTGAGAAGGCGCTCGCCACGCCCAAGGAACATTGGGCGTATCAACTCCCCGTGAAGGCCGCGTTGCCGGCGGACGTCCCCGCGGAGTGGGCGACGAATCCCGTCGACCAACTGCTCGCCGGCGTGCAGCGCGAGCGCGGCGTTGTCCCCGCGGAGGTCGCCGACAAGGCCACGCTGCTGCGGCGCGTGACGTTCGATCTCACCGGGCTGCCCCCGACCCCCGCCGAGCTGCACGAGTTCCTCGCCGACGAGTCCCCCAGCGCGTGGCCGCGCGTCGTCGACCGGCTGCTCGACAGCCCCGCGTACGGCGAACGGTGGGGCCGGCACTGGATGGATGTCTGGCGGTACAGCGACTGGGACGGCTATCAGAAGGAGCTGCGCGGAAGCCAGCGGCACATCTGGCGGTGGCGCGACTGGATCATCGAGTCGCTCAACGCCGACCGCGGCTACGACCAGATGGTTCGGGAGATGCTCGCCGCCGATGAACTCGCGCCGGATGACATCGCGGCGTTGCGGGCGACCGGCTTTCTCGCGCGGAACTACTACAAATTCAACCGGCAGGCGTGGCTCGATCACACCGTCGAGCACACGGCGAAGGCGTTTCTCGGCATGACGCTGGACTGCGCGAAGTGCCACGATCACAAGTACGATCCGCTGACGCAGAAAGAGCACTACGGCTTCCGCGCGATCTTCGAGCCGCACGAGATTCGTGCCGACCGCATTCCGGGGCAGCCGAACGTCGAGCTCGACAGCCTGCCGCGGGCGTTCGACGCCAGGCCGGACGAGCCGACGTACCTGTTCATTCGCGGCAACGACAAGCAGCCGGACAAGGAGCATCCGCTGACTCCCGTGGTGCCGGCGGTGTTCGGGACGGCGCTGAACATCAAGCCGGTGCCGATGCCGCGGACGGCGTATTATCCGGCGCTGAATGAGTCCATCATCGAAGAGACCCGTGCCGCCGCACGGCAAGCGGTGAGCGATGCCGAGGCTGCACTCGTCAAGTCGCAAGAAATGTTAATCGTGGCCGCGGCAGCGTTGGACCAAGCCCGCAGTGCGCCGGCGGACGAGGGGCCGGTTTCCGCACAGGATTTCTTGTCCTGGCAGTTTCTATGGTCGGACTCGCAAGTGGCGGTCAGTCTCGCCGAGCAACGCTTGTCCGCGGCCCAGTCGGCGATTCCCGTGCTGGAGGCCCGCATCGCCGCCGACGTGGCGAAGTATCGCGAACCGCCGGCAGACGATGTCGCAGCAATGGCCCTGTCGGCTGCGAAACTGGAGCGCGAGCAGAACCGCCTCGAAGCCGACATCGCCCTGCAGGACGCTGAGCTGAAATGGCAGCAGTCCGCGCGGACAAAGCGTCCGAAAGACGTCGTCACCAAGCCTAAGATGGACCGCGACGCCGCGATCAAGAAGCGCGACGAGGCTATTGCCGCGTTGTCAAAAACCGACGACAAGTACACGCCGTTGGGCGTGGAATCGCCGCGGGTCAGCACTGGGCGGCGGCTGGCGCTGGCGAACTGGATCACCGGCCCCGACAACCCGCTCGCCGCAAGGGTGGCGGTGAATCACGTCTGGCACCGGCATTTCGGCCGGCCGATCGTCGACAACCTGTTCGACTTCGGCCTGCGGTCGCCGCGGCCGGCGCTCGGCGACGTGCTGGACTGGCTCGCCGTCGATTTCCAGGAGCATGGCTGGAGCTTCAAGCACCTGCACCGGACGATCGTCACGTCGCGCGCGTATCGGCTGGCGTCGTCGACCTCCACGGAGTTCGCCGACCGGAACCGGGCCGTCGATCCCGACAACGCGCTCCACTGGAAGGCCGAGCTGCGGCGGCTGGAGGCGGAAGCCGTCCGCGACAGCGTGCTGGCGGTCACAGGCGGCCTCGATCTGACGCGCGGCGGGCCGGACATCGCCTACGGACTGGAACACGTCGCCCGCCGCAGCCTCTACTTCCAGCACGCCTACGAAAAACAGATGACGTTCCTGCTGCTGTTCGACGCGGCAAGCCCCAACGAATGCTATCGCCGCAGCGAAAGCATCGTCCCGCAGCAGGCGCTCGCGCTCGCAAACAGCAGCCTGGTCCACGCGAATGCCGAGAAGCTGGCGAAGTCGTTGGAGAATGAATCGCCGGAGGAGTTCGTCACACAGATCTACGAGCGGATTCTCGGCCGCAGCCCGTGGGAGGAGGAACGCCTTGCGTGCCGCGAGTTCCTGCAAACCGGCGACCACGCACGCCGCGATTTGATTCGGGTGCTGATGAACCACAACGACTTCGTGACGGTGCGGTGATAGATAGCCCCCGGTCTCCCGACCGGGGGGGCGATGAACCATCGACGTTCCACGAAGCGCTCGTCCCCCGGTCGGGAGACCGGGGGCTATATGAAATGCCTCACCGCAGCGCTTCGAGCGGTTGGATGCGGACGACGGACAGTGCGGGGAGCAAGCCGCCGAGGACGCCCATGCCGAGGGAGAACGCGGCGGCGAAGATGACGGTCCCTTCGGTGACGCGGAAGGCGAACTCGATTTCGCGGACGCCGCCGACGGCCGTGCTGCGGCTGAAGCCGTTGATGCCCGCGCCGAGCGCGATCCCCAGTCCGCCGCCGATGATGGAAATCAGGATCGCCTCCAGGAGGAACGAGATCAAAATCTCGTGGGCCTGAAAGCCCATGATCCTGAGCACGGCGATGTCTTTGCGGCGCTGGCCGATGGCGGCGAACATGGTGTTCATCACGCCGAAGATCGCGCCGATGCCCATGAACCAGGCGATGGTCCAGGTGGCGCTCGACAGCATCTGCATCTGCTCGGCCTGCTTGGCGTAGTATTCCGGCTCGGTCTTGGGATTGCAGACGATGGACCGGCTGGCCTTGAGCCGCTCGGTGAGGTCGAAGGCGGACTCGGACGACTCCGTCCGCAGCACCACGCTGCTGTACACCCCTTCGCGACGGAACTGGCTGGCGACTTCGGTCAGGTCGCACCAGACTTCGCTCTCGAACGCCGACCCGCCCGCGGTGAACACCCCGGCGACGGTCCACTTCTTGCGGCCGATGTCGACCTGGTCGCCCACGTTCAACTGGTGCTCGCGCTGGACCCCCTTGCCGATGATGACTTCGCTCTGGCTGGCGCGCAGCGGACGGCCTTCGATGAGGTCGATGCCGGTATGGACCTCGAAGGCGACGGGCATCACGCCGCGGATCTGCAGGAACTTGAACACGCCCTCCTGTTCCAGCAGGCGATGCACGACGAGGAACATCTCGCGGCTGGCGAGCGGCTGCCCAATGGACCCGCGGGCCACGCCGGGGAAGTTTTCGAGCTCCTTCGCGAGCCGGGTGTCCATCTGGCTGAAGACTTCGTCGTTGTTCCCCTTGGCGAGGACGATGACGTTCTCCAGCTCGCCGCTGGTCGTGCAGACCTGTTCAACGCCGGCGACGAACGCCAGCATCACCACCAGCGCGGCGACGACGAGCGTAAAGCCCGACGCCGTCATCAGCGTGGTTTTCCAGCGGACGACCAGGTTGCGCGCGTTGTATTTGAGGGGGATCATGGGTGTCAGGCTTCAGGTGTCAGGTATCAGGTCAAGACAGGAGAGGCATCATTCAGGCATTTACCTGACGCCTGATACCTTGAGACCTGACGCCTTTGTCACGCAATCCTCGAAAACACATCCGACACCTTCACGCTGCGGGCGGACGAGGCCGGCAGGACGCTGCCGGTCAGGCCCACGCCCGCGCCGATCAAGAGGCCCCACAGCGCGGCCGACCACGGCACCGGAAACTGCAGCAGGAACTTGTTCCAGTTGTACAACGGCAGCGTGCCGCTGACGGTCAATTGCGACAACAGCGACACGATCGCCGTGCCGACCAGGCCCGCGAGCGCGCCGACCAGCATCGCCTCAGCGATGATCATCAGCGTGATGTGCAGCGGCTGGAAGCCGAGCACCTTGAGCACGGCCATCTCCACGCGGCGTTCGCGGACGGAAATGCTGATGCTGTTCGACAGGATGATCACCATGTCGATCAGCAGAATGAGGACCACGCCGTCGATGATCTGCAGGATCGCCTGCCCGCGGGCGGCGAACCGGGCGACGCCGGCCGATTCGGTCTCGACCTTCAGCGACGGCTGGCGGTTCTCGTAATCGAGGCTCAGATTCGCAGCCAGTTCCTTGGCCCGCTCGGCCCCGCTGATTTCGATCAGGATCGCGTTCACGGCTTCGCGGTCGTTGGTGGCTTCCATGTAGTAGTCGTGCCGGGCGAAGAACGCGTTCGACCATTCGCCGGCGGGCAGCGTGCCGACGACGGTGAACTGCACGTCGACCGGCGGGAACCGCGCGGCGAGCAGCGTGAACCGTTGTCCGACCTGCCAGCCCATCGTCTTCATCAGCCCTGGGCCGACGATGGCGCCGTCCTTGCGATCGATCAGCGCCTCCACAGCGGCGGGGTCGATGTCCTCCAGCCCGGAATGCATCTCGCGGAGGTTGTCCGGGCGGGTGACGATGCAGATCGCCTGCCGATCGCGGCGCCGCGATTCATCGAGAAACCCGGCGAGAAAGTTGATCGTCGTCCAGTCCTTCACGCCATCCTGACCCGTGATGGCCGGCACGTACCGCAGCGGCACGCGGCTGGGCATCGTCCACCGCTCCGACACGATCAGCCGGGTCTGCTCCCCCTGGGCGTTGACCTTCTTCTTGACCGTCGACGTGACGTTGGTCACCACCGCATAGATGGCGACGAGCACCATCACGCCCAACCCCGTCAGCGCGGTCCGGAGCTTGTTCCGGCCGAGGCTCTTCATCACGAGGATGGCGAATTTGTAGAGCATAGGGGTCAGGTGTCAGGCTTCAGGTCAAGAAAAGACAAGCACGGTGCAAAGTCAGGGGTTATTGCGAGGGTGCCACTGGCGGCAGCTTTGAGCCGCCAGTGTCTTATCCTCGTCGGGAAACGCACTGGCGGCCGAAACCCGCCGCCAGTGGCACCCGTCATCTCAGCGCGGTTGAGACACTAATGCCCTCCTCGAACCTTCGCATCCGGGAACGCCATGGCCAGCGCCTCGTCGCGCGACTCGCCCATCTCTTCCAATAGCTTGCCGTCGCTGATGCGGCACAGGCGGTGGGCGCGCGATGCGGCGGTCAGGTCGTGCGTCACCATCAAGATCGTCTTGTTGAGGCCTTCCTGCAGGCTCTGCAGCAGGTCGAGAATCTCTTCCTTCTTCTTGCCGTCGAGGTCGCCGGTGGGTTCGTCGGCGACGACCAGGGCGGGGTCGGTGACAACGGCCCTCGCGATGCCCACGCGCTGCTGCTCGCCGCCGGAGAGCTGGCCGGGGCGATGCGTCAGCCGGTGTTGCAGGCCGACCAGCGTGATGGCGGTCATCACTTGCTCGCGGCGGCGACGGGCCGACATGTTGAGCAGCAGCAAAGGCAGCTCGACGTTCTCGTAGGCCGTGAGCACGGGGATGAGATGATAGAACTGGAACACGAAGCCGATGGCCGTCGTCCGCCAGCGGGCCAGTTCCGATTCCGTCATGCGGCTGATGTCGCGACCGGCGACCGAAACCTTGCCGCGGGTCGGTTGATCGAGGCCGGCGATCAGATTGAGCAGCGTGGTTTTGCCCGACCCCGACGGACCGATCAGCGCGACGAACTCGCCGCGCAGGATCTGCATGGAGACGCCCTTGAGCACCTCCACCTTCTCGCTGCCGCGGGTGTACTCTTTGTAGGCGTTTTCAACGGAAACAATGGCGTCGGGCATGGGTGGGCGCTAGGAATTAGGTGTTAGCAAGAGGAGAGAGTTTGGAAGCCACGGGGTTCCATCCCCGTGGATCTTGAAGGCGTGAAGATCCGCGGGATGCTATCCCGCGGCTTCTGGGAGCATTACTTAACCTTCTTCCGCACCGCCTGGCCGTCGACGAGGCGTTTGCCGCCGGAGAGGACCACGACGTCGTCCTTCATCAACCCCTCGGCGATCTGCATCCGCTTCCCTTCGGTCGCGCCGAGCTTCACCGGCGTGCGGACCGCCCGGTCGTCCTTCAGGGCGAAGACGAACGCGGCGTCGCCGTCGCGGGTGATGGCGGCGTCGGGCAGCCACAGCGTCTCGACGATCCCCTCTTCGGCAGGCGGATTCTGAATGAGCGCCCGGACGTTCATGTCGGGCAGCAGGTAGGCGTCCGGCTCGGTGATCCGCAGCGTCACGCGGACCACGCCGCGCTGCCGGTTGACCATCGGTTGAAAACGGTCGATCTTCGCGGCGTATTTGCGGTCGGCATAAGCATCCGGGATGATGGTGCAGTCGCGGCCGATGACGATCTTCTGCAGCTCGCGCTCCTGCACGTCGATTTCGACCTCCATGATGCTCATGTCGGCCAGCGAGCAGAGACTGACCGACAGCACTTCGGGCCGCAGAATCTCGCCGACTTCCGCGTTCTTCTCCAGCACGGTGCCGTCGATCGGCGACAGAATGCGGGTGTTGTCGAGCAGGTACTGCGCCTTGGCGACGAAGGCTTCGGCCTGCTTGACTTCGGAGTCGATGGCCTGCATGCGCTCGGGCCGCAAGCCCTGCTCGATCAGCTTGAGCTTCTGCTCCATCGCGCGGACGTTCGAGACCGCATCCTTCTTTCCGGACCGATACTGGTCCATTTCCGCCTGCGTGATCGAATTGCCCAACTGCTCGGCTCGGTCGAGTTCGCTCGAAACCAGCTCCAGCTTCGATTTCGCCACGTCGAGCGCGATCCGCGCCTGTTCGATTTCCTCCGGCTGCGCGCCGTTCCTGGCCTCCAGTTGCCGGCTGCGGGCCGCCTGCAACGCCGCCTGCGCCTGCTGCATGTCGGCCTGGTAGCTGCCGGCGTCGAGCTCGGCGAGCAGATCTCCCTTGCGGACCTTGCTGCCGACTTCGACCGGCAGCTTGATGATCGCGCCCGGAATGCGGGGCGAGATCTTGACGGTGTGGTAGGGGACCGCGAACCCGGAGACCTCGAGGGCAATGTCATCGTGCCCCTTGACCGCCACGGCGACGGTCTCGTACTCGGTGCCGCGCAGCTCCTGCAGCCACGACGGATTGCTGCGGTAGGCGAAGCCGCCCCACAAGACCAGCACGAACAGCACGGTCCAGATGAGAAAGCGGATGGTCCGCGAGTTGCCGCCGGTGGTCACGCGCTCGTCCTGGCGGAGCTGCAGGTCGGAAATCGCCGGTCCGGTAGAGTTGGTTGCGATCGTCATTCGTCGCCTCGGTCTCTGGGAATGCGGCCCCTCGTCGGGAGCTGGGAAACTTTGCGGGTTGAATCAATTCTACGGCGGGAACGCTCGATCCCGCATCCGCCGGTTGTCAGTCTACACGAGTTCGGTACGTCGGATGGGGTTCCCGTCGGCCTTGCGACCGGAGTGACCCCTGCGTTCACTTTTTTCGTTTACGCCGGTG
>JAWXBB010000112.1:0-3166 GCA_034439795.1 Planctomycetaceae bacterium | reverse complement strand
TCTCCAAAGCGCTTGCCGAAGTCGCGATTGAGCCGGTGAGGCGCGCCGGCCCAATGGCCGGTCTCGTGCCCGAGCACGGAATACCAAGCCTCGGTGCGGCTCCGGGTGTCGCTGTCGTAAAAGCGCGCTTCGTCGGGCATGTGGATGGTGTCGGTCGATGGCCGGTAATAGGCCTGCGCGCCGCCAATCTGCACCTTGGCCCCGGTCGCGGCAAAATACGCGTCGGCTGCTTTAAGCCGCGCGATTGGGTTGGGCGGCACGGCATTGGGACTCACGTAGCCATCGACCTGCTCGGCCCCAAATACCCAATAGCCGCGCGCAACGAACAGCCGGTCCTGCGCGTCGTCTTCGCCCGTTGCCGACGCGCTGCCCTTGTCGATCTCGGCGTAGAATACGATAGGCGACGCTTTCTCGCCCTTGCGGACGGTTGCACCTTTGGCCCGGTCGGGTAGGCGGACTGCCTTGCGGCAGTCCGCCCCCCTCAGAACCGTGCATGCGAGCTTTCCCCGCACACGGCTCAAGCAAACCGCTAACGTCGTCGGGCCTGCTTCTCTTCGGCAAGGGCTTGCTGGTGGCAGATGAGGTGCATGAGCTGCTGATTGTCCGTCTCGCGCGTTCCGCCGAGGCGGCGGCCCTTGCGATAGTGAACCTGAAGATGTTCGTCGTTGTGCAGGCTTTCGCCACAGCGAGGGCAGACGCCCTTCTGTCGCCGCGCCAGTTCACGCCAGCGCGTCCCCAGTTGAGCATTCTGCCACTTCTTCCGATTGGCCCAGTAACCGTCGAGTGCCGCATCGTCGGGCGAGCTTCTCCACCTGACGATGATGTGGCGTACGATCGGCGTCCAGCTGAACTTCTCCAGATACGCCCTGTTGCCGCGTGCATCTCCGAACACCCACGGGCTGCGTGAGGTCTGGCGCAGACGGCCCCAGTAGCGTTGTTTCAGCCAGTACCAGGGCTTTCTCGAGTGCGAGCACTTCGCCCACCGGACTTCATGATGGAACATCCAGTTGTCGAGATCGCCGAAGATCACCTTCGAGACCTGACCGCGATTGTAGTTGGCCCAGCCTCGGATCACAGGGTTGAGACGCGCGATGACGGCCGAGATATTCTGACCGCGCAAGTTGCGCCATTCGCCTCTGAGACGCGACTTGAGCCGCTGGATCGCGGCACGGGTCGGCTTGATCAGCAGTTTCAATCCGGTGCGTGTGGTCGGCACCCGGTATTGACGGACGTTGAACCCGAGGAAGTCGAAGCCCTTGGAGAGATGGACGATACGCGTCTTCGTCTCCGACAGGCTCAGTCCTCGGGGCGCGAGCCACGCCGCCATGTCGGCGCGCGCAGTGTTCGCATCGACCTCGGTCTCACAGAAGATCACGAAGTCGTCCGCGTATCGCACCAGTCCACGCGGCGAGATGACCTCGCCGCGGTTGTTGTATCGAACGCCCATGGCCGTCTCCATCCCGTGAAAGGCGATGTTGGCGAGCAATGGACTGATGACGCCGCCCTGCGGTGTGCCGGCATCGGTCGCATGGAAAACGCCGTTCTCCATGAAGCCGGCGCCGAGCCACTGGCGAACCAGGTCTCGCGCCGGGAATGTGCCGAGCTGCCCGAGCAGTGCATCGTGTCCGATATTGTCGAAGGCCCCCGCGATGTCGGCGTCGACGACCCACTTCTTGCGCCCGCTCGGGAGCGCGAAGTTATAGATGCGTCCGATCGCGTCGTGACATCCTCGACCGGTCCGGAAGCCGTAGGAGCAAGGCTCGAAGCGAGCCTCCCATTCCGGTTCGAGCGCGATCTTCACGACCGCCTGCATGGCACGGTCGAGAATAGAAGGAATGCCAAGGGGGCGGAGTTTCCCGTTCGACTTCGGGATGTAGACCCGTCTCACCGGCAGCGCGTGCCACGGCTGATGACGCCCAAGAGCATCGACCAGTTCGGAGCGCGCCTCCGCCGTTTTGACGACCAGCTTGTCAACGCCAGGCGTAAGCTTACCGGCGTTTTCCTGGGTCACGGTGCGCACGGCTGCGAGCCGCACGGCGTGACTTCGGAGCGCCAGCTTCTGCAGCGACCTGACCTTCGCCAGATCGCCGTCCCGCGACGCCCTGAAGATTCGACGTCTCAGATTGCGAACGCGCCGTTGGGTCTTGCGCCAGTCGATGGCGTTCCAGACGGTGCGTTCCGCAGGTCCGTTTGCAGAGATAGTTTTCCGCATCCAACTTGTCCCACGGTGAGCGTTCTTCACGCGAGCTTCGGGCAGTTCACCTGATCCACGTCAGCAGCCTTTCGGCTCGGACCAAGTGGTCCTATCCGGCGGGTTATGGATTCCCCGTGCCTTTCGGCGGCCGGCCTTCGCTTCTTGGATCATCCTGTCCCCGCCGGGGGATCGGCCTTCCTTGCGGTCGGCTCACTGCGGCGTGCCGTCGAAGACGGCGCGCGCAGACCACGACGGGATTTCCGTGTTCCGCATGTTCGGAGATGCGATCGGGGTGGGTGCCTTCTCTGCGCCGGGGCTGAGGTGTCCGCAGCGGGGCCAATGGAACCCCGTTTCGTCCGCCCCCGACGGCGTTGCCGTCGTCGGGTTCGTCGCCCATCGCCGCCGCATAAGCCATCGATTGCGGCAGTTCTTTCATCACGACGCTTTGCATCGAAGGTTCAATCGTTCACCCGTCCGATCTTCGCCTCGCCCGGCTTTCCACGATGGCTGTGGTTGTCCTTGGGCTTTCATCCGGGCTTCACACCGCCCCGTTACTGGCACGGCATGCTGGATGTGGCGACAGAGCTGGACACTGCTCACGGACCCATGAGGTCACTCCTTTCATGCGACTTACACGTCGCACCCATTGTTTGAACGTCGCCCATTCGCTGGAGGCATAACCGCGCTCCAGGGCGGTGACCCACAGGCTGAGGATATTGACGCCGCGATAGGGCTGGCCGGTGACGGCATTGACCGGCAGCACGGGCCTCGCGCCGCTGCGTTGCCAAGGCATGATGGGATCGCCGGGATCGGTTTCGATGGCCGCAATCAGTTTATTGGTGATGGTCTCATAAATCGAATGGCGGGAATTGGCGGTGTTGGATGGCATGACGCGGAACTCCTGAACGTCGTTTGAACGACTGGATTTCAGCACTGTTTTCAGTCTCAACAGACTACCACAAGTTCTTATTT
>JAWXBB010000111.1:0-12323 GCA_034439795.1 Planctomycetaceae bacterium | reverse complement strand
TCGAACCACGGCTCGGTTTTCTGCGGATGCTCGCCCAATTGTGGCAATCGGCCGCCGGGATGTGCGCGCAGTCCACCACGACGGACGAGGACTTCGCCGTCAAGCTCGCGGGCTGGCACGAGCGGACCGTCGACGTGCAGCGCGAGCTCGGCCAATTGCTCGACAGTTTGTGGAAGCGGGAGATCTCCGCGCCGCCGGGCGATCACGATTCCAACGTGGAATACGATGCCCAACTCCAGACCAAGCTGTATCTGCTGCAGGTGACGGTCAACACGATCGTCGCCTTCCGGTCGGCGGAATGGTCGCTCCTTGCGGCGTTGCCCGAACCGCCGGCGAAGGGGAAGCTCTCGCCGCTCGATGACCCGATCATTGCGGTCCTGCGGGCGCTGCATCGCGGGGATGCCGTCGAGGTCCGCAAGCAACTGCCGGCGTTGCAGCGGGCCCTCCGCAAGCAGCCGCTGTTGTACGTGCCGCTCGATCACGGCGGCAATCCGCAGCAGGTGCTGGCCGCGCGGACGATTCAGGCGCTGATCCGCCGGTTGCTGCGCTATCTGCCGCAACTCGGACTGCTGCGCGAGACGTGGCACATTCTGCGGACGGCGCACCAGATGGAACGCGCTTCGCGGCCGCAGGGCCTCGCCGTCACCGAGTTCGACCGGCTGTTCCGCATCGCGCTCAAAAGCACGCTGGAATGCGTGGTGCAGGCGTCGGAGAAGTGGCGCGCCGGGCGGTTCCCGGATGAAGACCTCATCGAGCTCGTCGGCTCGGTCGTCGAGCTGTACCTCGACCAATGGCTCGAACACAGCGGCACCATGCGGCTGTCGACCGTCGAGGCGCTCAAGCTCGACGGCCTGTGGGACGAGACCCGCAAGTTCATCGAAACCTATGGCGGCGAACTGTTCCACGCCCGACAGCTCACGCTGGGGAATGTCCGCGCGATTCTGCATCAGGGGATCGACAACTACCTGGGCTTCCTCGCCGAGAACGAAGACCCGCTGCATCCGTCGAAGCTGCTCGCCGATCTGGAAGCCGACAAGATCGACCAGGACGACGTCGTCGAGCATCTGGCCTTGATCTATCAGATCGTCGTCGAGCGGTACGACCGGTTCCTCGAATACAACTCGACGACCACGCAGTCGGACTACGGCGAGGTGTTCTACTCGCTGCTCGATTTCCTGCGGCTGGAAACGGCCTACGACCGCGATGCCTGGAATCTGCTGCCGGTGGCGCTGGCGCACGAAGTGCTGGCCCGCAGCGGCAAGGAGGACGCCGCCCAGATCTGGGAGGACGTCTTCACCGCGAAAACCGAAGACATGGCGGCCCGGCATCTGGCGGAGCTGGCGCGGCTGGAGCGGCAGTACGGCATGAGATTGCCCTCAGTGACGAATCATCTCCAGGAGCAGTTCGTCAAACCGCTGACCGTGAACAAGATGGTTGCGCTGATCGGCCCGACGTGCGCCGAGTCGCATTGGCCGCCGCAAGCGACCGAGCCGGCAAAGCCAGTCAAAGGCCGCGCGAAGGCGGTCACGTCGCAGATGCCGTCACCGTTCCGGCGGTTACAGCACCTGGTGGAGGAGTATCTGAAGACGACATCGGGTTCGGGGCTGGAAGTCCCGCCGTGGCTGCGGTCGCTGGAAGACGAACTCAACCGCGTGCAGCAGGAAGACGACCGCTGGCAGGCAACCGATTTCGAGCCGGAACTGCATCTGCCGCCGTGCTCGCTGAATCTGCGCGAGATGAAGCAACAACTGCGGCAATGGCGCGACCCGCTGTCGAGCCGCAAACGGAAGCCGTGAGCACTCATTCCATCAATCCAGAAACTCCTGCACGTCATCTCCGCGGCGCTTCGTTGCGCGGTGCTTTGGTCGTCGGCACCAATAGACAATGCCGATGATAATCAGCACCCAAACTGCCACCCCGCCCAGCAGCTTTGAGAGTTCATTCAGATCGTTCGTGAAGTTCTTGTCGTTTCGAACGGTCAGCGGTGCGTTTACAGGTTCAGAGCTGGCCGTCGCATGAATTCGCAGAGATTCAAGATACTGCTGCACATCACGGTCATCGGACACATTCCGGCCAAATGTTACGGCGATCAACTTGTATGCCCGGTTTCCGACTGAGAATAGTCGTTGAGAGACATAGACCGACTTCCCTTCCGCTTCGGACTGCACTGTCATGGAGAGCACGGTCCGGCCATCGACCTGACTCGAACCAGACTGCACCAGTCTTCCGCCGAATTCTTGCACGAAGCCCTCTTCCACAGACTTCGGCAAGAGTTTGATGGTGGACGCATGGTCGAGAGTGGCGACGCTCATGCGGGTCAGGCCATCGTCAGTCACCCAGAGTGACAGGAGTTCTGGCGTGTGAGTGATCGACGAAAAGCGATCCTGATTGGGAACTTGAACTTGCAAGACTCCATCAGGTGTAGTCCATGTATCACCAGTGAAGACGAGAGCAGCGTACAGAAGCAAATGGAAAGGCATCAGTTCATCTCAGCCTTGAGAACGAAAATACTCACTGGGAGCGAACATACCCCGCAAATGCCGTTTGTGCGCTATTCCTCTTCCTTCATATGCACCGCGGCGGCGACGACCTTTTGCTGCTCGTTCGGCGGCACCATCTCGTAGTGGCTGAAGTCGACGAGGTAGCTCCCTTGCCCCCCTGACAGGCTCGAAAGAGTGCGGGCGTAGGTCATCAGTTCCGCCAGCGGCGCCCGGGCTTTGACGACCTGCGCGCCGGCCGGGCCGTTGTCCATCCCCTCCATCCGGCCACGGCGGGTGTTGAGGTCGCTGCTGACGTCCCCCAGCTTGTCGCCCGGCACGGTGACTTCGAGGTGCATCATCGGCTCCAGCAGCGTCGGCCGCGCCTGGCGGGCGACGTCGCGGAAGCACATGCTCGCCGCGGTGCGGAATGCGGCTTCGTTGCTGTCCACCGGGTGGTCCTTGCCGAAGAACAACGCGACGGCGAGGTCCTGCATCGGGAACCCCGCGAGCACTCCCTGCTCCATCCGTTCGCGAACCCCCTTCTCCACCGCCGGGATGTACTGATTCGGCACCGTGCCGCCGGACACGCAGTCGAGGAACGCGAAGTTCAGGTTGGCGTCGTAGTGATAGTCCCGCAGGCCGGGATACCGCTCCTTGATGAAATGTTCCTTGGGGTCGATGTCGTGCGGCAGCGGATAGACCCGCAGATGCACTTCGGCGAACTGCCCCGACCCGCCCGACTGCTTTTTGTGCCGGTAGCTTCCCTCGGCGTTCGCCATGATCGTTTCGCGGTACGGCACCTTGGGCTGATGCGTGACGATGTCCACCTTGTCGCGCGCGTGCAGCCGGTTCTGCACGATCTGCAGGTGCAGTTCGCTCATCCCGCGCATCACCATCTCGTGCGTCTGCGGGTCTCTGGTCACGCGGAACGTCGGATCTTCCTCTTCGATCTTGTGCAATGCGCCGGAGATCTTCTGCTGATCGGCCCGGCTCTTCGGTTCGACAGCGAGGCCGATCATCGGCGACGGGAACACGATCGGCGGCAGCAACACGCCGTCGCCGTTGTTGACCAGCGTGTCCCCCACCTGGAAGTCGTCCACCTTGGCGACCGCGACGACGTCCCCCGCGTGCGCCTCGTCGACGGACTCCACCTGCCCGCCCTGCACGTCGAGCAGTTGATGCACCTTGACCGACTTGCCGGTGCGGAGATCGCGAACGGTCGAGTCCTTGGTCAACTTGCCCGAGAAGACGCGGATGAAGCTCATCTTGGAGACGAACGGGTCGATGCGGGTCTTGAAGACCTGGGCGATGAGCGGGGCTTCGTCCGACGAGCCAACGTCCACCTCTTCGCCGGATTCGCGATGGCCGTGACGCACGAGTTCCCCCGGCGACAACGCGAAATCGGCGATGGCGTCCATCAGCTCCGGCACGCCGGCGCCGGACTTGGCGCACGTGCAGAGGATCGGAATCAGCGTTCCCGCCGCGACCGCCTTGCTGACCCCGGCGAGCACTGCCTCCGCCGACAGCTCGTCGCCGTTGAGGTACCGTTCCATCAGTTCCTCGTCGGCTTCGACGATGGCGTCCATCACCGCGGAACCGATCGTGGCCGGGTCGATGACGGCGTCGCTGTGATCGGCGGTCGGCTTCAACGTGCTGACCACGCCGTGGAACTTCGGACCCAGTCCCAGAGGGACGTTCATCAGCACGCAGTTGCGGCCGAAGGTCTCCTGAATGTGTTCGACGAGGCCGGGGAAGTCGAGGTTGTCGTGATCGAGCTTGTTGATGACGATCATCCGCGCGAGGTGGGCCTTCCCCGCGAGATCGAAGGTCCGCCGGGTGTTGGCTTCAATGCCGGCCGCCGCGTTGATGACCACGACCGCAGTTTCCGCGGCGCACAGCGCGCTGATGGCCTGGCCGACAAAATCGGGATAGCCGGGGGTGTCGATGGCGTTGATGCGGGCGTGGTGATGCTCGAAGTGGATCATGGCCGAGGAGATGCTGAAGTGGCGTTGCCGCTCTTCTTCGTCGATGTCGAGGAGGCTGGTGCCGTCGTCGACGGAGCCGGCCCGCGTCCCCACGCCCGCCTTGAACAGCATCAGGTCGGCGAGCGTCGTTTTGCCGGCGGCTCCATGGCCGACCAGCACAATGTTGCGGAGTTGCGCAGTCTGATACTTGGACATGAGGCCCTCCTGCCACTGGGAAGTGAATCGGGTTTGGGACCACAACCAAGGCCGGCGGCAGGCGAATCGCAGCGAGAACCGCCGGACCCACGATCGAACGGGACATGCACGGGTTGGATTGTAAGCCGGCGGGGAGTGGAACGCCAGACAATCGCGCTCGGCGTTCCTCGATCACAGCCGAGAGCGCCAGCGAGCGGCGTCCTGGCCCGGCCCGATCTGGTGAATCGGCAATCTTGGATTTCGCCGTTCGCTTGCGCTCTCGGCTGCGACCGAATGCTCAGAACGACGTCGGCAGCGGCAGGAGCTTACTGGTCGGCCGGCCGCAGCCGCTGAAGCAACTCGACGTCGGTGACGACATCGATGCCGTATGCGGCGCAATAGCCGACGACGGCCGGCGTGCGGAGATGCCGATCCAACGTGCAGAGCACCTTGGCAGCAGCTACGACCGCCGTGGCGACGATGGGATCGTCGTCCGGATCGGAGGTCACGACGGCGGCGACCGAATCGACAGCCAATTCGACCGTCAAGCTGGCGGCCTGAAGATACTGGAGGAATTGATCGACGACTTCGTCCGACATGCCGTGCAGGCGGCGCACCCGTTCGTAGCGCAGCACGCGACTCAGCTCGGACAACTGAAACGGTGACACGCACAACACGCGCGGGGATTCGAGGCAGAGCGTCAACAATTCGGCGGCCGGACTGGGAGGCCCGCCGGCGGCGCGCGCCAGAACATTCGTGTCGAGCACGACGCGCATCAGAGGCGACGCCGGACGTGGGACAACGCCTCGTCCACTGCGGCGTCCGCCTCGTCGGCGGTAATCCCCTCGACGGCGGCGAACTGTTGATTGATCGCAATCGTGCGGGCGATCCGCTCGCGGGCGGCTTGCCGCGCCTTGTCAGCGGGCAGCGCGCTCGGAGTGTAAGTCAGAATCAGGACGTGCTGTTCCGGTTGTAGAGCTGAGCCCAACAGGCTCTCCAGCGTCCGCTTTTCGTCGGCGGGAATCTGATTGACATTGCGGGTGGCGGTGGCGTCCATGATTCAAGTATACCGCGGAAATCGTCCGGCAGGCAAATCCCGCCTAGAACGGCGTCGGCAACAAGAGCGCGTGGTACTCGAACAGCACGCGCCGCCCGGCTGCCCCGATCGCCGGGGTGAAGAACAGCAGGAACAGATAGAACGCCAGCAGCGGGGCCAGCACCAGTTTGCACAGCCAGCGGACTGGGAACCACGCCCGCTGTTCGCGACGCCGGGCCCGGGCATACGCCCAGCCGATGAAAATCTTCGCCGGGTAGATCGTCGCGACGAAGATCAGCGTCACGAACCACATCGCATCATTCGGCGGCGCGGCGATCTTGAACAGATACAGCGGCAGCGACAACGCATACAGCAGCACGATCGCCAGCATCCACACCACAGGCGACCGCATGAACAACTCGCGAACGGTGCGAAGTTCCCGGAACGCAGTCCAACGGTTCTCGGCGGCGTAGTGCGCCTGCAGGAACGGTGCCCACGACAGGACCGGAATCAGCACCGCCCCGCCGAACAACGTCAGCAGCACCTGCCCCGGCTTCTGCACGCTCTGCAAGGCGGCGAATAGCGCCGTCGGCACGAACAGCCAGGCCAGCGTTCCGAGAAAACCGACGAGGCCCAATCGAAAGTGGTGCGGCAATCGCAAGGCCGACAGAAACTCGCGGATCGCGATCTCGGCCCGGCTCCAGTAACCGCCCTGCCGCCATTGTCCCAGACACCAGCGCAGATTCTTGATCGGCCGGAAGAAGCACCAGAAGCTGCCTCCGCGCGCCACGGCGAGCAGCAGATGCGTCCCCACCAACACCGACACGAGGAACCGCACGATCCCCCATCCGGTCGCAACGGACGTGCCGGGGGCGATCATTGCCGCATCGCTGGCGGCATCGGCCACCTGCCGCACCAGCAGCAACCAGAACCAGATGCCGAACGCCAACCCTCCCAGCCGGGGCGCGAGCGGCAACAGCGGCATCGCGTACCGCAGCTTCCCCGTCCGGGCCACGCGGCCCTCGGCCTCCAGCAGGTAACCCAGGGCGACGAAGTTGACGATCGGAATCGCCGCGATTACGGCCAGCATCAGCACCAGACTGGCGACGCCGAACAGCAGCGACGTCACCCACGCGATCGCCCGCAGCGGATGCCACAACGGATGCGGGAACGGCGGCAACGAATCGAACGAGAACGCCGACTCGGGAACGAATTCGGTCACAGACAACGCGATAACCGACGTGTCGTTAGTGCTGGGTTTGAGGTCGTCCACGAACTCTCGTACCGGGCTTCGGTCATGGCTTTGTCCCCTCTCCCCCGTCTTCGGGGGAGAGGGATAGGGTGAGGGGGTCTTCTCGAGCGCTCGCCCCCTCACCCCGACCCTCTCCCCCGAAGACGGGGGAGAGGGGGCCAGAGTAAGCTCGTCGATGTTCTCGAACTGTTCGATCACGCGGACACTCCACCACCCCAATCCAGTCGGGTTCGAGGATTCTACCCCTCGGCGGTGGATTCGGTTGCACGAAATTCCCTGAAACTGCCCGCCGGGAATCCGGGTATTGAGAGTAGAATTGGAGCGTGATCGCGTTGAGCCTCCTGTCCTGTGTGCCACGGCCGTGTCGGCCGTGCGCTGGCTCACCCGGTTGCGAGCGCTCGCACGGCTGACACAGCCGTGGCACACAAATCACCGCCTCGTCGCAGAGTTGTCCTGGGATCTTGGCATGGCTGCCCGTCGTCCGACTCTGGTGCTGCTGCCGGTGCTTGCCGCGCTGATGATCGTGGCGTTGGTCGCGGCGGCTGCGCGCAGCCCCGTCCATCCGGTCCCTCCCGCGCCGCAAGCCGAGGAGTTGACCGCCGCACGGTCCGTCGTCGCCGACGTCAATCAACTCTTCCTGCAGCGCTGGACTGAAGCTGGCGTCTCACCCGCCGAACGAGCCGACGAGTTGACCATTCTGCGACGATTGTCGCTGGCATTGCACGGCACGATTCCGTCGCTGGAGGAGGTCCGCCGGTTCGAGGCCGATGCGCAATCCGACCGGATCGAGCGCTGGACGATTCAACTCCTCAACGACCGCCGCTTCGCCGACTACTTCGCCGCCCGGCTGGCCCGCGGGTTCATTGGCGCCGAACAGGGGCAGTTCATTCTGTTTCGTCGCGACCGGTTTACGACCTGGCTGTCCGAGCAGTTGCAGGCGGACCGGCCGTTGGATGAAGTCGTGCGGCTGATGATCGCCGAACAGGGCTTGTGGACCGGCGAGCCGGCGACGAACTACATCACGCAGGCCGCCAACGACGGCGCGATCGACGCGAACAAGCTCGCCGGCCGCACGGTGCGGGCGTTTCTCGGTCAGCGGATCGACTGCGCTCAATGCCACAATCATCCGTTCGCGCATTGGAAGCAGGGCGAGTTCGAGGGACTCGCCGCCTGCTTCGGGCAGACGAAAATCACCGCCACCGGCATCGACGACTATGCGGCCGACATCTTCGAGGTCGAAGACCTGATGACGCAGGAGAAGCGGACCGTCGCCCCCGTGGTGCCGTTCGGTGCCGAGTGGTGGCCAACCGACGGCACGCTGCGGCAGCGGCTGGCGGCGTGGATTACGCATCCCGACAACCGCCGCTTCGAACGGGCCATCGCCAATCGCGCGTGGGCCATGATGTTCGGCAAACCGTGGCACGCGCCGGTCGACGACCTGCCCGATCCCGGCGACAAGTCGGACCGCGAGCGCGATCTGCTCGACCTCCTCGGCGGCGAGTTCCGGGCCAACGATTGCAACCTCAAACGACTGCTGTTCACGATCGCCACGTCGCGACCGTTTCAATTGGCGTCGCAGCACCCCGCGTATGACACCGGCGAGCAGTTGGACGCCGTCGAATCCGAATACGCCGTGTTTCCGCTCGTCCGGTTGCGGCCCGAGCAGATGATCGGGGCGATGGCGCAGGCGTCGTCGATCAAGACCATCGACCAGAACTCGCACCTGTTCACGCGGTTCCTGCGGTTCATCCGCGAGAATGATTTCGTCCGCGATTACGGCGACCTTGGTGAACACGAACTCGAAGATCACCCCGGCACCATTCCGCAGGCGCTGTTGCGGCTGAACGGTCGGTTCGCCCGCGAAGTCGCTGACGGCAACCCGTTCAACGCCTCCGGCCGCATCGCCGGCATGGCCCCGACCGACGCCGACGCCATCGATATTTCCTATCTCTGTTGCCTCGCCCGACACCCGACCGCCGAGGAGCGGGACTTCTTCCTTCAGGAAATGACCGGCCCGAACGGCCGCGAGCGCAGTCCGGTTGTCGAAGATCTGTATTGGACGCTGTTCAATTCGCCCGAATTCTGCTGGAACCATTGAGAAAGGCGGAAGTCTGAGGTCGGAAGGCTGAAGTAAGAACAGGCGATCTCCTTGGCCTTACTTCAGACTTCTCACTTCAGACATCCGACTTCAACCATGCCTCTTTCTCGCCGTGATGTTCTGCAACTGGCCGCCGCACTCGGACTGTCGTTTCGCTTGCCATCGCTGGATCTGCGTGCCGCCGAACGTCGCGGGGGCGAGCGACCGAAGTCGCTGCTGGTGATGTGGCTGGCCGGCGGGCCGAGTCAGTTGGAGACGTGGGATCCGCATCCCGGCGGGAAGATCGGCGGGCCGACCAAAGGCATCGACACCACGATCCGCGGCGCACAGATCGCCGCGGACTATCCCAAGCTCGCCGAACAGATTCACCGCCTGTCGATCGTCCGTTCGCTGGTCTCGAAAGAGGGGGATCACGAACGCGGGGCCTATTTCGTCAAGACGGGCTACCGCCCCGACCCCACGCTGCTCCATCCCGCGCTGGGGGCCATCGTCACGCACGAGGTGCCCGCGCCGACGGTGGAGATTCCGACGTTCGTCGCGCTCGGCGAAGATGCGTTCCAGTCCCGCGGCGGCTATCTCGGCAACCGGTTCGACCCGTACCGCGTGTATGAGCCGGGGGGAAACGGCGAGAACCTGCAGGCGAGCGCCGAGCCCGATCGGCAACAGCGCCGATTGCAGGCGCTGGGCGTCGTCTCCAGCGCCTTCCAGCGCGGCCGCACGAAGCGCGTCGCCGAGACGCTGCATCAGCACACCATCGATGCCGCGCTCAAGATGATGGACTCGAAGCAGCTCGAAGCGTTTAAGCTGGAACACGAACCCGCCGCGGTGCGGGCCGCCTACGGCGATTCGCGATTCGGCCGCGGCTGCCTCGTCGCCCGGCGGCTGCTCGAACAGGGCGTGCGGGCCATCGAGATCACGCAGAACGGCTTCGACACCCACGCCGACAACTTCACCGGCCACACGCTGCGCGCGGGGTACATCGACCCGGCCTTGTCATCGCTGCTCACCGACCTCGCCGACCGCGACCTGCTGCAATCGACGATCGTGCTGGTCATCGGCGAATTCGGCCGCTCGCCAACGATCAACGCGGCCAGCGGCCGCGATCACTGGCCCACCGGGTTCTCGTGCCTCGTCGGCGGCGGCGGACTGGTGGCGGGACTGGTCATCGGCGAAACCGATCCCACCGGCGAAAAGAAAGATCCCGTCGACCCCATCGAAGTCCCAGATCTCTACGCCACGATTCTGAAATCGCTCGGCATCGACTTCGCGCGCGAGCTCATCACCCCCATCGGCCGGCCGATGAAGCTCTGTCAGGGAAGGCCGATTGAACGGCTGTTGGCACAGGCTTGAGTCGGCGGGGGATCTGCCTGACAATGCCGCGATGATGACTTGGGCCACATTCCTCACACCCTCTTCGTGGGAATGATGATGGAGCACGATGCGCCCTCGCCGGTCGCTGATCGCACCTGGCTCAATTCCTTCATCGCATTGGTGATTGTGGTCACATTGATGACGATGCCGATGGTTCTCGGAACACTCAACGGCGGGTTTGGTCAACTGACCAAACCCAATCAAGACGTTGTGTGTCTGCGCACCTTGCAGCAGGTGTTGACCGAAATCCGGGCCTTACGCGCCCGTGGAGCATCCGATGCGGAGTGGGCGGCCGCGGAGGCGGGCATCAGGGATCGGATGCGGCCGTTCGTCGATGATCTGAAGCTCACCGCCAATCGCAACCACCCCGCGAAGCAGAGCTTGCTCTGGGCGGCACGCGATAAATTACCCATCCTGCTAAAAGTCTGCCGATCTGAGCGCACCCCTGCCGAGACGGACGTCGAGAACCACCTAGCGGCAGCCGCACGGATTCTGGACGTGCCGTTGATCGAATAGTCTGCTTGGTCGTCGCGACTACGGAACTGACACTTGTTCATTTCCCGCCGGTGTGCCCAGCGCTTTGAGAACCTCGGGCAACACGTCGTTCGACACAAACCGGACCGCGCCATCGGCCATCAGGACATGGATTCCGCCCGTGTGCGGCGAACCGAAGGCGTTCGGGCCGCCCCCCAGGCCGTTGGCCGGGTCGCGGTGATTGCCCGGGTCGCCCCACGGCTTGAAGCCGTCGTGGACCTGCCCGATCAACATCGTGTTGCTGGTGCCGTCGGTCATTGACGCGATGCTGATGGGCCGGTCGTACCGCAGCACGTGCGAGTTGGCGGCGAAGTGGGACAGCGCGTACCCCTCCGCCGATGTGCGCGGTCCGTTTTCGCTGGGGTTCAGAAACATCGGCACTTCGGTGGAAAACGCCACAGCGTTTACGGGATCGAGCCAGTCGGATTTCAACTGGACCATCTGATACAAACCCATCTGGTCGCAGTACGGCAACAACATCGTCATCCACGAGTGATGCGGCCCAAGCCGGGGCACGGTCATGACAGTCTGGCAATGCGGACACGGAAACGCCTGGCCTGCATCGCCGCTCGTGGCATTGATCGGCTGCTGACATTGCTTGCAGACGAATTGAATCGCCCACTCGCCGTCCTGCAAGCCGGGCCATTTCGCGGCGGCCTCGGCATCGAGCGGCGGGAAATGGCTGTGCGTGTCGTGAAAGTTGTGAAACGCCAGCCCCATCTGCTTCATGCTGTTCCGCACCTGCGTCCGCCGGGCGGCTTCGCGCGCCTGCTGCACCGCGGGGAGCAGCAGCGCGATCAGGCAGGGGATGATCATCACGCCCGCTCCGCAAGCGATGACGAGCACAATGACCCAGCCCGCTGATGACTTTTTCTTCCGACGGGGCTGATCGACGAAGTCGTCGTCATCAAGAAACTCAGGACGGGACATGGACCGCGACTCCAGCGAACGGAACCGGATGAAGGGCTGCGAAGCAGTCGGGCATCGTAGGCCCCCCGCACTGCCGTCGCAACCGGGCGAGGTGCGATCACACCCGTCCGCTTCCCCGCCGCTCACCTCACGAACTGCGTTCGTTCTGCTCGTTGCGCTCGGCGATCGCGGCCGCTTTGTCGGAGATGTCCTTGCGGCACCAGGCGCCATCCCAGCGGATGCACTTCACCGCCTGGTAGGCCCGCAGCTTGGCCTGCGACAGGTTGTCGCCGAGCGCCGTCACGCCGAGGACGCGGCCGCCGTCGGTGACGGCCTGGCCGTCGACCAATTTGGTGCCGGCGTGAAAGACCTTGGCGTCGGACACTTGAGCAGCCTCGTCGAAGCCGCGGATGGGGTGGCCCTTTTCGTAATCGCCGGGGTAACCGGCCGACGCCATCACCACGCAGACGGACGGCCGCGGATC
>JAWXBB010000110.1:0-3645 GCA_034439795.1 Planctomycetaceae bacterium | reverse complement strand
GTTCTAAGGCATCATCAGCACTGTCAAAGCTGAAGCAATTGACGTCGGACGACGACGAAGCCGTGCGAGAAGCGGCGACGGTCGCGGCGCGGCTGGTCGATCCCCGGCAGCGTCCGTCGGAGACGATCCCGGCGGGAGCGACGGATGCGCCTGCCAATGCCACGTCGGAGCGGAAGGTTCCCGTCGAATGACGGCGGCCGCCGTCGCTTGCGCTCCGGGCTGGGATGATCCCACCGCCAGCAAGCTGCGGCCGGCGTCCGAAAACGCCGGCCGCGGGAGCTTGCATGGCATGTGCGGGGGAGGTCAGTGGTCCGTGGTCAGTTGTCAGTGGCGAAGACAGTCACCCTCAACATTCTTCACAACTGACCACGAACCACTGACCACTGACTATTCACCCAGAATCCCCTGGGCGAGCTGTTTCAGCGCTTCCGATTCGATCTGGCGGACCCGTTCGCGCGTCAGGCCCAGTGCTTCGCCGATTTCCTTGAGGGTCTTTGGCTCGGCGTCGTCGAGGCCAAACCGCATCCGCAGGATCGTGGCTTCGCGGGGGTCCATCTGGTCGAGCATGCGGTAGACGTGCTTCAGGTTGTCGTGGTCGAGCAGTTCGTCCTCGGGGCCTTTGGTGCGCATGTCGGCAACCATCTCGCCCATCGACCAGCCCGACTCGTCGTCGTCCGACTGCGGCGTGGAGTTGTTGAGCTGGATCGCCTTGCGGACGATGCCCAGCTTCTTCTTGTTGAGGCCGAGCTCTTTGGCGACTTCTTCCTGCGTGGGAGGCCGGCCGAGTTCGTCCTCCAGCTTGAACGTGGCCCGGCGCCACTTCGTGAGCAGCTCGACCATGTACGCCGGGATGCGGATGGTCTTTGCGGAGTTGATGAGCGCCCGCTTGATGGACTGCTTGATCCAGTAGCTGGCGTAGGTGCTGAACCGCGTGTTCATGTCGGGGTCGAAGCCCTCGACGGCGCGGAGCAGGCCGAGGTTCCCCTCCTCGATCAGATCCTGCAGCGGCAGCCCTTTGCCGGTGTAGGCGCGGGCGATGTTGACCACCAGCCGGAGGTTGGCCCGGACCATGCGGTCGCGGGCCTCCTTCTCGCCCTTGTCGATTCTGCGGGAAAGCTCCTTTTCTTCCTCCGCGCTCAGCAGCGCCGTTTCGTTGATCTCGCGGAGATAGGTCTCCAGCGGAGTCTGCACGGCGGACGTGGGGGTGCGTGGACGGAGGGTCTTGCGCATCGCGGTTCGCCGGTCCCGATTCGAGGAGACGGAACCCGCATCGGCACGCGACAGCCTGGCCCGTAACGGCTGTCCCGCGGCGACGACGACGGGTCTGTCTACAGGTATCGGAAGTCGGCGAGAGAATTTCGATGGCGTGAAACGCAAAACGAACGATTCGCAGCAACCGGGTGGGCAAGCGGCGCAAAATTGACGGCCGTTCGGGATGTTCCGAACGGCCGTCACAGTCTGCGATCATTCACCACTCGTGGCGACTGCTCCGTCTTGACAGTCCGAAGAACATCAGACCCGCAGCCGGTTCTGAGTGCTCGTTCCGTCGTAACGAGGCGGGTGTCGCCGGATCACTCGGCAGAACCCTCGGTTTCCTCGCCACCGCCCAGCGTGAACAAGGGTCCGGCTGCGCCTTCCGTGCCGCCTTTGAGTTCCGTCCGGGTCTTCGGCGCCTGGGCCGCTCCGCCGCCGTCCTTCTGCTCCTTGGCTTCCAACGCCTGGATCTCGGCGGCGCTCTTGCGGCTGAGGCCGATCTTCCGCTCCGCCGGGTCGATTCGCAGGATGCGGACTTCGAGCTCTTCGCCGACCTTCACGAAGCTCTCCGGGTTGTCGACCTTGTGATCGGCCAATTCGGAGACGTGCAGCAGGCCTTCCAGCTCCGGCTCGAGTTCGATGAACACGCCGAAGTTGGTGATCTTCGTGACCTTGCCGCGGACGAGCTCGCCCGGCTGATACTTGGTGGGGATGTGCGTTTCCCACGGGTCTTCGGAGAGCTGCTTGAGTCCCAGCGCGATCCGTTTGCGTTCCTGGTCGACGCTGATGACCTGGCAGGTGACCTCGTCTCCCTTTTTGAGCATCTCGTTGGCGTGCGAGATCTTGCGGGTCCACGACATGTCGCTGACGTGCAGCAGGCCGTCCACGCCTTCCTGCAGCTCGATGAACGCCCCGTAGTTGGTGAGGTTCCGCACGCTGCCGGTGACGGTGACGCCCGGCGGATACTTCTCGGCGACCTGGTCCCAGGGATTCGCCTGGGCCTGCTTCATGCCCAGCGAGATCTCCTGCTTTTCCTTGTTGATGCCGAGCACCACCACTTCGACCTCATCGCCCGGGGCGACCAGTTCGGACGGATGATTGACCCGCTTGGTCCACGACATTTCGCTGATGTGGACGAGCCCCTCGATGCCGTCTTCCAGCTTGACGAAGGCGCCGTACGACATGACGTTGACGACTTCCCCCTTGACCCTGGTGCCGACGGGGTACTTCCCCTCGACGTCGGTCCAGGGGCTGCGTTCCTTCTGCTTGAGGCCGAGAGCGATCTTCTCGCGATCGCGGTCGACGTGCAGGATCATGACTTCCAGTTCATCGTCGATCTTGACCATCTCCGTCGGATGGCCGATGCGGCCCCAGCTCATGTCGGTGATGTGCAGCAGGCCGTCGATGCCGCCCAGATCGACGAACGCGCCGAAGTCGGCGATGTTCTTGACGATCCCCTTGCGGACCTGGCCTTCGACGATTTCGGCGAGCAGGTTTTCCTTGAGCTTCTGCCGCTGCTCTTCGATCAGCTTACGCCGCGAGACCACGATGTTGCGGCGGGATTCGTCGATCTTGAGGATCAGGCACTCGATCTCTTTGCCGATGTAATCGCCGATATCGGGCGGGCGGCGGATGTCCACCTGGCTGGCCGGCAGGAACACGTTCACGCCGATGTTGACCAGCAGCCCCCCCTTGATCTTCCGCTGCACCATCCCCTTGATGACGTCTCCCTCTTTCTTGGTGGAGACGATGGCTTCCCACTGGCGGATGCGGTCGGCCTTCCGCTTCGACAGCAGAATCAGGCCGAATTCGTCCTCGATTTCCTCCAGCAGCACGGCGACTTTGTCGCCCGGCTGCGGGGTCGGAGCATCGCGGTCCCATTCGTCGAGCGGGACGATCCCCTCGCTCTTGTAACCGATGTCGATCAGCACTTCGTCGCCTTCGACGCGCACCACGGTGCCGTCGATGATCGAGTTGACATCCACCCCGCCGGCGCCGCCGGCGATGTAGAGGTGTTCCAGGCTTTCGTCTTCGGCGTGCTCGGCTTCGGCCAGGGCGACGCCGAAGGCCGCCGCCAGATCTTCGTCGTCGATGCTGAATTCACGAATGAGGTTACGGTCGACCATCGAGTGCCACTTTCCTGACGATCTGGGTCCAGGCTGGGCCGGCGGTCAGAGGGACCGCGGCAAAGACTGACGGGGGGATCGTCGTCGCGACTCGCTCCGGAGCCGCGTCACCCCTGAAAAAGAGACAATTTCACCGCGATCCGAAGACACAATGCCCACGACCCGCCCGCAGCGAAGAGCGGGATTGTAGCCGGAAGTGCCGTGGGAGTACCAGTCTAGGACGACAGGATTTGCTGAATACGAGACGTCCGCACGGTCACGGGGG
>JAWXBB010000109.1:0-10403 GCA_034439795.1 Planctomycetaceae bacterium | reverse complement strand
TTCAAATCCGTACGATCCCGTTCCAAAGCTGTCTCTCTCTCCACCAACCTGTTGCTTTACGGAAGCCCCGGCATTGCCATGCCGGGGCTTCTTGTGTTTCCCGATTGATCCGTGCCACAGCGCCCCGCGTTCTCATCGCAACGCGCCGCGCGCTGGCATCGACCGGACGCTGCGGTTACAGTGCCCCGCGAACCGTCGAGTTGCGGCGGTGTGCGTTGCCGTTCCCCTCTGCGTGCCGGGAGTGCTGTCGTGTCCGATGTCCCTGTGAAGCCTGCCGCCCAGGCCGACAACGAAAAGCCGATCTTCCTGGTCTCCTACCCCAAGATCGTGCTGCTGTATCCCACGTTTCTGGCGGCGATCGCGGCCGGGCTGATCGAGTTGTCTCTCGGTCAGAACGACATGGCCAAGCACTCACTGGCGTGGGGTTTTCTGTGGTTGTTCGGGCTCAACATCGTCGTCCTGGCGTTCGACTTCCCGCGGACGACGTCGCTCACGCTGTTCTTCCTGGTCATGGCGGCCGTCCTCGGTGTGGTGTTGGGAGCGACGAACTTCCCCGACCTGCTGCCGGCGGTGACCGCGTTCTTCCGGCAGATCAAGCCGCAGGCGAACTCGACGTTCTACTTCCTGTTCGCGTCCATTCTGGGACTCATCTACCTGTTCGTGCTGGTGCTCGTGCGGTTCGACTACTGGGAGGTCCGCCCGAACGAACTCTTGCACCATCACGGTTTTTTGAGCAGCCTCGAACGGTTTTCGGCCCCGTCGCTGCGGATCACGAAAGAGATCGACGACGTGTTCGAGTACCTCCTGATGGGCAGCGGCCGGCTGGTGCTCCATCCCAGCAACGAGCCGCGGGCGTTCGTGCTCGACAACGTGCCGTTCATCGCCTCGAAGGAGGCCCGCATCACCAAGATGCTCGGCGCGCTGCAGGTGCAGTTGCGCGAGGACGTGCTGCCGCCCCGCGGCGACGGCATGCCGGGGTAGCGTGTTGCGCCCGATGCGCCACCAGCCCAAAGGGCTGAAACAAATCAGCCCAGGGCAACGCCTTGGGAAATGGACGAATGGGCGGATTCAGCCCTGAAAGGGCGCGACAAACCGACGATGTTGTGACGCCCTTACAGGGCTGCCTTCATGCATCTGCGATCAGACCCAGGGCGTTGCCCTGGGCTGATTTGTGTTGGCCCTTCGGGCCGCGACGGAATGCGGTCAAATCCACCAATATTGCGGGTGGATAATCAGCGGCGAACCTTCGCGGCGACGGGTTTGTTGTAGACGGGGACCGGGTCGATACCCGCCAGTCGCAGGCCCGCGGGGCTGAAGAGGGCGAGCGTGTAGATCGTCGTGCTCAGCAGCGAGCGGCCGAGGAACGGGATCGCCATTGCATAGCACGTGGCGAGGCCGGCCGACGTCATCGGATACGTCCGTCCTTCGCCGAACCACCAGACCGCGAAATTGGTCACCAGGAAGAACAGCGCTTCGGCGAGATAGCCCGTGGGGATCGCCCACACCACGTGCGGCCGGGGCTTCAGCCAGAAGCCCATCGCCACGGTGACGGCGAAGCAGGCGTAGATCAGCGGCTGGCTGCGCGGAAAGGCCCAGTCGAAGCGGCCCGTCAACGCCCAGATGCCGAAGTCGCTGACGAGCATCACCGCCAGCGGCAGCCCGAACGACAGCCGTTTATCGGCGACGCAAGCGCCGCTGAACATCGACAGCGCCAGGAGCGGCGAGAAGTTCCACGGATACCACGTCGTCGCCGGGTCGATCGACACGCCGAAGGTGTGCAGCACGTAGGGCATCAGCCGGCACGCCAGGGCGTACGCGAACAGGAACGCCACGAACCACCGCTTGGACCGATTCACAGTCGCATCAGACATGAGCAGACTCCACCGCCGGCGCGCGTCCCGCCCGGCGTTCAATGTCAGAAATGTGCAGCCGCGTCGACAACGGCGACTGCAACTCGGCGTACCAGAACCCCTGCGACTGCGTCACCGCGGTCGCTTCCACTTCGATGGCTTGCGACAGCACCGGGCCGGCCGTCACGAACGTGTGAAACTCGCCGTTCTCGCCGCAGGGATCGACCCCCGCCGGCAGGTCGGCGAGGAAACCGGCATTGTACTCCACTCCCGCAAACTCGCGCGGCAGCTTGGCCGAATCGGCGCAACAAATCGTGGCCCGATAGCCGCGGGCGAGGAACTCCGCCGCCAGTTGCGACGGGTCTTCGCCCCACAGCGGGAACAGGGCTTCCATTTCGATCCGCGCGCACAACTGCTCGCGGTATTGGCGGATGTCGCCCAGGAACAGATCGCCGAAGGCCACCGTCCGCACGCCCAGCGACCGGAAGCGGTCCACCGCGCGGGCGAAGGCGGCCTCGTAAATCGCGTTCGCCGGAAACGCCGGGATCTCCGCCTGCACGAGCGGCAAGCCGGTCGCCGCCGCCTGGGCGACGAGCAACTCCCCCGGCACGCCGTGCATGCTGATGCGGCGATCCCCCGCAGTGACCATCGTGATGAGGCCCACCACGCGGTAATGGGGATCGTCGCGCAGCCGGCCCAGCATCAGCGCACTGTCCTTGCCGCCGCTCCAGCAGGCGACGATGGGCTGCGGTGATGTTGGATGGGTGGTCATTGGAGTTCTTTGTAGGGTGGGCCGAGTCTTCGAGTCCCACCACATTGGTTGACATTCGTGGTGGGACTCGAAGACTCGGCCCACCCTACCATTCTGTCAGATCGGCTTCGCATCATCCGGGATCGGGCCGGTGCGTTCCAGCGGTTTTTTGGTTTTCGGGCACAGCACCGGGGTGGGCCGGCGCTGCCATTCGTCGAGGGCCGGACCCGTGTGCCAGGTCCGGCATTGGGGACAATACCAGCCGGGCAGCAGCGTCGTCTGTCCCGTGTCGGGGCGGACGGCCGGCGTGCTGCGGGACTTGCCGGTGAACAGGTCGCCGGCGTCGCGGCAGACGAACACCAGCGTGGCCAACTCGTCGTCGGTGACCGGGGCGCTGCCGTCGCCGCCGATGACCTGCGATGCCAGAAGATACCCGCCGACGCTCAATCCCGCGAGCGCCAGCCACAAGCGAAAATCGCGCATGATGGCTCTTAGTGAGAGAAGAAAGTTTTCCGCAGATTTCGCAGATGACGCAGATTTGGAGAAAGAGATTCATGAAACAAATCCGTGCTCAATCGCCTGATCTAAATCTGCGAAATCTGTGCAATCTGTGGATCAATGCCTCTGATTGCTGGTCACTTGCGGTCGTAGAGTTCGTCCTGATACAGCGGATCGCCCAGGCGACCGTCGCTGACGAAGCCCAGCCGCTTCTCGTCCGCGCGGCCGGCTTGCGGCATGCTCAGGAAGTTCGGTCCCGGAATCTGCACAGACCACCCCCGCGCTCGCGTTTCCACATGGCCGTCGAGGAACGCGACGTTTGCCGTGTCATTGTGGCGGAAGTGGACCGTCGGATAGTTCGCGCTCGGCGGATCGAGCCACCAGTTTTCGCGGAATTTCAGGTTGAAATCGACCTCGGCGCTGTCGGCGAAGACCAGCGTCTGCGTGATCTGCGTCACGTCGCGCAGCTTGTACGCGATCGGTTCCTTGGTGCTGACTGTCACCGCCGGCCAGGCGGACCAGTCGAACTGGATGCCGGGGCCGAGGTATTTGCCGTTGTGCCCGTAACCGCAGGCCATGCGGCCGACGCGGAGTTCGTCGACCTGCGTCGGCCCGAAGTTGGGACACTGATACGAGGCGTAGTTCTTCTCCATGTACGGAGCCAGGATGCCCTGCTCGAACACCAGCCGGTTGGCCATCGGGACGTCATAATCGACGAGGCCGAACCAGTAGCGGATCTGCCCCTGCTGCGGCCAGACGCCGGAGATCGTCCCCGCGATGGCCTTCGCATCGTCGATCTTGTGCGGCACCAGCGTCTCGGCATAAGTGTCGGCGTAGTTGTGCAAGGCCAGCACGAGCTGCTTCAGATTGTTGCGGCACTGCGTGGTCCGGGCGGCTTCGCGGGCCTGCTGCACCGCGGGGAGCAACAACCCGATCAGGATGGCGATGATCGCAATCACCACCAGCAGTTCGATCAGCGTGAAGCCCGGGCACAGCCGCGGACGAGCGACGATTCGGCGAGACATTGGACAATCCCCGTTGTCAGGCGGACCACCCGCGGCGAACGGCAAGTCGGCGACGGGGCACCGGCCAAACGCATAGCCCGCGCACGCCGAGGCCGGCGCATGGGGCACGCATTCGCTCAGACGCCACGAGGTTTCGTTACGCGCGAACCGCAGGCAGGCGGACGACCAATGGGCAGGTCTTCTGGCTTCCGGATCGGCCTACTGGCTGCACCTTCCCGCGACCGGTGTCGCAGTGGCGTTCGCAGCGTTCGTCCCCGGTTACAGCGGCGGGACCGCGACGGATTCGCACCGTCTTCCCTATTCTCCGGTGGAGCCACAAGCCCCCCGGCACCCAGGTCAATGTCGAATGCTACCGCTCCGTGCGCGGAATGCAAGGGATGACCGCCGCGAACACGAGAACTCGTTCCCACGCTCTGCGTCGCTCCAAGTGAGTCTCACGACGCGAGCCAGCAGAGTGGCGACAGCCCCGTGCGTGACGCAGAGCGTTACGGCCCATGGTTCACACGCAGAGCGTGGGAACGAGTTGAAAAGTTTGCGTTCTAACTCGCACCGTCACTTGGAGTTTGCCTCGGCAATGAGTTGCTTTGTCACACGACTAACGATGTGACTCGGTAGAACAGACGTCGGACCACGTTGTGTTTTTTCGCGGCCTCGACTGGCGATAGCGATGCCGCGAATGCGGCTTTCAACGTCAATCACGGGACAGCCCGCTTCTCGCTGGAGAAGTTCGATGTCGGTATCAAAGACCGCAGCGAAACCGGATTGCCTCGGTGTGTCATGCTGGTCCCTCATCCAATCTTGCCGAAGCATGCCGGTGACAGGTGGCAGACCGGTGGCGGGCGGCAGGGTTGTCAGGATGTTCATGGGTGCGCCCTTGCGGCGAAGTGCGACCGAAACCAAGTCACCCGTGCAATATCCGGCGAGATCTGTCTCTAAAACCTGAGTCAACGCGGCCACGTTGGGGGTTAAATGCCTGTTGATGGAGACGACGATGTCATCGCGCTGAAGCTTCGTCCCGATTAGACTCAGGTCCGTCGAACGGGAGATCATCGCTCCGTCTGGTGCGTCCTCCGTGGCGTCACCCTTCCAGCGCCGTTCGGGCGGAATGGCGCGAGTTTCGACAGACACGATTCCCGGCTTGAGAATCTGACCGGAACCAACCGCACACAGAACCTGTGCGATGAATGGCGGCTCCTTGTCGGAAAACTCGGCCGCGGCCAGGCCACCCACGTCGATCTTCAACAAGGCGAGGTCATGCTCTTCTGACGCTGCCCGTTTTTCGGCGACGACGACCGCCTGGTCGGGCAATCGGCAACTCACGGTTCCGTCCAGAACACTCGCCTTCGTGAGAATCCAGCCGTCAGCGTCAACGATGGTCCCGAAACTGACCGGTTTGGAATCAACCAAGAGTTCCACGACCGATTGAGCAACTGCCTTGCTCGGAGCGACGAATCGCTTTCGTAGCGGATGCGGTACTCCCGTCGCAGTGTCGATCGACTCAATTCGCTTCAAGTCATCCCATTGCACCTTGGCGACTTCCGACCGAACGCCTGATCCCCCTTGGGAGACAGCGACGTAGCGCCCGTATCGGTTAAATATGCCGCCTCCCGACATACCGCCGTGGAGGGGAATACTCATTCTGGTTTGGTCCAGGTTTGGGCCCAACATCAGGTACCGTTGGAGTCTCACAGCCGCGGTGCCAATTTGCGGACTTCGTTCTGTTAGCCCTTCCCCCTTCGCATCCAAGGCTCGATACCCGGCGACGATGAGCGAGTCACCCGGTTTCAACGTCGACGATTCGGCAATCTCTGCAAACGGCCATGAACCGGGTGTCGTGATCTTCACGAGAGCGACATCCGTAATCGGATTCGTTCCCAACGCGACTGCGTCGGCATCGCGACCGTCCGACAGACGAACGGTCAACTGTTCTCCCGGCAATTGATCGGTGTGACCACACGTCAGGATGTAGCCGTCTTCCGAAACAATGACGCCGCTCCAGCGGTCGTAACCTTTTCCGTCAAATCCGAGTCGCTCTTTCGAGACTAATCGTACGGTTGTTGTCTTCGCAATCTGCTTGACCTTAGACAACTGCGAATCGCTCATGCGCGTTGGCAGTTCGGCTGTGCCCACGACATCATCCGTCTTCCTCATCGAAAACAACTCGGGGTGATCGCCAGCGGCAATGCGGTAGATCGAGTCCGGATGGGGCGGATACCGGACCCAATCGAGGTTCTTGCCCGCAAACAGGTCGGCGCGATGGGCGACCAGGACATCCACGGCGGTCGCGTAACTCTGATAACCCGAGAAGGCGGTATCAATTCCGAGTAAGCGGCCGTCCATTCCAACCACTGCCGCCCGCTCGAAAAATCCCGGAAAACACGTGGTGGTGACCCAGTGAGTTGGCTGGCAACGGTCAATGAACCCAAACCTTGCCGTCGGTGACAAATCGAAGTTCGTATCGCCGCGCGGTGAGTAACCGATCACCAGACAAGGTTCTCCGGCTTTCAGATCCTTTGTGGACCCCAGCTTGATTGCCGGCCACGGGCCCTCTTCGTTCATCTTGATGACGCCGAGACTCCATTCTGCCGACCAACCCTTAGCCTTCGCGGTGACGGTTCGGCCGTCGCGCAGGTGGACTTTCACGTCATCCCATCCGAAACCATTCCCCACGACGATCTGCCCGTCCGAGGATACGATGACCCCGGTCACGTTCCGATTGTCCGCCGTTTCGACACGCACGATCGACTTGCTGACGGACTCGTAGAGTTTGGGCAGACCTTCTAAAGACGACTCCATCGCGGCAGAGATCGACTTCATCCTTTCGTCTGTGACGATGCGCTTTGCATCGTCAGCTTGCACCCGCTCCGTGGTGAGGGAGGTTACCTCAGTGATCAGAAGCAATCCCCAATAGAAAGCGAGTCGAAACGTCACGATGTGAATTCTCATGGGATTGCTACTTTGAGTGCTGCGGTCGAAAGCGGTGCCAGATATTAGCTGTCGCGACATGCGTTGTAGGCCCATCGTTCCACCGAAGAACGAGGTTATCGCCCTCAGGCACGAGACCGTCATTGAGATCGTGAATCGCGTTCAACATTACCAGCGTGACCTTTCCTCACTTCATCATCAGAAACCGTACGCACACCGGCGAACCGACGGCGATGGATTGCCCCGTCGGCGTCAGCATGCCCGTGTCCTGATTGACCGCGAACACCGTCACGGTGCCGGTGCCCTGGTTGCCGGCGAGAACCCACTTGCCGGTGGGGTCGACGTTGAAGTTCCGCGGCGTTTTGCCGCCGGTGGGGACGTGGCCCGCGGCGGTCAGCTTGCCGGCGGCGTCGATCTGGAAGACGGCGAGGCTGTCGTGGCCGCGGTTGGAGCCGTACAGGAACTTGCCCGACGGATGCGCAACCACCTCGGCGGTGTAACTCGTGCCGGTGAAGTCCTTCGGCAGCGTGGTGATGGTTTGGATCTCGGTCAGCGAACCCTTCGCGGCATCGAACAAAAATGCGGTGACGGTGTTCGCCATTTCGTTGATGACGTACGCCGTCTTGCCGGTCGGATGAAACGTGAAGTGCCGGGGGCCGGAACCGGGGGCGACGCTCCCGCTCGGCGGACTATTCGGCGTCAGCGTGTGTTTATTCGGATCGACCTTGTAGATGAGGACTTTGTCCAGGCCCAGGTCGGCGACGAATGCGAACTGGTTGGACGGATCGAGATTGATCGAGTGCGCGTGCGGCGCGGTTTGCCGCTTCTCGTCGACGCTGCTCCCCTGATGCTGAATCGCCGACGCCGCGGGGCCGAGCTTGCCGTCCGCGCCGATCGGCAGCGAGCAGCAACTGCCGCCGCCGTAGTTGGCGACGAACGCCGTCCCACCGGCCTTGTCGATGGTGATGTGGCACGGCCCGGTCCCCTCGGACGACTGCTGGTTGAGCTTCGTCAGCTTGCCCGACGCGGCGTCAATCGCGAACGCCGTGACGCCGCCGGTCTTCTTCCCTTCGAAGTCGGCGATCTCACCGACGGCATACAGGAACGTGCCGGTGGGATGAATCGCCACGAACGACGGATTGACCGCCTCGCCGGCGAGGGTGGCGTCGCCGAGCTTGCCGGTCGCGGCGTCGAACGTGGCCTGATAGACCCCCTGGCTGTCCTTGCCCGAGTAGGTGCCGAAGTACACGCGATACATCTGGGCCTCGACGGTCAGCGGGGCGAGCAGGGCGGTGAGCGCCGTGTAAGCAGCGATCCAGCGGCAAGACATGGTGGGAACTCCGAAGTGGGAACGATGAACGAGAGGGACACGAATCTTCGCGGAAATCACACGGTCAGGAGACGCCGTTGACGATACTCGACCGCGGCGTCAGACGGTATCCTGACGCGGTCCTTCTTTGTAGGGTGCAGTCGAGGCTTTGCGAGGCTCACCCCCGGTGAAATGACCAAGGTTCAATTTCCAATGGTCAAGGTGAAGACTCTTGTTGGTCATTGAAATTTGGACCTTGAAAACTGGACCTTGTCCGGGGGTGAGCCTCGAAGACTCGACTGCACCCTACGAAGACGGGTGAGCCTCGCCAAGCCTCGACTGCACCCTACGAAGACACGAAGACAAGGCCCGTTCATCCCCACGCGAAAAGTCATCATGCCGCATTCTTCCGCTGTCTCACGCCGGTTGCAGGTTCATCGGCGGGCGTTTCTGTGGTCGGGCCTGGCGGCCGCCGCGTTGCCGTGGCGGGCGACTGCGGCGTCGCTGCTGGTGAAACGACATGCGACGTCGCCGGATTATCCGTTCTCCGTCGGCGTGGCGTCGGGCGATCCGACGGCGGACGGTGTCGTGTTATGGACGCGGCTCGCTCCCAAACCGCTCGAAGGGGGCGGGATGCCGGATCAGAACGTCGAGGTTCGCTGGGTCTTGGCGAAGGACGAGAAGCTGACCGACGTCGTCGTGCAGGGGACGTGCGTCGCGACGCCGGCGTGGGCGCACGCGATTCACGTCGAAATCCACGGCCTCGAACCGGACCGTTGGTATCACTACGGATTCTTTGCGATGGGGGAGGCCAGCCCCGTCGGCCGGACGCGGACGATGCCGCACGCCAACGTCCTGCCGCAGAAGCTGCGGTATGCGTTCGCGTCGTGCCAGCATTACGAGACGGGGCTGTTCACGGCGTATCAGCACATGGTCCGGGAAGACCTGGACCTCGTCGCGCATCTCGGCGACTACATCTACGAGGGAGCCGGCCGCGAGAAGCAGCTCCGCCAGCACACGGCTCCGTTGCTGATGTCGCTCGACGACTATCGCAACCGGCACGCGCAGTACAAGACGGACGAGCATCTCCAGGCGATGCACGCCGCCTGTCCGTGGCTGGTGACGTGGGACGACCACGAGTTCGCGAACAACTGCGCCGGGGCGATCTCCGAGAAGCCGATGTTCGATCCCGTCGAGTTCCTGAAGCAGCGGGCGCAGGCGTACCGGGCGTACTACGAACACATGCCGCTGCGGGCGGCGAGCATTCCGCAGGGGCCGGACCTCAAGCTCTACCGCAACGTGACGTTCGGCCGGCTGGCCCAGTTCGCGGTGCTCGACACGCGACAGTATCGGAGCGACCAGGCGTGCGGCGACGGCAACAAGCCAGCCTGCGACGCCGTCTTCGATCCGCAGCGGACGGTCCTCGGCTCGGCCCAAGAGGCGTGGCTGGAGGCGTCGTTGGTGCAGTCCCCCGCGCGGTGGAACGTGCTGACGCAGCAGATCATGGTCGCACCGATGGATCAGAAGTCGGGCGAGGAGTTCACCATGAGCATGGATCAGTGGGGCGGATACGCCGCGGCGACGAAGCGGCTGCTGACGTTCCTCGGCGACCGCAGGATCAGCAACCCGGTGACGATCGCCGGGGACATTCACAGCAACTGGGTGAACGACCTCAAGGCCGACTTCCGCGACGCCGATTCGCCGACGGTCGCGACCGAGTTCGTCGGGACGTCGATCTCCTCCGGCGGCAATGGCAGACAGATTCCGAAGGATGCGGCGGTCTACGCCGAGAATCCGTTCCTGAAATTCGTGAACGCCGAGCGCGGCTACGTGAGCTGCACCGTGACGCCGGACGATTACCGGGCCGACTTCCAAGTGGTGGAGGACGTGACCAAGCCCGACGCGCCGCTGGTCACGCGGGCCTCGTTCGTTGTGGAGAACGGCAAGCCCGGCGCGCAACGCGCGTGATTCCTCTTTCCGGCCCCCTCGCCCCCGTCTTCGGGGGAGAGGGTCGGGGTGAGGGGGCGAGGCGCTCGATTGATCCT
>JAWXBB010000108.1:0-4144 GCA_034439795.1 Planctomycetaceae bacterium | reverse complement strand
CTGCATCAGCGGCATCTGCATCGTCGGCCCCAATCAGTGCCTGTGAGCTGACGGACCGGCGGTAGGTCATGGCGCGAGGTGACGTCATGACCTACCGCCACAGTCTCTCCGCGCGCGACGGCGACGTCGCGCGCGTCAGCATTGCCGGAGACGGCAGGCTCGCCTACGTCGGACGTGCCGGTGGCTCCATCGCCAGCGAGGGGAAGTGGCTCCTTGTCGGACCCACGAACGCCAGGCATGAGCGAACGACAGTCTCCAGACGATCCTCATTCCTTTTGGGCGGTATCGCTCCGGCCGCGTCCCGCGCCGCGACCGCGTGCCTCCGGACGCCATCGGGGATGCGTGGTGACGCAAAAGAACGCTTGTGAATGAAACTCAGAAACCGCTAACGCTGCGACTCCGGCGCACCTAGGGGGAGCCCATGACGCGACACCCATTCCTCGGCATCCTGCTGGCCATTGTCGTCTGCACGGCCGCTCAACCAATTCACGCCGCGACCATTGCGGTCACGACGACCACCGACGAGCTCAACCCCGACGGTGACTGCTCGCTCCGCGAAGCGGTGCGCGCCGCCAACGCGAATGTCACCGTCGACGCGTGCCCGGCGGGTGAGAACAACCAGACCGACACGATCACGGTGCCGGCCGGCACGTACACGCTGACGGTCGTCGGGAACGACAATGATGGTACCGCCGGCGATCTCGACATTCTGGACAACACCGTCGTCGACGATCTCGTCATCAGCGGCGCCGGGGCGGCGACGACGATCATCCAGGCGTGCGCCGTCGAGCAGCTATCGGGGGACTGCCCGGCGGGGCAAGGGGTTGCCGACCGCGTGCTGTACGTCCGCGATGCCCACGTCGCGATCAGCGGCGTCACCATCCGACACGGCCGCGCGCCCAGCCAGAACCAGACGCGCACAGGGAGTGGCATCTGGATGCAGCAGGCCTCCACCCTGCCCGCGCTCACACTCACCGACGTCGTCGTTACGAAGAACGGCGACGCCGTCGGCGACATCGCTAGCTCGGGCGGTGGCATCGCGAACTGGGCCGGCCCGCTCACGCTGACGAGGGTGACGATCAGCGACAACCAGGCCACCTCGGGTGGCGGCATTTTGAACCAATCCAGCGACGCGGTGCTCGTCATGACCGACAGCATCGTGAGCGGCAACACGGCGCTCGGCGGCGGCGGCGGCGGCATCCGGAATGAGTCCAACGCTGCGGCGACGTTCACCAACAGCACCATCAGCGGCAACCGTACGGGTAGCGGCGGCGGCGCCGGCAACACGTACACCAATAGCGGCGCCGGCCTCTACAACATCACCGCCACGGCCACGCTCACCGGCTGCACCGTCAGCGACAACGTGGCGGCAAACAGGGGCGGCGGCATCGTGAATGTTCAGCTGAACGTGTCCCAGCCTGCCGTGATGACGCTCACCAACACCACCATCAGCGGCAACCGTACGGAGAACGGCGGCCCCGCCGCCTTCCTGAACAGCGACGCCACGGCCACGCTCACCAATTGCACCATCAGCGGCAACCAGGCGGCGGACACTGCCGGCGGCATCTACACCTTCCGCGGCACCATGAACCTCCGGAGCTGTACCATCACCGCGAACCGGCTGCTCGAGCCCTCGCATGGGGCCGGCGGGCTCTGGGCCTCCGGCCCGATGGTTTTCCGCAACACGATCGTCGCCGGCAACTTCCACGACGATCCGAATCCGGCGGTGAACGCGCCCGACTGCTTTTCGGGCAGCTTCGAATTCCCCGTCTCCGAGGGGTACAGCCTCTTCGGTCACGCGTATAACTGTCCGGGCCTCCACGACGGCGCGAACGGCGACCAGATCGGCACGAAAGCGGCCCCGATCGATGCCATGCTCGGCCCGCTCGCCGACCACGGCGGGCCGACCCTGACGCACCTATGGCTGCCTGGCAGCCCGGCGATCGACGCGGGCAACCCCGCGCCGCCGGGGAGCGGCGGGACCGCGTGCCCCACGACGGATCAGCGCGGCGAGCCGCGGCCGCGCGGCGTCGCGTGCGACATCGGGGCCGTCGAGCTCGAGGACACGGGCGTGCTCACCGTCGAGGCAGTAAAACCTGAGGTGGGTGGCAATGGCGGCACCGTTTCGGTGCGTATCTTCGGACGGTCCTTCGACGCCGATGCCGAGGTGCGGCTGGTGCGCCCTGGCTTCCCCGACGTGGTCGGCACGGGGGTAGGCGCTGACGGGTCGGTGCTCTCGGCCTCGCTCGATCTCCACGGCGTTGCTCCGGGCCTCTGGAGCGTTCGGGTCCAGAACCCCGATGCGTCGACCGCAACGCTTTCCGACGCCTTCACGGTCGAGGCGGGCGGTGGGGCCGACCTCTGGGTGGAGCTCGTCCTCCCCCGCGGGATCTTCGCCGGTCGGACGCAATCGATCTATCTGGCCTTCGGCAATCGCGGCACGGTCGACGCCTACGGCGTCCCGCTCTGGTTCACGATTCCGGAAGAGCTCACCTTCCACATCCCTTTCCCGGTGAGCCCGCCGCCGTCGCAGCCGGAACAGTTCCCGGCCGATTGGACGCGCATCGCGATCGACGAGCCGATCCCACCGCCGGAGGATCGCGACTCGTTCGCGCTTCTCTTGCCGGTCGTGCCGGCGGGCTCGACGGGCATGCTGAGGTTCCGGGTTACGGGTCCGCCCAGCCTCGACGTGGTCGACGCTAGCCGGTTGCCGTTCCGGGTGACCGCGGCCATCGGGACGCCCTATTTCCAACCGAACCTCGCGGAGGAGGCCGTGGCCACTTTCGTCGCGCGCGCGAAAGAGCTCGCGGCGGACGACCTGGCGACGCCGGGAGTACCGTCCGACGAGGCGATCGCGGCGTACGTCCGAACGCAGCTCGCGGGCGTCGTCGCGAACGGGATAGCGAACCCCGACCTCGGCGGCTCCCCGACGGTGTTCAGTCAGAGCCAGCTGGTTGTCGATACCGCGTACTTCATGGTGGTCGCGAGTGATCCGGCGCACGCCGCCCGCGAGTCCGCGCGCCATTTGTTTGCGCGGGTCTACGAAAGTTTCGTCGGCCGGTCCGCCGAAGCCCGCATCGTCGATCCCGATTGCCCCCCGGGCGACATCTTCTGCGAGCGCGACGACGAAGAGTTCAAGCCGTGCCCCTTCGGGATACTGTGCTGTCCGCTCCCGGGGACCCTCTGCTTCAAGAAGATACCGCCGAGCCGCCCTCCGTGCGGGCGTGTTCAAGTCAACCATCTCGATTGGTACGACGTACCTTGCAAGCCGGAGCCCAAGGACCCCGAAATTCCTTTCCTCCCGCCGGTCGATCCGAACGACAAAGTGGGCCCCGGGGGGCCGGGCGGTTTCATCGACGGCCTCACGCCTCTCCCGTACACGATCAACTTCGAGAACAAGGCGACCGCCGCGGGTGAAGCGTTCGAGGTGTCGGTCACCGACCAGCTCGACGTGACGAAGTACGATCTCGCCACGTTCAGCCTCGGACCCATCTCGTTCGGCGACCGGTTGGTGCCGGTGCCGCCCGGATTGCAGAGCTTCTCGACCGAGGTCGACCTCCGTCCCGGCGTGAACATCCTGGTCGGCATCGACGCCAAGCTCGACACCGCGACCGGTCTCGTGACCTGGAAGTTCGCGACGCTCGATCCCGCGACGCACCAGTTCCCCGAGGAGCCGGAATTCGGCTTCCTGCCGCCGAACGTGACGCCGCCCGAGGGCGAGGGCGCGGTGCTCTTCACCGTGAGCCTGAAGCCGGGCTTCGGCCTCGGCACGACCGTCTGCAACGACGCGCGGATCGTGTTCGATTTCAATGCGCCGATCGACACGCCGACCTTCTGCAACACGGTCGGCGAGCCCGAGGATTGCGAGAACTGCATCGACGACGACGGCGACACGTTCGTCGATCGCGCCGATCCCGACTGCACGGCGGCGCCGAACGGCGCCGGTGCGGGCGCCGGCGACGCCACGGTCGGCAAGACCATCGACAAGTGCGGGAAGACGGTCCGGAAGGTCGGAGCCAAGCTCCTCGGCAATCGGCTGAAGCAGCTCGGCGCGTGCGAGAAGGTGGTCGCCGACTGCGTACAGCTGAAGCCCGGCGATGCCGCGTGCCTCGCGAAGGCGCAAGCGAAGTGCACGAAGGCGCGG
>JAWXBB010000107.1:0-19038 GCA_034439795.1 Planctomycetaceae bacterium | reverse complement strand
GTCCTTCAGGCCGTCGCCGTCCATGTCGACGAGTGCGACCGAGTGCAGCTCGCTGATGACGAGGCCGTACGGATTGTCGGCCGACTCCTTGCCCAGGATGACGTGCGGCTTCCAGGTCGTTTCGCCGCCGTCGCGGACCTGCTCGAACCAGGCGAGTCCGAAGTCGTGCGCGGCGAGGCTGGTGATGACGTCGTTGTCGCCGTCGCCGTCCACGTCGTAGGCGAACATGTCGGCCCCGCCGTAGGAATTCGTGAAGGCCGCCTTGTGAAACGGCCACAAGGCGGTGAGCGCGTCCTCTTTCGGCTGCTCGTACCATCCGCCCGCGATGAGGATGTCCTGCCGGCCGTCGCCGTTGACGTCGCCGACGCCCAGCCCGTGACCGAATTTGTCCGGCGCGTTGGCTTCCGAGACGGCATGAAAGTCCCAGTTCTCGAACGGCTTCGCAGGATTGATCGTCGCAAAGCCGACGCGCTTCTCGAAGGCGCAGACGAGTTCCGGTTTGTCGTCGCCGACGACGTTCACGAACTGCGGCGACTCGTTCGCGACCGACGGCAGAATCGCGTGCTTCTTCCACGGCTGGTCGAACCCGCCCGCTTTCGGATTCTCGTAGACCAGCCCCGGCGTCCCCGGAAAGCCGACGACCACCACGTCGTTCCAGCCGTCGCCGTTGACGTCGTAGACCCAGTTGAAGAAGTTGTCGGCGTACGCATTCATGTTCTGCGGCTTCGCCGGATACAGCTCGTGCGACACCGCGAACTTCGGCCCCTCATACCAGAACGGCCCGTAGACGACGTCGGCATGGCCGTCCTTGTTCAGGTCGCCGGCGTTGGCCCCCTCGGAGAAATACGTCCCCGTCAGCGGCTGCCGCGCGAACGAGAGCAGCGTGCGATCCTCGGCACGGGCCGGGGCGACGTCAGTCAGGAACAGCACGACCACCAAGGGGAACCAACCACAGCAACGGGGCCGGATCGTCATCAGAAAGTCTCCAGAAGCCAGCGCATCAGCGAGTCACAGTGTCCACGAACCCGGTCGGCGCGACGAGGCAACGACCCGCAGCGAACCGCCCCACCACGATTGATGTTTTTTCCGCAGACCGACCGAAACACAGACCCAGAGAATTTGGGATATCACAGCATTTTCTGGTCGCAACGGCAAACCTCAATGCGAAATCTGGCAATTCGGATGAGAGATTTTCGGGGGAGAGGAGAATACGCCGCAGGCGTTTGATCTCACAGCCCAGGGTCGCGAGTCCGCGAGCGCACCCTGGGAAACTGGCGTGGGAGACGCATCGACCCTGAAAGGGTCGCATCACCGACGGCTTCAAACCTTGATGAAGCCCCTTCGGGGTATGGGGGGCAACATTCATCGTCACCCAGGGTGCGCTCGCAGACTCGCGACCCTGGGCTGTGAGATACAACGCCTTCGGCGTACAGACCATGCGGTTTGGAAACCGCTTCGATCTACTACCCACGGACAACCGGCCCAACGGGGTAAGCCTCGCAAAGCCTCGACTGCACCCTACTTAAGACTGGGAATTGAGTCGTTAGAAGCAACGACGCGGTGCAGCGGACAGTTTGATTGGACCGGTTCGCCCCGACGGTATCGCGCCAGCAACTCCTTCGATCGTTGGGCCAGTTGCCGGCGGATTTCGCGGCGCTCCCCTTTGGCACGGGGGATGAACATGCCGTCGTAGCCGGTGGTCTGATGCCGCATCCAGGCGATGACGGCGGCTTCGGCCCGCCGCTCGACCGGAATGCGTTTCGTGCGGGCGACGGTGCCGCTGCCGACGGGGGTTGCATGGGCCGTCACCGCGCGGGCCAGCCGGTCGGCGAGCGCGGCATGGTTGGGATGGAAGGCCAGGAACGCGACGACCGCGCCGTGAAAATCCTCGACGTAGTCCGCCTGAGTTTTTCCCCGGCGGAGAGCGTCGGCCGCCTTTTTCCTGGCGAAACTCGGCGTAGATCGTTCGGCTTCGAGTTCTGTGCGAATCCGCTCGATCGTCGTGGCGTCCGCCCAGACGCCGTGCGAGAATCGCTTGCGTCGTTTCCACTCGACCATGATCCAATGATCGCCCGCGGCCTTCACGCGTCGTGTCAAAGCGGCGTCGCCGGGCGGCAGCAGCAGCCAGCCGTCGGGCACAGTCAGAACCTGGCCTTCGGCAGTCCGCACGGTCCGCGGGTTCGGACCGGGCGTGACAGTGCGCTCGCTGGCGTCCAACGCAAATCTCCGTCATGCACGTCAACCACTACCGCGCGGCCCGCGTTAGCCGATGATCTGATGAATCGGCTCCACCTCTTCCACGCCGACGAGCTTTTGATCCAGCCCGCCGAAGAAGTAGCTCAGGCGGTTGGGGTCGAGGCCCATCTGGTGGAGGATGGTCGCGTGCATCTGCCGGACGTGGCAGCGATCCTGCACGGCGGCGCTGCCGAGTTCGTCGGTCAAGCCGAGGCTGGCCCCCCCCTTGATGCCGCCGCCGGCCATCCAGACGGTGAAGCCGTAGGCATTGTGGTCACGTCCGGTCCCCTTGGCATACTCGGCGGTCGGCTGTCGGCCGAACTCGCCTCCCCACACGATGAGCGTCTTGCCCAACAGCCCGCGCTGCTCGAGATCGCGCAGGAGGCCGGCGATCGGCTTGTCGGTCTCGCCGGCGTGCAGGTTGTGGTTCGCCTCCATGTCGCTGTGGGCGTCCCAGTTGTCGTCGTTGTGGGCGCCGCCGGAATAGATCTGCACGAACCGCACGCCGCGCTCGACCAATCGCCGCGCGAGCAGGCACTGCCGGCCGAACGTGGCCGTTTTGGGATCGTCGAGTCCGTACAGCGCCTGCGTGGCGGCGGTTTCCTGGGCGATGTCGACCGCCTCCGGGGCGTGGGCCTGCATCTTGAACGCCAGCTCGTAGCTGGCGATGCGGGCCGACAGATTCGAGTTGTCCGCCCGCGTCGCCAGGTGTTCTTCGTTGTAGGCCCGCAGCGTGTCGAGCAACTGCCGCTGGGCCGGGACGCCCAACTCCGGCGGCGGCGCGAGGTCGAGAATCGGGTTCCCCTGCGTCCGCAGCATCGTCGCCTGATACGACGCCGGCATGTAGCCGCTCGACCAGTTCTTCGGCCCGGAAATCGGCCCGCCTCGCGGATCGAGCATCACGACGAAGCCCGGCAGGTTTTCGTTCTCCGTGCCGAGTCCGTAGTTCAGCCACGATCCGAGGCAGGGGCTGCCCGACAGGATGCGCCCGGAGTTCATCATCAGCATCGCCGAGCCGTGAATGGGCGAATCGGCCGTCATCGAGTGGACGAACGCGATGTCGTCCACCCGCTCCGCGAGATGCGGAAACAGGTCGCTGACCCATTTCCCGCATTCGCCGTACTGGTGAAACTTCCACCGCGGCTCGACGATGCGGCCTTCGTTCTTGTGGCCGCCGCGGCCGAAGGTTTTGACCTGCACGGTCTGGTTGTCGCGGCCGGTCATGGCAGGCTTGTGGTCGAACGTGTCGACGTGGCTCGGGCCGCCGTACATGTACAGAAAGATGCACGCCGTGGCCTCCGGATCGAAGTGCGTCGGCTTCGGTGCGAGCGGGTTCTGGAACGGCGTGGTGCCGTCGGCCGCGACCGTCTGCCGGGCGAGGAAGTCGTCGCCGAGCATTCCGGCCAAGGCCGTGCCGACGAAGCCGCCGCCGGTCTGCCAGAGGAATTCGCGCCGCGTGCGGCCGCAGAAATTGGGTGGGGTCATGGTTGTTTCCGTATCTCGAGGAACGCGTCTCAACCAGTAGCCCGGCCGCCTTCGATCATGAGCGACGGCGAAGATGATGATGAGACTCGGACCTTCTCGAAAAATGACTCTGAATGGAAACCGCTTGATTTTCAGGCTTCGTGCTCTACGGGCGACGGGCAATCCGATGTCCGGTTGTGACTCGATGCGATCCACAGTTGTGCTGAACGCTGCAAGAAACCGCTTCGGCAGTTCGCGGTCTTTCCTGCGATACCACTCGACCGCCTGGCTTAATTCGCGACGGGCGCCATCGCGAATATCAATGGGCTTCATCGAGCGATTCCCGCAATTCGGCAATCACTTCGCGAACTGGGTAGCTCTGGCCTTCCCCTGATTCATATTCGTCGATCCGCCGTGAGATCTCTTCCTCCCACGCCGCCGCCACGTCGTCGCCGGCAACACTCGCGAGGAGACAGTCGCCCAATTCCAGCCGGTCTTCGGGGGACAGTTGCAGCAGTTGGTCGAGCGTGGCCTGCAATTCCGGGGAGCGGGTGATCATTGACAATCTCCTGTTCAGGTCGGTGATGATTCCATCCATCATCAATCAAGATACACAAACTCATTCAGGTTCAGCACGGTCAAACAGAAATACTTCAGTGCGGCGTCGGCCGACAGCCGGTGCTCGCGTTCGAGCCTGATCATCAGGTCCAGACCCCGTTGGATTTCCGCGTCGGCCGGTTCCCGTTGCAGGGCGCGTTGCAGGGCCAGCCGCACCTGGGCGGGGCGGTTGTCGGCGGCGGATTGGCGCAGATCCTGGGCGAACTCGGCGGCCTGCTCCTGCTGGAAGGCGCTGTTGAGCAGGCTGAGAGCCTGCGTTGGCTGCGTGGTGGCGAAACGGACCGGGCACGTGAAATCGGTGTCGGCGGCGTCGAAGTTCGCCAGCAAGGGCACCGTGAGCGACCGCTTGATGTGGACGTAGATGCTTCGGCGGCGGCGGTCCTCCGGCGTCGAACGCTCCCAGCCCGCACCGGGACGCGACTGCCCGGCGAGGACTTCTTCCTCGATCACCGGGTAAATGCTCGGGCCGAACATCTGGTCGAGATTGAGCGTGCCATTCACGGCGAGAATCGAATCGCGCAGCTCCTCCGCCCGCAAGCGACGCATGTCATAGCGCCAGAACAACAGGTTCTGCGGGTCTTTCGCGAGTGCGGCGGAGTTTCCCTGCGAAGACATCCGGTAAGTGTTCGACGTGAGAATCAACCGGTGGATGTGCCGCAGGTTCCAGCCGTGTTCGACAAACTCCGCGGCGAGCCAATCGAGGAGCGCCGCGTGCGTGGGCGCGTCGCCCTGCAGGCCGAAGTTGTTCGTCGACGTCACGAGGCCGCGGCCGAAATGCCATTGCCACAGCCGGTTGACCATGACGCGCGCCGTGAGCGGGTTGTCGCGGCTCGCGATCCATTCGGCGAGCGCGCGGCGGCGGCCGGCGCTCTGGCCGTGAGCGGGCAGACGGATGTCCGGTAAGGGCGGCGACAACACTGCGGGATACGCCGGTTCGACGACGTCCCCTTCCGCGTGCGCATTCCCGCGGATGAGGATGTGCGTCGGCGGCGCTGTGTCATCGTGTTCCGTCACGCACAGCGCCTGGCTGGCGCTCCGTGGGGGACGGTTCCGCAGGTCGGTCCACCGCTTGCGGGTTTTCGCATAGGCGTCGTATCCCTCCTGTGTGATCTCTTGGCCGATGTGCTCGCGGATGACGCGCAGCCGCTCGCTGTCCATCTTGAAGTCGTCGATCTCGCCCCCCTTGAGATGCGGCTGAATCGTCGCCTCGACCGCATCGAGCTGCTTCCGCAACTCGCTCAACCGCTGTTCCCAGGCCGTCTTTTCGGCATGGAAGGTGGACTCTTCCTCGGGCGTCGCGATCGACCGCACCGACGCCGCATACACCGACTCGTCCGAACGCTGGCCGTAGTGCCGCAGGTTGCGGAAGAACGCGGCGAAGCGGTAGTAATCGGCCTGGGGAAGCGGGTCGAGCTTGTGATCGTGGCAGCGGGCGCAGTTCATCGTCAGTCCGAGAAACGCCTGCGACGTGGTGCCGACGATGTCGTCGATGCTGTCGTAGAACGCCAGCTCCGGGTCGGCCGGCTCGTCGTCCCACAAGCCGAGCCGGTAGTAGCCGGTGGCGATGATCGAATCCTTGGTGACCTGGTCGAGTTCGTCTCCCGCCAACTGCTCGCGGATGAATTGGTCGTAACCTTTGTCGCTGTTGAAGAAGCCGATGACGTAATCGCGATACCGCCAGACGAACGGCTTGGGATTGTCGCGCTCGAAGCTGTTCGTCTCCGCATACCGCACGAGATCGAGCCAGTAGCGGGCGTAGTGCTCGCCGTGATGTGGCGATTCGAGCAGTTCGTCGATCAACGCGCGATACGCCGTCGATGACGGATCGTTCACGAAGGCCTCGACCTGGGCCGGCAGCGGCGGCAGACCGAGCAGGTCGTAATGCACGCGGCGCATCAACTGTTGCGGCGTGGCGGGCGGATTGGGCTCCAACCCCGCCGCTTGCAGTTGCGCCAACACGAAGGCGTCGATGGGATTGACGACCCACGCCGCGTTCTTCACCGCCGGAACGGCCGGACGTTGCACGGGGCGGAACGACCAGTGATTCATCGTCTCGTCGTTGACGGTCGGCGGCGGCTTGTGCGCGGCGACCGGTGCTGCAGCCCCGGCGGGCATCGGCGCGCCGAGCTTGACCCATTTCGTCAGCGTGGCGATCTTCTCCGCCGGCAACTTGCCCGCGGGAGGCATCTCGAAGCCCTCAAAGTTCACGGCCTGCAGCAGCAGACTTTCTTCGGGCTTTTCCAGATCGACCGCGGGACCGCTTTCGCCCCCCTTGAGCAGCCCCTCGCGACCGGCGAGCGTCAGGCCCCCTTTCGCCTTGCCGGGGCCATGACACTTGAAGCAATGCTGCTCCAGCAGCGGCCGGACCTCCTTTTCGTAGAAGGCCAACGGCTCGGGCGCGTCGGCGGCGAGACCGGGGCGACCCGTCACGCCGGTCGCCAATGCCGCTAAGATCAGGAACAAACTGCGATGCATGAGTCGTGCCGTCATCGAGGAGCGTAAACCAGAGATCCGTTTTCAGCCGCAAGCCCTGTATTGTGCCCTGCCGACCCGCCGCGAAGCAACGCTGCCGCGCCCTCTTAAAGTGTCCCGGACGCTTGGAGCGTCCGGGACACTGGGGGCGATCAATTCCCGCAGTCATTTAGCCCGGCAAACGGAACAGCTTCAGCGAGTTCCCGAAGAGAATTTTGCGCTCGATCGCCTTGCTGGGCGCTAACCGGCGAATGGCGGCGATGGTCTGCGACCCCTGGCAGGCGGGACCGCTCCCCACGCGATCATCGCAGTCGCTGCCGTACAGGATTTTGTTCTGGTGCCGATCCAGAAAGCCCCGGGCGTGGTCCTCATCGCGGGTCAAGGCGTTCAGGCCGGAGCCGGCCGACATGTCGGCGAACATGTTCGGATAGTCGCTCAAGTAGCGGTCGGTCATGCCGCCGGGCGTGACCTTCCCCTTCGGATACAGGACGGTCTGATCGGCGTGGTTCTTGTCGATGTTGGCCCACCACGTCTGGGCGTGGCCGATGAACGTCGTCTGTGGGAACTTTTCGAGCATCTTCGGCAGCCGCTCGAAGCCGAGATTGTACGTGCCGTGCTGCACGTGCAGCAGGATCGGCACGCGGTGTTCCGCGGCGAGCGCGTACAGGACCTGACAGGCGGGCGAGTCGAGTTCGACCCCGAACTTCTGCTCGCCGATGACGATCGCCCCCAGATCGAGGTAGCGGGCGATCTCCTGCCGGGCGTCCGGCAGATCGGTCACGTCGTTGGCCCCGAAGGAAAACTCTTTCGGCAACTCCCGGGCCAAGGCGAGCGCGGTTTCGTTGCCGCCCGCTCCGACGCCGCCGAGGCCGTTGTGCTTGCCGTCGGCCGTGGAAGGTCGCTGCACCGACCGCCCGGACGGCAGCAGGATCGTATGCGTCACCCCCATCGCCCGCTGATGGGCGAGCAGTTGGGCGTTCGTCCGCTCGCGATAATTCGTGTGCTGATGGATGTCGATGATCGGCTCGACCGGCTGTTCCTCCGCGCCCCGCACCGCCGGCGCAAGAACGGCGAACCCGACCGAGACGGACGAAGCCAGAAACTGACGCCGAGAGTGTGCGATCATGCGGCGATTCCTAGAAGTGGTTTCAAAACCCAGTCCTGGTTGTTGCGGTTCGTGGCAGGACATTAATTCAGTGGTTGAGTACGCCGAAGGCGTTCGATCACTCAGCCCAGGGTCGCGAGTCGGCGAGCGCACCCTGGAGACATGGCGTCCGCGGCAATTCGCCCCTGAAAGGGTCGCATCATCGGCAGCCTCAGTCCTTTATGAAACCCTTTCAGGGTAGGGGGTTCATCATCGATCACCACCCAGGGTGCGCTCGCCGACTCGCGACCCTGGGCTGTGCTATGCAACGCCTTCGGCGTAAAGACGATGTGGTTCTGAAACAGCTTATAACGACTCGGTCCCGAATCTGCGCGACATCATAACCGATGTGCCGACTGGGGAACGGAAATCGATTGTCGGCGAATGGCGTCGGTCAGGCGAGGTGAGTATATTCCCCGTGACGCGATTCCGTGTCTTCGAGTGTCCTTCGTCTGAGTCGGCTGGAGTCTTCGTGCGTTCCTGGCATTCTCGTGCGGCGGCGATCGTGGCGGGACTCTGCTTCGCAGCGACGCTCGGCGCGTCCGCACAAGAACCGTCCGGGCCGGCGGAGCCTGCCGCCGCATTTGGCATCCGCATGATCGTGGGGCCGGATTCAGTCTACCGGTATCGCCCCGAGCGCTGGGGAACGGTCCGCTTGGCGGTCGTGAATCCGCTGGACGAGCCGGCCGAAGTCCTGTGTTCGTCCTATTTCGACGGCGCGCCGCTGTTGCAGTATGGTCGACGGTGTTGGTTGCCAGCCCGGTCGAGACTTGAGACGTCGCATCCCGTTCGTCTGCCCCAGGTCAGCGACCCGAAGCAGGAACTCGTCGACGTATGGACGATGTTTCTGGAATCGGGATCGGCCGGGGAACAGTTGGTCGCCGGGACAACGGGCGAATTGCAGCGCAGCAGTTGGCTGCGATTGGCCCCGCCCGGCCCCATGACCGCCCTCTGCGACGGTTCGCCGAGCGAGCCGGGGACCAATCCCGATCTGGCCCCGCCGCCGGTGGATGAACTGGTTTCGGCCGGCCGTTCCGAACTCAGTCGCGGCCCGATCGGGATCGTCTTCGCCGACCGACTGCTGCCGGGGCGCGAAGAAACGCTCGATGCCGTGGACCACCTCGTGATCGCCGATGACCGCATTTTGCACGATCCCGCGGCCCTGGTGACGATTCGCCGGTGGCTGTACGGCGGCGGGCGGTTGTGGGTCATGCTGGACCGCGTCGAGATCCGCCTGCTGGAGCAGTTGCTGGGAGACGCGTTTGCCGGACAGGAGGTCGACCGCGTCAGTTTGACGCACGTGGACTTGCAGACCGATCAGACCGAAGCCGGGTTGATCGTCAGCATCGACCTCGATCGGCCGGTTGATCTGGTGCGCGTGCTGGTCTCCAACGTCGATGTGCCGATCACCGTCGATGGCTGGCCGGCGGCGTTCTGGCAGCCATGCGGCCGGGGCCGGTTGTTGGTCACGACGATCGGAGCCGCCGCCTGGGTGCGGCCGCGCGAGGCGAACGAGACTTCGCGCAATCGCGGCGAGAGCCTGCCGAAGTACGTCCGGAACAGGGCGTATGAGATGATCGCCCCGCAGTTCTTTGCCCCGCGTGTGGAATCGCCGCTGACGGCCCCGGTCGCGGAGCGGCATGTGAGCGAGCAAATTGGTTACGAGATTCCCGCGCGGGGCGTCATCGTCGGGTGGCTGACCTTGTTCACCGCCAGCCTCGTGGGGATGGCGTTCGGGCTTTCGCGGCGCGGCCGGCTGGAACGCTTTGCCGGCTGGGGGCCTATTGCGGCGCTCGCCGCCGCGGCCGTGCTGATCGTCGCCGGCAGCCGCACGCGGGCCGCAGTCCCGCCGACGACGGCCCTCCTGCAGTTCGTGCAGGCCATTGACGGCACCGACGATGTTCAGATCAACGGCACGGCCGGCATCTACACGTCCACCGCCGGATCGGCCGACTTGCAGGGCGAGCACGGCGGCTGGATTCTTCCCGAGATGGCGGGCACGGAAGGGGTCGCACGCCGCATGATCTGGACGGACGCCGATCGCTGGCAGTGGGAGAACCTGACGCAATCCCCCGGACTGCGAACGGCCACGTTTCGCGAATCGATCGCGCTCCCGGAGCCGTTGCGCGTCACCGCGACCTTCAACGAGCAGGGGGTTGTGGGTCAGTTGTCGCTGCCGGAGGGAATTCGTCCGTCCGATGCTCTGCTGGCCATGACCACCGGTCGCATCGGTGTCGACATGGGCCCGGAGGGAGCGTTTGCGGCGAACGCCGACCGAGTCCTGACGTCCGAACAATTTATCTCCGCGGGCGTGCTGAGCGATGAGCAGTTGCGCCGCAGCCGGACGTTGTCTTCGATGTTCGCACGGGGCTTTCCGGTGGAGCCGACACTGCTGTTCTGGACGAATCCCTGGCCGGGCGGACTGAGCTTTTCGGAACGAAACCCGGTCTCCGGCTCCGCGCTGGTCTCCCTGCCGGTGACGTTCTCGCGGCCGGCCACGGGGACGGTGATCACGATCCCCGCACCGCTCGCGCCCTATCGCGAAACGAGCGGGCCAGCCGGTGAAAGGCCGTCGGGATTCTACGATTATCGGAAGCGTGCGTGGTCGGCCAAGCATCAACCGTCGACCGCCTGGTTGCAGTTTTCGGTCCCGCGGTCCCTGCTGCCATTGAAGCCCCTCTCCGCGCGCGTGGTGATGCAGGTCGATGGTCCGGTCGGCAAGCTCCAACTGGCGGGAATGCAGGGGAATGTCCCGGTCCCCTTCCACACCTGGATCGATCCCGTGGGAACGCTGTCGCACGAGATTGCCGACCCCACGTGGCTCGCGCTGACCGAGGAGGGCCAGTTCGCGCTCCGCATCAATGCCGGCGATCCCGATCGTCCCGAGTTGACGAAACACTCGACCGACGGCGTCGAGCATGTGAGTTACTGGCAGATTGAGTCCCTGACGCTCGAATTGCGCGCCCGCGTCGTCGATGAACCGTCCAGCGAACCATGAGCCTCCCGATCCTCAGAGTGGAACATCCATGACAGCGGCTGATCCGCCCGTGGTCGTCATCGAGCGCCTCACCAAGCGCTTCGGGGAGTTCACGGCGCTGAACGACTTGAGCCTGACGATTGACGCGGGGCAGATTCTGGGACTGATCGGTCCGAACGGCGCCGGAAAATCGACAGCCATCCGCATCCTGGTCGGCCTGTCGCGACCGACGAGCGGCACGGCCCGCATTGCCGGGGCCGATTGCGTCCGCGACGCCCGCCGCATCAAACACCTCGTCGGTTACATGCCCGACCAGTTCGGCTCGTATGACAACATGCGGGTCCACGAGTATCTGGATTTCTTCGGGGCCGCCTTCGGCATTCGGCCGCGAAAGCGGATCGAGCGCATCCGCGAAGTGATGGAGTTGACCGGCACCGCCGGCATGCGCGACAAGTACGTCGAGAGCCTGAGCCACGGCATGGCCCAGCGGGTCGGCATCGCGCGGACGCTGATTCACGACCCGCAGGTGTTGATTCTCGACGAGCCGGCGAACGGCCTCGATCCGCAGGCCCGGATCGAAATGCGCGACCTGCTCCTCAAGCTGGCCGCGATGGGCAAGACGCTGCTGGTGACGAGCCACATTCTGCCGGAGCTGGCCCGCATCTGTCAGCGGATCGCGATCATCACGCATGGGACATTGCGGGCCTACGGCACGGTCGAAGAGATCGGCCGGCAGGTGAGCCGCCAACGGACGATCGAAGTGCAGTTGCTCGACGCCGCTCAAGTCGCACGCACTGCGGCGGCGGTGCGGGGCGCGGTGGAACCCGAAGCGGAAGTGATCGAAGCGGCCACGGAAGCCTCCGTCCGCTTTCGGTCGGTGATCTCCGACGGGGGACTGGCGGAACTGCTCGAGCAGCTCGTGCGCGACGGCATTCGCATCGCCCAGTACCGCGAACTGCAGACGGACCTGGAAGAAGCCTTTATGACGTTTGCCCGGCCGGGCGCGACGGCGTCGCCGGTCGCTGTAACCGCAGGGAAATAGCGTGAACAATCCGATTTTGCAGCGAGAATTCATCGGCCTGATGCGTCAGCCGCGGACGGTGGCCTTGCAATGCGCCCTCGCCGCCGGCTTGACGTTGCTGCTGGCGCTGCGCTGGCCGACCGAGTCGCACATGGCGCTCTCCGGCAGCCGCTCGCAGGAGCTCTTTCGGCTGCTGTCGTACGGCCTGCTCGGGGCGGTGCTGTTGATGCTGCCGGTCTTCCCGGCGACGAGCGTCGTCGACGAAAAACGTCGCGGCACGCTGGCGTTGCTGCTGAACACGCCGCTCGGCGCTTGGCGCATCTACTGCGGAAAACTGTTTGCGACGCTGGGACTGGGGTGCGTAATGCTCGCGCTGACGCTGCCGGTCATCTGTGCGTGCTATGCCCTGGGTGGCGTCTCGCTGAGCGGCGACGTGCTGATCGTCTATTTCATTCTCGGACTGACGGCCCTGTTCTGCAGCGCGCTGGGGTTGCTGGTCAGCACTCAGGCCGGCTCGATTGACGCCGCGGTTCGGTGGACGTACGGCGGCGTGCTGTTGTGGAGCGTCGTCACGCTCGTGCCGCACTATTTCTTCATCGGCGCGGGCGGATCGTTGGGCGAGCTCGTCGGCTGGTTGCGGTGCGCGTCGCCGTTCGCGGCGATGATGGACAGCCTGGGCGCGGCCGACGTCGGCTCGCGCGGCGTGGCGTCCACGATCGACGTTACCCGGCGGTTTACCGGGATCTCGCTAGTAGCGACATTGGTGTGCGCCATGTGGACCATCAGACGACTGAACCATACGTTGCTCGATCAGAGCCGCTCGACGGGCACTGTGGTCGACGATCAAAGCCTGCTCTACCGGATCTTCCGGCGACTCATGTTCCTCGTCGATCCGAATCGCCGGTCGGGGGCCATTGGTTCTTTCACAAATCCGGTGATGGTCAAGGAGTTTCGTTGCCGTCGATTCGGCCGTCTCCATTGGCTGCTGCGGCTGGTTTCCAGTTGTGCGGTGCTGTCGCTGGCGTTATCCATTCTGACGACGACGCGGACGATCGAATGGGACGTGCCCACCATTGGCGGGATTCTGGTGCTGCTGCAGGTGGCCTTGCTGGTGCTCGTGACGCCCAGTCTGACGGCGGGGTTGATTGCGGGCGAGCGCGAGACCGGCGGCTGGGTGCTGTTGCAGATGACGCCGTTGTCGGTGGTGCGGATCGTCTGGGGCAAACTGCTCTCGGTTCTGCTGACCTTGCTGCTGGTCCTGTGTGCGACGCTGCCCGGCTACCTGGTGATGGTCTACATCGAGCCGGGGCAACGGTTCCAGGTGCAGCGGGTGGTGATCTGCCTGTTTGCGACCGCGGTCTTCTCGATGTTGAGCAGCGCCGCCGTGGGAAGCCTGTTCCGTCACACCGCCGCGGCGACGGTCGCCGCGTACGGCCTGCTGATTGCCGTCTGCGGCGTTCCCTTGCTGATTTGGCTCGGACGCGACGCCCCGTTCGGCCACGACTTCGTCGAGGCCGCCTTGACCGTCAACCCGGTAGCCGCGGCGCTGACCGTCATTCGTCTCCAGGGTTTCCGCGATTACGACCTGATTCCGGCGAACTGGTGGTTTCTCGGCATTGGTTCGGTCGTCAGCCTGATCGTGCTGCTTTGGCAGACCCGTCGTTTATCACAGCCGGCATAACCATGTGTCCCATGCTTCGACATTGTGCCCTGCTGTTCGCGATCGCCGCGGTGGCTCCACTGACGGCGACCGCCGACGAGATCAGGCCGGCGTTCGTGATGTTCACCGATCCGCCCATCGCGTTGCCGCAACCCGATCGCGCGTTGGAGCCCGGCCAGCTCGCGCTTTGGCGGCAGGTTCTGGCCCGGCCGGAGGTCGAATACCAGCGACTCGCCGCGGACGCCATCGGTCACGCCCATCGGATGGGACTCCCGGGAATGGAAGACGCGCGGCCCGAATTGCGGCAGGTCTTGATTGACCCAAAAGCTGATCCCACGGCCGTTCGAGCCGCCGCCCTGACGTTGATCGCGCTCGACACTCGCGACAGCGCTGCGGAGCTGTTCGAGGCCTCACGACGCAGCGGCAGCGACGTCCGTGCGGTCATCGAGCCGGCGCTGGCCGATTGGGATTATCAACCGATGCGAAGCGTCTGGCGCGACCGGCTGGACAAGGCTTCCACAACTCGCCGAGATCTGTTGCTGGCGGCGAAAGGATTGGCGACCGTTCGAAACGCCGAAGCGCTCCCCGCGCTGCTGAACATCGTGCATGCCTCGGAACGCACCGCCGACGTCCGCCTCGCCTGTGCGCGGGCGGCGGGGGAACTCGCCGAGACCGGTCTCGCTGCGGACGCTGCCCGACTGATTCAGGGGACGGCTCCGTCTCTCGGACAGCGTCTGTGTGCCGTGGCGCTGCTGTCCCGGCAATCCTCCGACGACGCCCGGCAGATTCTGACGCGGGCCGCGCAGGACGCCGAACCGGCCGTCGCCGCGGCGGCGCTTGGACGGCTGTACGCCATTGACCCGGCCCTCGTGCTTCCCCTGGTGGATCGGTCGCTGCGGAATCGCGCTGCTGAGGTGCGCGACTGGGCCGCTCGCGCGCTGATTGCTCTGCCGACGCCGGAGCGGATCGTCACGCTGGCCGATCTGCTCGACGATCCGCATCCCGATGTTCGCGGGCGCGTCCGCGAGGCGCTGTTCGTGCTCGCGCAGCAGGCGCAGCTCGATCCGGCGGTGCGCCAGTCCGCGATGCAGGTTGTCGATCAGGAGAGCTGGCGCGGTCAGGAGCAGGCGGCGTTGTTGCTCGCCGCGCTGGATCACAAGCCGGCCGCTTCGCGATTGGTCGCGCTGTTGGAATCGCCTCGTCCCGAAGTGATGATCGCCACAGCGTGGGGGCTGCGCCGGCTGGCGATCCCCGAGACGATGCCGGCCCTGCTCGACAAGGCCCAGCGTCAAGCCGTCGTGCAATTGGAGCACTCCAGTCAGAATCCAACTGCGGTCGATCGCCAGGTCGCCCATTTGTTCGAGGCGCTGGGGCTCATGAAGCACGAACCGACCCTGCCGCTGCTGAAACAGTATGTGCCGAAGAATTACGAACTCGGCGAGTTGTCGCGCGGCGCCGCCGTGTGGTCGCTGGGCATGATCCATCAGGACCGCCCGGATGACGCGCTTGCCAGTCAACTGATGGGACGAATTCGCGACGTCGGCGCTCCGATGATTCCGCCGGAGATGCTGATCGTGCGACGGATGAGCGCCGTCAGCATCGGCCACATGCAGGCCCAGTCGCAATTGTCGGCCGTTCGCGAGTTCCTCGGGCCCACGGTCGAAATGGAAGAGATCGAATTCGCGCTGCGCTGGACGGTGAAGGAATTGAGCGGCGACGAACTCCCGCTGCCAGAGCCCGGCCCTTGGGTGGAGGGCCGCTGGTTCCTGACGCCGCTGCCAACACCAGCCCCCTGATGGCGGGCACGAAGTGGCGGCTGAGACGTTTGTCCGCAGATTTCACAGATTCCGCAGATTCAAGTCACAGGCATTTGCCAAGACAAGTGTCAGTCAGTGCTAGCCATGATGGGATTCAATCTGTGGAATCTGCGAAATCTGTGGACAAAATCTTAGCCCACAAATGAGATCCGTGAACAGCGTTGATGGCACCCAAGCCCTCATCATTGAGTTTTAGCAATTACCGCGTGCGGTTCCACGCGATCGCGAACGGAGTGGCGGCGATCGGGGCGACCACCAAAGCGATTGCGCCGGCCAGCAGCACGCAGAGTGCCGCCGGCATCTGCGGATCGAACGTCTTCGCGAGCGCCACTCCGGTCGTCAGCACGCCCCAGATGGCGAGAGAAATCCATACGCTGGGAGCGGCGATCATCTCGCGCCGCAGGGACATGCGGAACAGCCACCACGTTCCCAGCACCGCAATCGCGCCCAGGGCGATGACGACGCCTTGCCCGAGCGCCTGTTGTTGCTCGAATGTCAGGGCATAATTCGACAACACGTTCCCGCCGATGAACAGCACGAACCCGGCGATCACGATGTCCACGAACGGCCGCGAACGCCCGGTCAAGCCGATCGCCGCAAAAAATGTCATCACGGTCCACGGACCGAGGACCGTCGCGGGGACGTACCACCACGCCATGCGCCACTCCTCATCGCGCAAGGGGGGCAGGTTGACGATCCCCGTTGGCACCAGAGTCAGGTACAGCACCACCAGCGGCGTCACCCACAGCAACCAGGCCCACGCCACGCTTTTGGCGGCCGTCCACAGGATGATGCGCGCGAACTGCGAGTTGGTCAGCGGTCGCGTGCCGAGGAAATGCCCCATCGCAAAGTTGGCGTCGTTCGGGCCGCTGTTGCCGAGAATCAGCCCGCAGACGAAGCCCGCCAACGACAGCACTCCCCCGCCGGCGACCAGGCCCCCGAACAGGTCTTCCGCATTCCGGCTGAAGAGCAGCCAGCCGACGCCGCCGGCGACCAGGCCGAATGCCACGCACGCCGGCATCGCCCAGCCCTTCTTCCGCCATTCGAACCACAACTGCGCCTCCGCGGGGGTCCGAAACGGCGCCCGAAATTCCAGCGCCTGATCGAATACTCGCTCCCACCACGCCTTGATCCCCAGGACCGGCAAGGGATCCCCCCGGCGATTGCGCGAGACCGCAAACACCGCCGTCGCATAGGCAACCCCGGCGAACAGCACCAGCGTGACGACATCCACCGCCGTAACGACTTCCCACTGATGTGCCGGCTGGCGGAACATCCCTCCGTGCCGGGCATTGAACCAGAGTCCCAGCCCGGCCCCGACCGTTCCCACCGCCATTGGCAACCAGCCCGATTTCTCCGTCAGCCACATCGCCGCCTCGACCGCCGCCAGCGCGACGGCCGCGAACATCGCCGGTCCCCACAACGGCCAGTCCAGGTCGAACGCGGCGTTCAGCGCTGCGATGCTCGCCAGCGTTTCCAGGGCCATCAGCGCCATCGCCGGCGCCAGATGCCAGAACACGATGGTCGACGTGCGGACGGGATAGGCGTACAGCCGCGACAACAGCCCCTGGGATGTCATCACCGCGGACCCGAAGGCGAACATGTTGAGCTGCACCAGCACGACCTGCATGACGATGAAGCTCGGATCGGCCGTGTCCAGCCCCCCCTGATGGCGGAGCGCCGTAAACAAGAGCGCGGGCAGCAGATTCGCCCCGCACACCGCGGCGATCAACGCCCACCGCCCGCGGGTCAGCAGCTCCCAAATCAGCGCCTGGGGAACGGATCGCATGATGCGCACTCCTGAACAAAGTTTTCACGTTCTCGAAGGCGCGAAATCGCCAGCGAGCGACGCTTGCGGTTTCGCGCTTCTCTTCACTTCAACACGCGCGACACGAAGATTTCGTCCAGCGACAGCGACGCCTCATCCACCACCGTCGCCCCCAGCGCATCGGCCGCGCGCCGCAACTGGCCGCTTTCGCCGTTGCAGATGTACGTCCACTCGGCGCCGCCGCCGTCGCACGACAGCGTCCCCACCAACGCGGGCGGACGGTCGAGCGACTGGTCGAACCGCAGCGTCATCCGGCGGTGCGTGTCTTTGATCTCGTCCATCGGGGCCGTCAGCACGATCCGCCCCTGATGGATGATCGCCACGCGATCCGCGACCCGTTCGACTTCATCGAGCAGATGCGACGAGAACAGCACCGTGCGGCCTTCGTCGGCGATCGTTCGAATAATCGCCCCCAGAATGTCGCGACGCACCACCGGGTCCAGCCCCGACGACGGCTCGTCCAGCACCAGCAGATCGGGCCGATGGGCCAACGCCACCAGCAACCCGGCCCGCGCCCGCTGTCCGCGCGACAGATTCTGCACCTTGGCCTGGGGATCGAGATCGAACGCCTGCCGCAGTTCCTCGGCGTAGGCTTCGTCCCAATTCGGAAAGAACGCCTGCGTGTACCGCATCAGTTCGCCGACGCGCATCCAGTTCGGCAGATCGCGGTCCTCCGACAGATAGCCGATGCGGCCCAGCGTCCCCACGGGATTGGCGACCGGATCGAGACCGAACACCTGCACGCTGCCCGATTGCGCCCGGAGCATGCCGAGGACGTGCTTGATGAGCGTGGTCTTCCCGGCGCCGTTGCCGCCGATGAGGCCGAACACCCCGCCGCGCGGGACCACCAGCGACACGCCGTCGAGCGCGGTCTTGTTGCCGAACTGCCGCGTGACCCGCGCAATGTTGACCACGGGCGGAGCGGACGACGGAAAGGGATCGTTCATTGGACACCTCTTAGATCTTGTAGGGTGTAGTCGAGGCTTTGCGAGGCTCACCTTTTTTTCATTTTCACGTCTCTGCGCCGGGCGGTTGCAGCACCGCCTGGCGCTGCTCCACAAGTTTGACGACATCGGCGAAGGCGACGTCCATCTGCCGCGCCTCGGCCAGCAGGGCGTCGATCCGTTCGGTGAGAATCTTGATCCGTTCGCGGCGGGCCAGCGGCGAGCCGTGATCGGACACGTAGGTGCCGGCCGTGCGGCGTTTCTCGACGATGCCCGCCGTTTCCAGTTCGCGATAGGCGCGGGCGACGGTGTTCGGGTTGACGACCAGCCGCTCGGCGAGCACGCGAATGGCGGGCAGCTCCTCGCCCGGTGTCAAGCGTCCGGAGGCGACGAGGTATTTGATCTGGTTCACGATCTGCACGTAGATCGCGACGCCGTCGGCGGTGGAGATGTGAATTTGCACGGGCAGGCGTCCCGGCGGCAGAAGTGTTGTATTAACTCAATAGTACAACACTTGCGGACGGCGTCAAGAGGCCCTGCCCAAGATTTTCCAGATTTCTGTGGTCCCACCCATCGCTCCGCGGGAACCTTCGCCGGAACCGAACGACCAATACTGTTCGGCACGAGGATGCAATGTGGGACGAGCGTTGCTGCTGGACCTCGAAGAGGTCACATAAAGTAGCCGGGGGTCGAAGGCTTTGCGAAGACCCCCGGACTGCGGCAGATACGGACTCAGCACCCCAGCGGGGTGCCATAGCGCACAGCCATTGGTATCTACACAACTTTCGGTTGTTGGTATAGATGACTGGATGCTTGGACACTTCCCGGGCTGGAGGCCCGGTTGCAGCGGCGGTATCG
>JAWXBB010000106.1:0-6777 GCA_034439795.1 Planctomycetaceae bacterium | reverse complement strand
GAGCCCCCGGCGGCCTGCAGTTCCTTCGCGTGGCGCTTCGCACATTGCCAGAGCGCGCTCGCGCGCGGACGGCGCGGGCGATACGCACCCGGCGCGTGCCGGCGCGGCATCGCCAGTGGCTCTCGCTGTTGCCTGCCCCTTCGCGCAGCGCGTTCCCATCCAGGTGCAAACGCGCCAGCGGCACGGCGAACGCGCTCAACGGCTGCGAAGACTCTCCAGGCGAGACAGCGTCAACGCGCAGGCGCGGGCAGGCGTTGAAACTCGATTGCTGCCATTTGGCTGTGAAGTGCGGCTCTGAAAGCGGTGTAAGATCGAACGTTGTTCGGTAGGCGCAGCGCAAAACCGGTATGCCCGGTCGAGGCTACGAGTCTTCACGGCGGTGTCGTCGATGAAGTCCGAGCCGCCATTTCGACTTCACAAGCAGTGCAAAGAAGGGATCGGGATGACAACACCCTCTTCGTTACCGCTGGCATTGACTGGCGACCATCTGGTTGATGCCGCTATTCATGGGTACTACTGGCAACTCGGTAGCAACAGGACGTTGAACTGGGCCCTGGCCAATGGCTTTGGCGGGGAGTTCTGGAACTCGCCGTCCGGTACTGCCGCGGGGATCAGCGCCATCTTCAGTTCCATTTCCTACTATGCAAACGTTGGTTTCAACTATGTCGGGTACTACACGACTCCGTCCGTTGCATATGCGAACGGCTCGGACCTCACTGTTTCGGTCGACGGAGCATTCATTTCCAGTGTCTACGGAAACGCAACGTGGGCGATCGGCCTCTTCCCCAGCGCAGCGAATAACACCGCCTACTACCAAGGCGCCCCGGGCGACGTATTTCTAAACATCAGAAGTCAAGCAAACTTCCTTCCGAGCTATGCACCCGGGTCTGCGGGATACGCACTTCTGATTCACGAGATCGGGCACGCGTTGGGCCTCAAGCATCCTTTCGACAGCGGAGGGAACGATCATCCGACACTCGCGAGTTTAGGGCTATCCCAGCTGGACAAGGACTGGTTTTCGGTCATGGCCTACGCCGATGACTACAACTACAACCTCAGGTTCTGGGATCCGGCAACGCCAATGGCGCTCGACGTATTGGCATTGCAGTATCTGTATGGCCCCAATTTGCAAACGAATGCGGGCAACTCCAGCTTCACGCTAACCCTCAACAGCCAGTACCAGACCATCTGGGATGCGGGGGGAACTGACGTTGTTAACGCGGCAGCGTCGTCGGTTGGTTGGCAGATATCTCTGCCGGCTTTTCAGTTGTCTGCGCTTGTAGCTACGCGTTTAGGCGCGGCGATGCCTTTGGCTGAGTCACTACTACCAAGCCCCCGAACGCTGTATTGGCTCATGGGCGACATTGAGAACGTGACGGGCTCGGCGTTTGCCGACCAAATTGATGGCAATGGACTTTCTAATATCCTCGCGGGAGGAAATGGGAACGACACTCTGACCGGCCTTGACCGCAACGACACACTGACCGGCGGCGCGGGCGACGACGGCTTGCGAGGCGGGAGCACTTCAGTGTCGTTCAATTCGAACGGCGCGCGTGCTCGGCTGGTGGACCTGGACGGCGACGGCAGGGTGGACATTGCGCAAACCGAGGCCGGCGGTCGGATTCGCGCGTGGCTCGCGAACGGTACGGGGTTCGATAGCCAGAGCATCTGGGGCGCAGGCTCGCGGGTTCAGGACCAGATGGCCGACTTCAATGCCGACCGCAAGACCGATGTGGTGCAGCTGCACGAGAACGGTAACATCTACGTGTGGACCTCGAACGGGGCAGGATTCAACGCTTATGACGTCTGGGGCCGGGGTGCGCGCCCGACCGACAAGCTGGCGGACTTCAGCGGCGATGGGCGGGCAGACGTGATCCAGCTGCACGAGAACGGCAACCTGTACGTGTGGACCTCGAACGGCACACGGTTCGATGACTATGCGGTGTGGGGCCGGGGCTCGCGCCCGCAGGACAAGCTGGCCGACTTCAACGGCGATGGGCGGGCAGACGTGATCCAGCTGCACGAGAACGGCAACCTGTACGTATGGACCTCGAAAGGGGCGGGGTTCAACGACTACTCGGTGTGGGGCCGGGGCTCGCGCCCGACGGACAAGCCAGCCGACTTCAACGGCGACGGCAAGGCCGACATCGCGCAACTGCACGAGAACGGCAACATCTACGTGTGGACCTCGAACGGAGCGGGGTTCAACGACTACGCGGTGTGGGGGCGGGGGGCGCGGCCGAGCGACCTGCTGGCGGACGTGAACGGCGACGGCAGGGCGGATGTGGTTCAGTTGCACGAGAACGGCAACATCTACGTGTGGACTTCGAACGGGACGGGATTTAACAACTACACAGTGTGGGGCCACGGGGCGCGGCCGACCGACCAGCTGGCGGACGTGAACGGCGACGGGCGGGCCGACGTGGTGGAGTTGCACGAGAACGGCAACGCGTACGTGTGGCTGTCCACCGGAAACAGCTTCGCGGACTACCGGGTGCTGGGCACGGGGGCGCCGGATGGCGGAGGGGACGACACGTTCGTGTTCGGGCCGGGGTTCGGGCGCGACGTGGTGCGCGACTTCGAGGGCGGCGCGGGCGCGGGCGACGTGCTCAGATTCGATCCGGCGGTGTTCGGCAGTTTCGCTAGCGTGATGAGCAATGCGGCCGACGACAGCCAGGGCAACACGCGGATCACCTACGACGGCTCGAACTCGGTACTGCTGGAGCATGTGCGGCGCTCGCAGCTTGTCGCCGATGACTTCACCTTCGGGGTGGCGTAAACCGATCGGTTGGCAGCATTTTGGCTGGAGAGTCAATACTGGCAAGGACCTGCACGAGAAAATGGCAGTAATTGCTTCGCATCGGCCCGGCCGGAGCCGGCAGAGGATATGGAGCATGTGCGCCGCTCGCAGCTTGTGGCGGACGACTTTGTCTTTGGATAGTCCTAAGGAGGTCTGGGTGGCATACTCTTGCCTGAAATGGTACAAGACCTGTCAATCGTCTCGGCTTTTCCAAAGCACCAACCGTGACCATCAGCTTCAACGTCAGCTTCGACGATCCGGACGTTCTATATACGGGCTATTACTCCGCGCTTACGAGTAATGCCCTGGCGGCGGCGCAGCGGTGGGGTGATCATTTTGTAAGCAATTCGTCGATAGAAATTCAGATCAGATTTGACGACCCCACTGGAAGAGGCACAGGCTCTGGGGGTTCCGTGACTTCTGTTCCGTTCGGGACGCAAGACGGGCTCAGAGTTTTTGAGCAGGGCAGTGCCAGCGAAGTCAGGACTGGCACAGACCCTAATGGAGCCAGCGCGGATATTCTGATTCATCTTTCCCCGAATTACTTGATAAACGAGTTGTGGCTGGATCCGGATCCGGTCGACCGCAGTGCGCCTGGGCCGAGCGACAAGACGGACGCGGTCAGCGTGCTGGTACATGAGATCGGCCACGCGCTGGCTTTCAACGGCTGGCGCGACTGGGTGACCGGACAATTGCCCGGAGACTACGAAGCGATCTTTGATACCAAAGTCATCCGCATCGACGGCCTTTTCTACTTCAACGGCGCGAATGCGGTCGCAGCCTATGGTGGGCCGGTTCCGCTGACTGAAGGAAACCTCTATCACTACGGCAACAGTTCCCCGCTCTCGGGCAGCGCACTTGTGCCGAGCGGCCTGATGAACGGGATCGTTTTCAGCAGAGGCTTTCTCTACGATGTCGCGCCGCTCGACATCGCCGTCATGAAGGATGTCGGCCTTTTGGTCGATGAATATGTCGGCTTTCGCGGCGACGACGTCATCTCGGCCGGAAGCGGTGACGATCGGCTGAGGGGATTGGAGGGAAATGATCAACTGTCGGGTGGCGCCGGCAACGACACTCTGACCGGCAGCGCGGGAAACGAGATGCTGCGGGGAGGCAGTTCGGTGATGTCGTTCAGTGCGAACGGCGCGCGAGCGAAGCTTGGCGACCTCGACGGCGACGGCAGGGCCGACATCCTGCAGACGGAATCCAACGGCAGGATGCGCGCATGGCGTTCGAGCGGGAATGCGTTCGAAAGATACAGCCAATGGGGCTCGGGGTCGCGCACGCAGGACCAGTTCGCCGATGTCAGCGGCGACGCCAGGGCCGACGTGGTGCAGCTCCACGAAAACGGGAACGTTTATGTATGGACATCGAACGGCGCAGGGCTCAACGACTACGCGGTCTGGGGCCGCGGCGCGCGCCCGCAGGACAAGCTCGCCGATTTCACGGGGGACGGGCGGGCCGACCTGGCGCAGCTGCACGAGAACGGCAACATCTACGTGTGGACATCCAATGGCGAAGGGTTCAACGACTACGCGGTCTGGGGCCGGGGCTCGCGCCCGCAGGACAAGCTTGCCGACTTCAGCGGCGACGGCAAGGCCGATGTAGTCCAGCTGCACGAGAACGGCAACCTGTACGTGTGGATCTCCAATGGCGCGGGCTTCAACGACTACTCGGTGTGGGGGCGTGGTTCACGCCCGACCGACAAGCTCGCCGACCTCACCGGCGATGGCAAGGCCGACGTGGTGCAATTGCACGAGAACGGCAACATCTACGTCTGGACCTCGAACGGCGCCGGCTTTGACGACTACTCAGTGTGGGGCCGCGGCTCGCGCCCAACCGACCAGCTGGCCGACGTGAACGGAGATGGCAAGGCCGACGTGGTGCAGTTGCACGAGAACGGCAATATCTACGTATGGACCTCGAACGGATCCGGGTTCGACGACTACTCGGTCTGGGGACGCGGATCGCGGCCAGCCGACCATCTCGCGGATGTGAACGGCGACGCAAAGTCTGATGTCGTGCAACTGCACGAGAACGGCAATGCCTACGTGTGGCTCTCCACCGGGAGCAACTTCAGCGACTACAGCGTGTTGGGCACGGGTGTGAATGATGGCGCAGGCAACGACACGTTCGTGTACGGGCAGGGGTTCGGGCAGGACACGGTGCGTGATTTCGAGGCCGGGCCGGGCGCGGGCGATGTGCTGCGCTTCGACCCGGCGGTGTTCGGCAATTACGCCGCCGTCATGAGCAACGCAGCAGACGACGGCCAGGGCAACACCCGCATCACCTACGACGGCTCGAACTCGGTGCTGCTGGAACACGTGCGGCGCTCGCAGCTCGCGGCCGACGACTTTACCTTCGGGGTGGGGTAGACGCCTGATTGGCAGTATTTTGGCTGGAGAGCCAATATCCGCGCGGACATTGGTCTGGATTTGGCAGTAATCCAGATTCAGCAGCCGGCCAGGCAGCGGCCTGCGCTCCACGGATACACTGCCGGGCTGATGCGGCCAAGAAAGTTTCGAATCGTTCGACTCGTCGCTGCCGGGTTGGCCGTCGCGGCCATCGCGGATGTGGTCTTCGTGATTTCGCTGCTCGCGGTCGCCGAACTCTCCGTGCAGCCCAAGCCGGCTGGCGCGCCTGCGATCGCCGTCTTGTTCGGGGACGCCGACCGGATGGGCGCGACGACGCTGAGGTCCCTTCGAAATGCCCGCACGACGGCATCGCCTCAAGCGATCTTTATCGGCATCGGGGGAGCACGACCGGATATCGGATACTCGGGCGCATGCGAGATGCGCGACTGGCTCGTCGCTCGTGGAATCGATCGATCCCGCATCAGCGTGGACACCAGGTCGTTCGATACGAAAAGCAATCTCGTCGAACTGCGGCGATTCGCGTCTGAGCTCGCGACTGCGGGCCCGATCGTCATCGTCACCGACTCGCTGCATGCCCTGCGAATTCGAGTCCTGTTTGGAGGCGGCCTCGATCCGGGTCTGCTGGTGCCGGGTTATCGGCTCATCGACGGGACATTGGCAAGCACCGTCAACGCGCTTTCGAGGAGCCAGTATGAATTGGTCGCCTGGGTGACGTACCTCGCGTTGCCGGACTCTGCGTATCAGGCTCTGCTGAAGCGCTTGCGCCGCAACACTCATGAATCAGGCACGGTGCTGAACTGCCGCTAGCGCGTTGCGCCCGGCCTTCTAGCCGTCGAGAAAAGTCGGCTCGTTGTCGATTGAGAACCGGATCCCGAACCGGGAAAAGAAAGCCCGCGTCTCATGAAAGAAGGGATCGTTGCCTTTCGAGGCCAGTTCCCGTTCCAGGTCGAACCACGAAGCACCCGCCCTGTTCGCTTGCTCGCAGAAACCTTCGGGAATCCGATTCAGGCTTGCGAGCGATTCCCCGGCCAGAGGCACGAGTTGCATCGGTGTCCGGACGAAAGCCCGCATTCTTGTAGTCCGACCCCGTTTGTCGCTTACCTGAAATCCGGCAACTTCGCCCTCGATCTGCGAATCCTTCACCGTGTTGCCGTCGTACTCGAGCAATTCGCGATACTCCCGGAAGATCCCTTGCAGAATCTCGCTTCTTGCGTCTTCGTCGAGGGTTTTCAGATGCCCGCCAGGGCCGGAAACGCTCTTGGCGGGCATGCCCCACCGCCAGGGTGCGTGCTGCAATGCTCCTCGACACCAGTGCCCCGGCGCCAAGCGTCGCGTATTCCCCGATCTCGACGTTCGGCAGTATGAAAACTCGCCACGGGAGCCAGACACCGCGTCGAATCGTCACCGGCCCGAAAGCAATCGGAAAGCCCTCGAGGATCGACTGCCACGAGCCGTGGGTAAAGATATAGGTTGCACCGCCCACCCCAACGTCATCCTCGATAAACAGATAGCCAAATCAATCCCGCTCTTTTCCCCGAACACCCGCCTGTGGTCGTCTGCATAGCCGAACGTTGAGCTTGCTGCAACGAGTGTGGGGGTAGT
>JAWXBB010000105.1:0-10034 GCA_034439795.1 Planctomycetaceae bacterium | reverse complement strand
CTACTACATGGTGGCCCACGTGCTGAACGCGGCGGCCCGCCGCGGCGCCCACTGGGGCAGCTTCGAGAACGCCTCGAATTCGGCGGTTGAAACCAAGGTCAAGGCGATCCTGGCCAGCGCGTTCGACGCCAGCAAAGCGACGGTCATCATCAAGGACGCCGGCGTCTTCGACGGGGCCTCGGTGACCCCCGGCTCCATCAATTACAGCACGCTGCCCGCGATCGACCTGTCGACCGCCGAAATGGGCGATTGCTTCGTCGTGCAGGTGCAGGTGCCCTACGACAACGTCTCGCTGCTGCCGCCGTTCTGGATTCAAGGGGCCACGATCACGGGCCGGGCGGTGATGCGGCATGAATAACTCCCTTGGGAAGGTCTCGCCTGTGAACGGGTCGCTGCGTCCGCGTCGTCAACCGGTCGATCATCGCCGCGGCTCCGCCGCCGTCGAGTGCGCGGTGGTCATGCCGGTGCTCGTCGCATTGGTCATGGGGCTCATCCAGAGCGGCTTCAGCGTCGACGCGACGCACAAGCTGTACGCTTCGATCCGGCAGGCGGGGCGGCTCGCCAGCATGGATTACAAGGATCTGTTGCAGCCGGGTCAGACCGGCAATCAGAAGGTGATTCAGGACATCAAGAACACGCTGGCCGCGGAAGGCCTGCCCGTCGATCAGCTCACCGTCACGATCACGCACGCCGAGACCGGCGGAGCCTTTAATCTCGACGATGCCGCCAACAATCTCGAACTGTTCAAGATTCACGTCGAAGTCCCGTTCGCCACCGTCGCCGACACCAGTCTGCTGCCGGCGCCGGTGGAGACGCTGTCGGCTTCGATCGTCTTCCGCAAAGGCAAGAACACGCTCGCGAATTGACGGCTGATTCGTCGAACTTCATCCGGCATCCGGCCGTCGTGCGGCGGCGGTCGTCGTCGCGAATTGACTCACAGTCCGATCCGTCCCTGTGACAGGCAGTTCCTCATGCAGATTCAGGCCCCCCGCCTCCGCGTCGCCTCCATGCGACTGTCTTCGGAGCGTCCCGCACGTCGCGGCGTGTTTCTGGTCATCGCCGCCTTGTGTCTGATGGTCTGCATGACGTTCATCGCGTTCGCGATCGACATCGGCATGATCTCGCTGACCAAGACCCAGATGCAGTCGGCGACCGACTCGGCGGCGCTCGCCGCCGCGATGGAGATCACCGAAGCCATCTCGACCGCCGGCGAAAACGTCTCCGACGTGTTCGCCTACGCCCAGGAGCAGGCCCGTGCGGAAGCCGTCAGCGTCGCCAACCTCAACGGCGTGTACGTCGACAGCGGGAGCGACGTGCACTTCGGACGCCGCTACACCAATGCGGCCGGCGTTGTGACGTTCGACTGGAGCCCCGCCGGCAACCAGGTGAACGCGGTCAAGGTGATCGCCCGCCGCGACAACGCCGACAAGAACGCCCCGGACGGCCGCCTCGCCGGAATGTTCTCCTGCATCTTCGACACCGAGGGATCGTCGCTGAAGACCGAGTCGATTTCGTACATCGAGCCGCGCGACATGGTGGTCGTGCACGACTTCTCGCGGTCGATGAACTTCGACAGCTACTTCAATAACGAGGCCAGCACGAACCTGCCGCAGGCGCAGCTCGAAGCCAACATGCTGACGGTCTGGAACGATCTGGGTTTGACGCTGGGCACGCTGCCGTTTACGCCGGTGTACGTCACTAAGACGCAATCCACGAGCGGCGCGAACGCCACCGTGACGTTCAAGGGAACCAGCGTTCAGATCACCAGCAACACCCGGATCAAGTCCGTTGTGATTCACTTCGAGGGGGGCGGCAGCCAGACGTTCAGCATCAGCGGCGAAACCACCACCACCGGCACCTGGACGGGCACCAGCCGCAATAGCGGCAAACGGATCGGCTCAGTCGGCGTCACCGTCCGCAAGGTCGGCAGCACGACGCAAAGCTGGACGCTCGCCAGCCACCTTTACGACACCTCGACCATGCAGGCCAAGTTTGGCCTGGGCAGCGTTAGTTGGCCCTACGCGGGCGGAAGCTGGTCGGGTTACCTCAGCTTCGTCAAAACCAACGGCGGCATCGACGACTACGGCTATCGGGACAAGTACGGCGGCATGACGCTCGTCTGCTATCTCCTCAAGTCGCTGCCCAACCAGAGTCAGTGCAAGGACCTCTGGAAGACCAGGCACTACCCCTTCCATGCCATCAAGGAAGGGCACGAACTGTTGTGCGACTACCTGTCCGAACTGGGGCTGGACGATCACCTCGGCATGGTCAGCTACGACTGGTCCCATCGCATCGAGACCACGCTCAGCAGCGCCACCAATGCCGACTTTCCTAACGTCAATATCTCGTCCGATCCGATCACCAACGATTATGCCGCCGTCAAAAAACTCATGCACTACAAGCAGGCCGCCCATTACAGCAGCTACACCAACATCGCCGGCGGCATGAAGGACGCCGTTCAGTTGCTCGACGACCACAAGCGCATCGGCTCGCGACCGGCGATCATTCTGATGACCGACGGCAATGCCAACGTCGTCGATCCAGGCGAGAACAGCGCGCCCGTCGACAACTGGAACTGGAACGACCTGTTCGATTACGACGGCGATGGCCAAATGGATTTCCAGACGTCCGATCAAGCGGCAAAATGCACGCTCAATTACGTCAAGCAGGCTGCCGACAAGGGCTACACCGTCCACTGCATCAGCGTTGGTGTGGACGCCGACGCGGACCTGATGGAAGCCATCGCCTGGCTGGGAAGGGGCTACCACATCAATGTCCCCGGTGGTTCCAGCGTCAGTGACATGGAAGCTCAAGTCAAAGCCGCGTTCGTGAAGATCGCCGCCGCCGTCCCGCCCGCCCGGCTGGTGTCCGGCGAGTAATGTTTCAGAGCGACCAGAAACGAGAAAGCCTTCCCCACAGTCGGTTGTGGGGAAGGCTTTGTTCATTCCCAAGCGTCGTCGTCGGGTCTAATAGCCGAAGCGGCTCTTGTTGAGGTTGTAGAACTCGGCTTCCAGAAACTCGAGCGCCAGTGCGAAATTGAGAATCGCGACGTCGTTGGCGCTGGAGGGCGTCGTGCTGTAGGTCAACGCCGGGCCGCCGTTCAGGCTGGTAATGAACGGCCCGACCGCCGTCGCGACCTGCGCGGCCGTCATCGGCACCTCGAAGCTGGCATCGAGCTGCGTCACGGGATCGGACAGCCCCACGTTGATCGCCCCCGCATGGCGGGCTTCCACCGTCGCGATCGAACCGGCCGAGGCCAGAATCGATCGGCTGAAGATCACCGGCGCCGCGCCCAAATAGGCGCTCACGCCGGTGTTCTCGAACGTCTGCGCCAGACGGAGGAACTGGCCATAGTTCTCCGGCGTCAAGCCCGTGAACGTGGGCTTCGGCCGGGCCGCCGTTCCCAGGGCGTTCTTCAAGAAGATCACGTGATCGTTCTCGTGCTTCGTGATCGACGTCAGCAGCGGCCGGAACGGGAATACGAACGCCGACAGCGGAACGGTGAGAGCCGCACTCGCCTCCCGCCCGGGCAGCAGCAAGGCCGGCGCGGCGGCGGCGCCAACGACCAGCGACCGGGTCAGGAACGAGCGGCGGGCGAGCATCGCCTGATTGTCCTGCGAGGGGACGCTGTTCAGAGAAGACGGATGTTGTGACGAGGGCATCGGACCGGTCCTTAAGCTGGGAATAGACTTCGTGCGCAATCGCCAAGTACGGGCTGGGCGATCGTGTCTCGTCTGCAATGAGCGATTCACGCAGCGGACATCGACAAAGCGGTTTGCACATTCTGTGCCGATTTTTCCATCGCCAACAGCCGAAAAACTGCGTCAGATTGAGGCAGTCTCGGACCTCGAACGGTGCGTATTCGACAGTCGAAGGGAGGGGAGCGCGCGACGCGGCGGTTGACCGGTCAACTCGCACAGTCATCCACCAAACTCCGCGTTATCAGGCAGAGACGCACGAGCGTTATTTTGTCGGACAAAGCCTATGTTTTGATTGATCAAATCCTGGGTCGTCGGGTCATCGCGCGAATCCGTCCTGCAATCGACGCTTGCGGCTTCGCGCTCTTGACCGTCGTAATCCGTCCGCTCATTTCGGCGGCGGCACGTTGTTCGGCCCCGGTCCCTGATACTGCGCCCAATACGCCGTGTGGAACGGATTCGCCGTCGCGAACGGCACCCCTTCGTTCTCCAGATGCGGCAGCACACTGGTCCACCATTGGTCGTAGGCCCGCGTCATCTCGGCAACGACGTCCGGTGTTTGCGACGAGAGATCGGTCGCCTCGCCGGGATCGGTCATCAGATCGTACAGCTCCCACTTCGCCGGTCCCCGATTGACGTTCGACACCAGCGTGTAATGCTGCCATCGCACACTGCACCGGGCGTACTTCGGAACCTCCGGCGTCGTCCGCGGGTCGATCTTCACGTCCCACCGGCCGACGTGCGTGAAGAAGAACCGGTCCCCCCATGCGGCCTGCGGGTTTTGCAGCAGCGGGACCAAAGACCGGCCCTCGATCTGTGCTTGCAGCTTAGCGTCTGTCTTCGCACCGCTCAGCTCCATCAATGTCGGGAAAATGTCCCAATGACACGTCAGCCCCGGCACGTCCGCAGGCGCGAGCGTCCCCGGCCAACGCCAGAACCCCGGCACGCGCGTGCCGCCGTTGTACGGCGTTCCCTTCGCGGCCCGCATGCCGGCGTTGAACATTTTGGAGCCCGTCGCCGAGCCGTTGTCGGTCATGAAGATGACGAGCGTACTGCGCTCCAGCCCGGAGTCCTGCAGTTGCTGCAGCAACCGGCCGACGTTGTCGTCGATGTTCGTGATCATCCCGTAGAACTTGGCGACGTTGTCGGGCACTTTCCCCGCATAACGCTGTTCGTACTCCGGCGGGCAATCCAGCGGCCCGTGCGGGGCGTTGGGGGTGATGTAACAGAAGAACGGTTTCGACTCCTTCACTTTGTCGATCCACTGCCCGGCCTGCCGGAAGAAGACGTCGGTGCAGTACCCGCTGGCCTTTTCGAAGCGGCCGTTGTGGCGGAGGACGGGGTCGAAATACTTGTTGCCCGGCGCATCGCCGCAACTGCCGGGATAGGTTTGACCGATGCCGCCCGCGCCGTGGATGAAGACTTCGTCGAAGCCCCGCTGTCCGGGCTGGTAGGCGTCCTCGTCGCCGAGATGCCATTTGCCGAAGATGCCCGTCGTGTAGCCGACCGACTTCAAGACCTGCGGCAGCGTCGTCGCCGAGAGCGTCATCCGCTCCCGCTCGTTGATGGTGTGGGTGACGCCGTTCTTGAACTCGTGCCGGCCGGTCATGATCGCCGACCGCGTCGGGGCGCACGTCGGGCTGACGTGAAAATCGGTGAACCGCACGCTTTCGCCGTGGAGCCGGTCCAGATGCGGCGTCTGGATGATCGGATTCCCATGACACGCCAGGTCGCCGTACCCCTGGTCGTCCGTCATGATGAGAATGACGTTCGGCTTCGCCCCCGGCAACGCGGCCGATGTTGTCGATGGCAACAGGACCAGACCGCCGATCAGCAACAAGGACGTGGAGACGCGGCTCATGGTGTCATTTCCCGGTGATGTCGGAATGTGCCACAGTGGGAGCCCTGCCCCGACTGCGGTGCGCCGGTGCAGCGCATCCGGTACGCCGAGAATGAAACCAACTATTGCGCCCGCTGCCAAACTGGCGGCCGGGTGCTCGCCGATCGGTCGTTGTCGCGGCTGCTCAAAGACGACTGGCCGCGACGGATTGATGACTGGGAGTAGGGTGGGACGAGTCTTCGAGTCCCACCAGGTCGCGCGGCCATCGTGGTGGGACTCGAAGACTCGTCCCACCCTACTCAACCCTTGCGGGGCGGCCGGCGGGGGGACTGCTTGTCCTCAACCTTGAAGATCGGCATCACGACCAGTTGCATCGCGGTCCCGGGGGGCAGGTCAGGGGGCGCAGCGGCGGCTTCGGCCTGTTGGGCGAGAATCTCTTCGCCACGCATCCGGTAGCAGCGGCTCAGTCCCAGCAGCGCTCGTTGATTGAAAGGCTTGGGGAACAGCTCCGCCGCCCGGTTGAGTGCGCCGATCGCCTCGTCGAAGCGCTCTTCGGCCTGGAGTGCCTCGCCTTTAAGCAGCTGCGCGATGGCCTCGAAGGGGCCGGCGTTCGGCACCTGGCCCAAGTCCGCCAACGCATATTCCGGCAGCCCGAGTTCGAGAAAGCCCTCGGCACTGGCCAATCGCCGCACAATTCTTTGAGCGTTTTGGGGGGTCATGGTCGCGCCTTTCCCGATGCATCCCCGACAGTCTTGAGCAGCCATCAGAGCCGCTGCTTCCTCAGGATGCAAATTCTATACCGTCTTCGCCGTGGCCCTCCGTGGTTTCGGCAGATGCTGACAGCCCTTCTCATCTTAGGACGATCCCGACAGCGATTCGGTTCACGGAAATCGGTTGTCAGAATGACATTTTCCGATCAGGTTGACCGCCGGGCCAGTGAGTTTTGCGCGAAAAGCCATCGGACGAAGATCGAAGAGGATCAGAGAACCGCGAAGACGCCAAGGACTCGAAGGAAGAGAGGCGTTAGGAATTAGGCTTTAGGAAGACACAAAGCATGAGGGCGGACTGCTTTGCTTGTTGCTGATGCCTAATGTCTCTCTTCCTTCGCGTCCTTCGAGCCTTCGCGGTTGATGGAACTTCTTCCACTCCTACGTCATGACAACGCCGGCTGATGGTTGCACATTACGACTTATTCCTGAGAATGGCGACAGGTTGAAATCCCGCACCATAAGATGGGCACCATGATGTCGTTTCTGGCAGCCGCTCGCAGCCTCTTCGTCACCGGACTCCTCGCGCTGCTCGGCGGCAGCTTGGCCGCCGCGGAGACCCGGCCGAACATTCTGTTCCTGTTCACCGACGATCACGCTGCGCACTCGATGAGTTGCTACGGCTCGAAGATCAACCAGACGCCGCACTTCGACCGCATCGCCGCCGGGGGGATGCGGTTCGACCGCTGCTACGTCGGGAACTCGCTGTGCGGACCGAGCCGGGCCATCATCCTCACCGGCAAGCACAGCCATCTGAACGGCTTTCGCAAGAACGGCGACCGGTTCGACGGCAGCCAGGTCACGTTTCCCAAACTGTTGCAGGCCGCCGGCTATCAGACCGCGGTTCTGGGCAAATGGCACCTCGAGTCGGACCCCACCGGCTTCAACCACTGGGAAATTCTCGTCGGGCAGGGGCCGTACTACAACCCGCCCATGATCCGCAACGGCGAACGGGTGAAGCACGAGGGCTACACGACGGAAATCATCGGCAACTTGACGCTCGACTGGCTCAAGCAGCGGGACACCAGCAAGCCGTTCCTCCTGATGTCGCAGCACAAGGCCCCGCACCGGGACTGGCAGCCGGGGCCGAAGTACCTCGATCTGTTCAAGGGGCAGACGATTCCCGAGCCGCCGACGCTGTTCGACGACTACGCCGGCCGCGGGTCGCCGGCACACAAGCAGACGATGTCGGTCGCCAGGGATCTCACGCCGCAGGATCTGAAGTTCACGACGCCGAAGAACTTCACGCCGGAGCAGCTCAAAACGTGGGAGGCCGCGTATGCCGAGGAGAACAAGGCGTTCGCGGCGGCGAATCTGTCCGGCGACGAACTCATCCGCTGGAAGTATCAGCGCTACATCAAGGACTACCTGCGGTGCGTGCAGGCGGTGGATGACCAGGTCGGCCGCGTGCTCGACTATCTCGACGAGACCGGCCTCGCGAAGAACACGATCGTGATCTACTCGTCCGACCAGGGATTCTTCCTCGGCGATCACGGCTGGTTCGACAAGCGGTTCATGTACGAGGAATGCTACCGCACGCCGTTCCTCGTCAAGTGGCCCGGCGTGACCAAGCCGGGGAGCGCCTCGGAGGCGTTGGTGTCGAATCTCGACTTCGGCCAGACGATGCTGTCGATGGCCGGCGTGCCCGCCGATCCCTCGATGCAGGGTGTGGATCTGTCACCGCTGCTCCGGGGCGAGACCCCCGCGAACTGGCGGAAGAGCCTGTACTACCACTACTACGAGTTCCCCGGAGCGCACGATGTCGCCCGGCATTACGGTGTGAAGACCGCCCGGTACAAACTGATGCACTTCTATCACATCGGCGAATGGGAGATGTACGACCTGAAAGCCGACCCACAGGAGCTGAAAAGCGTCTACAACGACCCGACGTACACTGACGTGCAGCGCGAGCTGATGGCGGAACTCGACCGGCTGCGGAAGCAGTATCAGGTGCCGGACGACCCCAAGCCCGCAGCCGCCCCCACGACAAAAAAGAAGAAGGCGTGACTTCTCGCTTGTCCCCTCTCCCGGCGCTTCGCTGGGAGAGGGTTAGGGTGCTTCGATTTGTCGAGTTGGCTGGCACCGTACGAATGAAGGCAAAAGGCACCCTCACCCCCGGCCCCTCTCCCGTCGAAGCGCCGGGCGAGGGGAGTGAAAATCACGACTTCGACAGCGTCCCGCCGTCGTGCTTTTTCGCGGCCCACCACAGCCGCCAGGTCCGCTCGTCGTAACCGTAGTCCTCGCCGGTGAGCGTCTGCAGCGCGGCCAGCGCCTCGGCATTCTGGTGCTCCTTGCGCACGACCACGGTTCGCATTTTGGCCGGATCGGTGGGCGTATGCATCACCACCCCCATCGGCAACTGCCCCGTTCGCAGGGCCGCTTCCACATCGGGGGGGAGTGCGCCGCTCTGGCCGCCGTAGGAGCCGTCGGTCCCGAACGAGTACGTCTGGCCAATGGGCAGGCGGACTTCGTAATGGTGGGCCGTGATGAGTGCCTCGATCAGCGGTGCGACGGCGTCCTCATTGCCGAGACGCGCGAGCGCCGTCGCGGCCCGGCAGACAACGGGATTCGATTCGCTCCGCAATTCCTTGATGAACAGCGGGCGGATGCGGTCAAACTGCGATTCGGGAATCCCCTGCATCGCCGCGGAACGGACATCGCCATCCTCGTCGCGGAGCGCGAGTTTCACGAGACTCGACGCCGATTTTTCGCCGTCGCTGTGCGACAGAATCGCCACGCCCAGCAACCGCACGTCTTTGGCGGGATGATTGCCGAGGAACCGCAGCACCGCGGGTGCGGCGTCGGCGTCATCGACGGCTTGCAGGGCCGTGAGACCGTTCTGCCGCCGCTCGGCGTGCGGGCCGGTAATCCAACCCGCCCACAACCGGATCTTGGGATACCACTCCTGTTCGCGCTTCAACTCGTCGGCGGACTTCTTGAGCAGGTCGAGTTCCTGCTGCGTGACGAATTTCCCCTTGTACTTCACAAAGCCGCGGGTGGCCATGTACTGATCCCAATCGACCCACGCCCCCTCTTTCCAGACGTGACCCAACGCGACATGGGCTGGTTTGTGATCGGGGTCGAGTTCGACCACTCGCTGCAAATGGATGGTCCGTTCGGTGGTCAGCTTGCGGTCCTTGCACCACTTCGCGAGCTCCCACTGGCCGTCGATGGTGTCGTCCGCGCGGCGCGCTCGGACTTCGTACTCCTCGACGATCGCGGGCCGACGGGTGACGAACTGCACATCGTCGGCGGGCACGACGATGGTCGCCCCGGCGATGGACTCCAGCGTGACGCTGTCGGTCGCAGCCGTTTTAACGATTTTTCCGCGCAGCTCGCCGCCGGACTTCAGTTTGATCAGATCGCCGTGAGCGAGCGTCGCGCACCCCAGCAGCAACCATCCCGCCAGCCCGGCGGTGGTGTTGCGAAGCGACTGCGAACCGGGACGCAACGGCATCACTGGTGACCTAAGAGCATCGAACGGGAACCCCCGTCAGTGTATCGCCCGGAAACGCGGGAAAACAACACTTTTGTCGGCGCTCTTGTCCCCTCGCCCGGCGCTTCGCTGGGAGAGGGTTAGGGTGAGGGTGCCTTTCTGGCTTTCTCTTCGTTGTGCCAAGGGGAAGGCAAAAGGCAGAAAATCAGAGGCACCCTCACCCTAACCCTCTCCCAGCGAAGCGCCGGGCGAGGGGACAAGAGCGCCGACAAAAGTGTTGTTTTCCCGCGTTT
>JAWXBB010000104.1:0-5093 GCA_034439795.1 Planctomycetaceae bacterium | reverse complement strand
CGTCGACATAACTTGTCCTCCATGCATCACGACTACGGGTCGGAAAACTCCCACGCAGCTCCTCAGCACTTCCCAGGCCAATCAAAGCGATGGCCCTGAGCTTCGCACAGTTCCCCGCACCGTGGTCGCACGTCACAATGGATCGCGAATTGATTCCGTGCCGTTGTGTCCGCTCCCCGGAGTTCCCCCGCGAATGAGTTCGTCTGCCGAGCCGGTGGCGACGGCCGCACCGCCCGGCGGGCTGGTGCGTCGGGAGTGGCGTGCCCCGCCGACGGACCGGGCCGCGGTGATTGCCCCGGCATGGTCCGAAGCGGCGAACGTCGCCGCGACGAACACCGCCCGGTTCGCCGCATTGACGGGGGATGTGCAGGGGAAGTCGTGGTCCGAGTTGCGGGGCTGGACGCGGTCCGCGTGTTTGACCGCCGCGACCGATTATCTCGACGAACTCGGACTGCCGACCGATACCGTTTCGGCGAATGGTCCAATCATTGTCGGCGGTCACCAGCCGGAACTGTTTCATCCCGGCGTGTGGGCCAAGAACTTCGCGGTGCATGCGCTCGCCCGGCGGACCAGGGGCGTCGGCGTGCAGTTGATTGTCGACAACGACACGCTGGCCCGGTCGGCGATCCGCGTGCCAATGGGCGACGTCCACGAGCCGCGGCGGGAATGGCTGCCGTTCGACGATCCGCAGCCGGCGCAACCGTGGGAAGAGGTTCGCATCGCCCATCCCGCGCTGTTCGCGTCGTTCGGGGATCGCGTGGCGGAGGCAATGCGGTCCTGGGGGATTGAGCCGGTCGTCACCGAGGTCTGGCCGCAAGCCGTCGCGGCGGCGGAGCGCGGCCTGCGGCTCGCGGATTGTCTGACAGCGGCCCGCATGGCCGCCGAGCGGGCCTGGCAGGCCGGCAATCTCGAACTGCCGTTGTCGCGGATTTGCGTGCAGCCGCCGTTTCTGTGGTTCGCGGCGGCGGTGCTCGCGAGGGCCGCGGAATTCGCCCGGCATCACAACGCGGTGCTCGGCGAGTACCGCCGGCTGAACCGCGTCCGCAGCCGGTCGCATCCCGTGCCGGAATTGGCCACCGTTGATGGTTGGATGGAGGCCCCGTTCTGGATCTGGCGAGCTGGCGACACGCGCCGCGAGCGGCTGTTCGTGAAGCGATTTGGCAATGAAGTCTGGCTGCGCAGCCGAGAGGACGTCATCCTGCGGTTGTCGCTGTCCCCCGGCCGCTCCGCCGCCGCGGCCGTCGAACAGTTGCAGACGCTGCCCGCGCTCGGTTGGCGATTGTGGACGCGGGCGCTGACGACCACGCTGTTCGCGCGGCTGTGTCTCGCCGATCTGTTCGTCCACGGCCTCGGCGGCGCGAAGTACGACGAGATGACCGACGCCCTGACGGGCCGCTTTTTCGGCATCCACCCGCCCGAGTTTCTGACGGTGACGGCGACGATGCATTTGCCGCTGGGAGCGAGTGAGGGAGTTTCGGCGGAGGACGTCGGACGCCTTCGCCACGCGGCGTGGGATCTGGTCCACAATCCGCAGCGGCATCTCGACGGTATTTACACTGAAGGCGCGCCTGCTCTCGTCACCGAACGTCAGCAACTCGTGCAATTGCTGTTGGCCCCATCGCACCGACGACAACGGACGACGCGGCGGCAGGCCTACCTGCGCGTGCATGAGATCAACCATGAACTCGCCGCATGGCTGGATGATCGCCGCCGGGCATTGGAAGCCGACGTCGCGAACCTGGAACGGCGTCGCGCGGCGAACCGCATCCTCAAGAGCCGCGAGTTCAGTTGGGTGCTGTACCCGGCAGAGTTGCTGCGAGGGTTTTATGCGGGGTTGTTCCCCTCACAGTCCGGAGCGCCGGCGACGGCGTGAGGATGCCAGCGAGGGTGGATGTGCTTGCCTGCATTTGCGGCCCGAAGGGCCACGACAAATCAGCCCAGAGCAACGCCCTGGGTTTCGAGGCAGTCAGGTCGTAGAAGCGGTTTCAAGACCGCATGGTCTTTACGCCGAAGGCGTTGTACCTCACAGCCCAGGGTCGCGAGTCCGCGAGCGCACCCTGGGTGACGATCAATGATCGAATCCCATACCCTGAAAGGGTTTCACGGTTTGACGCCGTCCGTGATGCGACCCTTTCAGGGGCGATTCGCTTCGGACGCCATGTCCCCAGGGTGCGCTCGCCGACTCGCGACCCTGGGCTGTGTGATCGAACGCCTTCGGCGTACATGACCTGCGACCAATGAGCCGCTACCAACGGCAACAACCCGAAGAGGGTTTTTGAAATCGCTTCTACAGATACTCGTCCTGATCGACGAGATCGCCCTCGGTGACAATTCGCATGCCGGCGTCTTCGAGCGCTCGGAGCGCGAGGTCCACGTCGTCCACGTACAGCGCGGCGGCCGACTTGCCCTGGTTGCGGTAGCGGAGCATGGCGACGTGGTGGATGTTCAACTCGGCCTTGAGCAGGGCGGTGCAGACGGCGCTGAGCGGCTTGTCGCCGTCGTCGAGCTCGACGCCGACGACGTCGGCTTCGCTGAACAGGTAATTCGCCAGCTCGAGCTTTTCCCGAGCGCGGTCGGTCTGGTTGAAGATCAGGCGGACGTTCGCGCAGTCGACGGAATCGACGATGCTGATCGCCAGCACGCGGACGTCGATCGACTCCAGATCTTTCAGCAGCCCGTTCAGCCGGCCGACGCGGTTCTCCAGGAACACGCAGAACTGCCGCAGACACGGCCAGGAGCGGGCGCGGGCGGTTTCCGGCTCCATCAAATCGCGGCCGCCGTCGTCCCGAGGCATGACGAAATCCCTGTCACTGGAAGACCACCATCGGCCGGCGGCATCACCCGTCGCCGCAATGGTGTTCGCCTGCACTCTAGGGGAAACCCGGTTGCCGGTCAATGTGCGCAATTCGGGAAAGTCGCCCGGCCGGTGTTGGAAAACGCCGATTCGCGACCGAATCGTTGTCCCCTCCGGGTTTTGCAGCGGCAATTCCCCCCGGAAGCTCAAGATCGCCGCCAACTAGGCAATGGGACGCGGCAAACTGCCTGGGTGACGAAGAGCCTGCCTCGTGGGCTTCCTGCAATCGGCCGCCGCAATCCTTACGAAGTGCGCGGGGTGCGGCAGTCGGCGATTGCGGTGGCGGGTCAGCGACTTACAATGCTATGGAGTGGGCCATGATTCCGAATTCGCTCAATACAGCGACTGACGCGCAGCAGAGACCCGGCCGGTCGTTGCGGGTCGCGGTGGGTTTTCCGCACGAGCGTGGTGGGCAGTCTTTGCAAAAGGAACAGGTCATGAACCGGACCCTGGGCTTGGGATCGCGGTGGATGGTGGCCGCCGCGACGATGTTGGCAGTGACGTCGACGGCCTGGAGCCAGCCGACGTTGAGCGTGCCCGATGCGACGACATCGGGCGATGAGGTGGCGATCAAGGCCCGCGTGGTGGCCAGCGAATTGCCGCCCGCGCCGCTGCCCGACCCGCAACTGGCGGCGTCGGAAACCCAAGTCGGGACCGCCGTCGCTCCGAAGCTGTCTGCGAAAGAGCTGGAATCGCTGGTCGCATCCGTGGCGCTGTATCCCGACGAAGTGCTCGACAACATTCTCGACGCCGTGCAGAAACCGGACGTGCTCCGACTGGCGGCGTTGGCGCAGCGCGACAAGAGGGCGCTGCCGGCCGATCTGCCGGCGAGCGTCAAGTATCTCGCCGACAAGCAGGCGAAGGTGCTGACGGAACTGAACGACAATCTGCTGATGATGACGCGACTGGGACTCGCCGTGAAGGCGCAGCCGGACGATGTCGTCGCGGCGATTCGGTTGGTCCGCTCGAAGGCGGCGGAGCTGGCGAATCAGTCGGGCGCCACCCAGACCGCGAACTACTCGCTCCCGGTCGGCGGCAGTACGTATTACGGTGACGGCGGCGTGTACTCGGGGACGTCCTATCCCTGCTATTGCTACTACAGCTACGGCCTGCCGAGCTCGTATTACGGCTCTGGCTACGGCTATCCGTACTACGGCTACGGCTCGGGGTATGGGTACGGCTATGGTTATGGCTACCCGTACGGTTCGATCGCCCGGCTGACGCTGGGAATCATCTACGCCGCCAACGGTCCTTACCCGTATCCGTACTACGGGTTCTATCCGTACCGGTATGGATATGGTTATGGCTACGGCTATCCGGCGTATGGCAGCTATGCCAGCATCTATGGACCGCGCGGCGGCGTGGGCTACGTCAACTCGGTCTACGGCTATGGTCCCAATGGGGCCCTTTATCGCAGCGGGACCAGCACCGGGACGTACGTCGGCCCGAACGGCGTGGGCACGTTCTCCGCGGCGAGCAACTCCGTCCGGTACAACGACGGCACGACGGCGTTCGCCGCCGGTCGCGGAGCCGCCACGGTCAACACGGCCAACGGCAACACCCTCAACGTCGCCGGAGCGGGCGTCGCCGGCAAGACGACGTACGGCAACACGACCACGTTCGGCTCCGCCGGCGTCATCGGCGTCCAGGGGTCGAACGGCATCAATGGCGTGGCGACGCACACTGGCGGAGGCACCATCGTCACCAATCCCGACGGTTCCTACACGTTCAATCATGCCACGCAGAATTCGGTGGTCTCCAACAACAGCAGCCTCACCACGTCCCACACGGCTCAGGGGACGAACATCGGCAGCGGCAATGGCACGTACGCCGGCAGCACGACGGTGCAGTCCGGCAACGGCAAAGGAGGCACGGTCAACACGACGTACAGCAACGGCGATCTCGACGTCAATGTGACGCCCAACAACGCCAATGCCGCGGTCAACAACAAGGCGGCCAGTTCTTCGCTCGCCAATAACGCCGGCAACCAGACGCCTGGCAACAGCGCGACCAGCCGGTTGTCGGGCGTGAACGGCAACAGCGGCGCGACCAACGGGCTGTCCGCGCAGGGATCCGGCTCGCTGGCCAGTCTGTCGAACAGCGGCAGCAACGCCGGCGGCGTCTCCGGACTGCGGAACCAGCTCTCGCAACCGGGCGGTTCCAACGCGGCGGCCACGCGGTCGCTGGGAAATGGATCGAACGCCGCGTCGGGCCTCAGCAACCGCTTCGGCGGCTATGG
>JAWXBB010000103.1:0-77569 GCA_034439795.1 Planctomycetaceae bacterium | reverse complement strand
GGTGTGGATCAAGCTGCTCATCAACGCCGTCCGGATCATCCAGCTTCATCGACTTGCGGCATAGATCGGAAATGTTGTTACGCCTGGGGCTACGATCTGTCGCCCCGCTGGGGCTGAAGAGTAGCGCCGACTGTGGGTTCATGGTTCATTCCACTCAGAATCGAGGCAAACACCCGACAGCGTTCACTCTTCATCTCCCTCTCTCCCCGGCTCCCCCTCTCCCACTCTCGCTTCGCGCACGCCCGTGGAGAACCCCGCCGGAATGCGATACACTGCCTCACTTCGTCGCCTGTAACACTTGCCCCGATTTCCGCGAGCGTTTCGACATGAAAGCCGTCGCCGTCATTCCCGGCCGTGCCAACAGCGTCCATCTGGCCGACGCCCCGGTCCCCCAGGTGGCCGACGTCCCCAACGGCCGCGGCGTGCTGGTCAAGGTGCTGCAGATCGGCGTCGACGCCACCGACCGCGAAATCAACGAAGCCCTCTATGGCAATCCGCCGCCGGGGTTCGAGTACCTCATCATCGGCCACGAGAGCTTCGGCGAAGTCGTAGAGGTCGGCCCCAACGTCCGCGATCTGAAGCCGGGCGATCTCGTCTCCTGCACCGTTCGCCGGCCGGGCGGGTCGATCTACGACCAGATCGGCCGCAACGACATCACCAGCGAAGAGACCTATTACGAACGGGGCATCAACCTGCTGCACGGTTATTTGACCGAGCTGTTCGTCGACGATTGCGAGTACATGGTCAAGGTGCCGCCGAAATTGAAACATCTGGGCGTGCTGTCGGAACCGGCGAGCGTGTGCGCGAAGGCGATCGAGCAGGCGTACCTTGCGCAGCAGCGGTTGCAGGTCTGGCAACCGCGGCGGGCGTTCGTGCTCGGGGCGGGACAGATCGGCCTGCTCGCCACGATGATGCTCAGGCTGCGCGGCCTGGAAGTCTTCACGCTGGCCCGCAGCGCGGCCCCCAATCTCAAGGCGAAGATCACCGCGGACTACGGAGCGACCTACGTCAGCACGGCGAAGACCAGCATGACCGATCTCGCCAAAGACGTGGGCAAGCCGGACATCATCTTCGAATGCACCGGCAACAGCGAGATCGCGTTCAAGGCGATGGAAGTCCTCGGCCTCAACGGGGCGCTCATCTGGACCAGCATCACCGGGGGGAAGAAAGAAATCACCATCCCCGCGGACCTCATCAACCTGCACTGGGTGCTGGGCAACAAGCTGCTGGTCAGCTCGGTGAACGGCAACCGCCGGCACTTCGAGCTGGGCATCAACGCGCTGGCCCACGGCGAGCTCGCCTACCCCGGCGTGACCGGGCAGATTCTCACCAACCCCGTCGCCGGGCTGGACCAATACCGCGAAATGATGCGGCTGCTGGTGGAGGACAAGGAGGCGCTGAAAGTGTTCGTGAACGTGGGGTGATGTCTGTCTCTCGGGTGGCGGGGCCTAAGTCTTCGTGGCCCCGGTTTCTCCACGGAAGAACGGGGCCACGCCGAGGCGGCTTAGGCCCCGCCACCCTGACGTTTTCCTGACAATCACAAATCCCCCGGCTCCATCACCGCGATCTCCGGCAGGTTGCGGTAGTTGCCGTTGTAGTCCAGGCCGTAGCCGATGACGAATTCGTCCGGGATGCGGAAGCCGTAATAATCGGGCGTGGCAGCGACCTCGCGGCGGTCCACCTTCCATAAGAGGACCGCGGTCCGCAGGCTGGCGGGGCCGAGCGCGTTGATCGAGGCCGCCAACGCGGAGAGCGTCCGACCGGTGTCGAAGATGTCATCGATGAGCAGCACGTCGCGGCCGGCGACATCGGGCAGCCCTTCCAGCGACGTCTGCAGGTTCGTCCCCGTCGTCGTCTCGCCGCGGTAACTCGACGCCCGGACGAACGCGATCTGATGCGGAATCGGCATCGCGCGGATCAAATCGGCGACCAGCACCACGCTGCCGTGCAGCACCCCGACCACGGTGAGCGGTCGCCCGGCATAGACGCGCGCCAACTCGTCGCCGAGTTCGCGCACGCGCTCGGCAATCTGTGCGGAGGAATACAAAGTTCGCATCGGTGCAATTCCCCGCTTGCCTGGAAGTCTGCTGTGAGATTGTTCCCGCGGCGTCCATCTCGTACCGTAACCGCGAACACCAACGCCGCCGGGGTAGCATGTCGATGGACGTCTCAGAAATCCAGATCGCGGGCCATTCCGCCGATGTGCTGCGACCCGCGGGGGACATCGTCGGCGGCGTGATCTTCCTGCACGGGTACGACAACGTCACGCTCCGCGACCGGCCGGCGTTTCAGGCGGCGCTCGAGCGGCATCATCTGCTCGCCGTCTGTCCCCACGGACCCGGCTGCTGGTGGACCGACGCCGTGTACCCGCCGTTCGATCCCGTCCTCAGCCCCATCGAATATCTGCACGGGCCGGTGTTGGACTACTTCCGCGACACCTGGCAACTGGAGCCGCCGCGGATCGCCGTCACCGGCTTTGAGATGGGGGGACAGGGGGCGTTGCAACTGGCATATCGGCACGCCCGCGAGTTCCCGACCGTCGCCGCGATCTCCCCCAAGGTCGATTTCGAGACCTGGCACGGCCTCGGCACCACGCTCGACGAGCTGTTCCCCGACCGCGAAGCCGCCCGGCAGCGGACCGCCACGCTGCACATCCATCCGCTGAACTGGCCCCGCCAGCAACTGCTCGTGTGCGACCCCGCGGACCAGTATTGCCTCGACGGCGTGGTCACGCTGACCAGCAAACTGTCGTCGTCCGGCATTTCCTTCGAGCAGGACGTGGAGACCACGCACGGCGGCTATGGCTGGCCCTACGCCGATTTCATGGCGGATCGCGTCGTCGCGTTTCTCGCACAGGGTATCGCCGAAGCGCGGCTACGGACGGAATAGCGATATCAGTGTCCCGGACGCTCCAAGCGTCCGGGACACTTTGGACTCAAGCGCGGAGCAGACGTTTCGGCCGTCGTCAACGGTGCGCCGCGGCATCTCATCGCGATCCGAAAAGTTCTGCCGTTCGATGATTGTGCGCGCTTCGAGGAGCGCTATAATCGCGACAGGTGGTAAAACCCGTTCCCGCGCGAGGCCCGATCATGGCGGTTCAGTTCGCACGTCCCGACGTCGCCGATCTGGTGCTCCGCATCTACCCGCGGGCCTTGCATCCCGAATTCTTCGACTGCCACGCGCTTGCCGTCGCCCGAGCCGGCAACACCACCGTGCATCTCCGCCTCTGTTCCGCCGGCCACATGCTGTGTCTCCGCCACGGCGACCACGTCGTCACCGAAGCCATCACCGAGAAGGGCCGCCCGCTCCCCCGGCACAACAGCGTCCTCGACCAGAAGGTCCGCGGCTGTCGCACCCGGTCGCTGCGGCTGCCCCGCGGCGTGCAGTACGACATCAGTTGCCAGCTCGAAACGCTGGAGCCGGACCTGTACCTGCATCTGCACGACGAGCTGGTCGGCGACTGCGCGAAGGCGGACCTGGCCCACGAATTCCCCAGCCCGAACCGCTTCAGCCCCGGCGCGATCAGCCTGATCAAGCTGGACGCGACCGCCAGCTCGGTGGTCGTCCACGCCTTTCATACGTTCCCGGACCACTGCGCGATCGTGAAGACGCAGTCGCTGTTCGAGTGGCTGTGACGCGCGGGCGCGGATCGCAAAAGCCAAGAGAAGACCGCGAAACCGCAAGCGTCTGACGGACGACGCTTGCGGTTTCGCGGTCTTTTCGCTGACTTGTTCCCTGCTCGGAGATTTGTCGGTGGTACAATCGCGGGAGAGGTGAATCCATGGCATCGACTGCGTCCGTGATTCATTGCGATCCCGACATCCTGGGCGGCGCGCCGGTGTTTGTCGGCACCCGCGTGCCCGTCCAGGCGCTCGTCGACTACTTGGGCGGGGGGCAGCCGCTGGCCGAATTCCTCGAAGACTTCCCGTCGGTCAGCCGCGAGCAAGCCGTTGTGGCCCTCCGTCTCGCCGCCCAGGCATTGGTGGCCGATGCGCGTCCTGCTTGACGAGTGCGTGCCCCAACGGCTCGGCGGAGAGCTGGCCGGGCACGCCGTCCGGACGGTGCCTCAGGAAGGGTGGTCGGGCAAAAAGAATGGGGCGCTACTCGCGCTGATGTCGGGCGCGGGGTTCGAGGTTCTCCTGACCGTCGATCAGGGTCTTCGGCACCAGCAGAACCTGCGGGCCTCGGGGCTGGCGGTCGTCGTGATGTTCGGGCTGAGCAATCAACTCGTGGACCTGGTTCCGCTGGTCCCCGGCGTCTTGGCGGCCTTCGCAACGATCCAGCCCGGCGATGTGGTCGAGGTCCGCGCTTAACCAGACGCCGGCGCTGCGGTTGGAAGATGGTCCATTGTGGGAGCGACTGCCCGGCAGAGGCATACCGCTGGCGATTCGGCTCTGTCCCACTCCGGGAGACTTGGTAGGATAGTGCGATGTCCCACACCGTGACGATGGGCTGGCACATCCTCGATCGCATGGAGCGGGCTGTGATGAAGGTGCGCGAGCGGCTGCTGCGGGTCACGTCGATTCTCAACGCGGCCCAGATTCCCTACGCCGTGGTGGGCGGCCACGCCGTGGCCTCCTGGGTGGCGACGATTGACGAAGGGGCGGTTCGCAACACCCGCGACATCGACCTGCTGATCCGGCGCGACGATCTGCCCGCGATGACGGACGTGCTCACACGCGCTGGATTCATTCGCGAAGAGGTGATGGACGTCATCATGTTCCTGGACGGCCCAACGTCGAAACCGAGCGAATCGGTGCATCTGCTGTTCGCCGGGGAAAAGACGCGCAGCGACCATCCATTGCCGGCACCGGCCCTGGAAACGGCCGATGATCCGGCCGGTTTTCGCGTCATCACGCTGGAGTCGCTGGTGACGATGAAACTGTTGTCGAACCGCCGCAAAGACCAGGTGCACGTTCAAGACCTGATCGACGTGGGGCTTGTCAATGACGCATGGCTGAGCCGCGTTCCGGCCGAACTGGCGGACCGGCTGCGGCTCATTCTCGCCACTCCCGATGGCTGACGCGGGGCATCGACGAAAAGATCGCGAAACCGCAAGCGTCGTCCGTTGATCGCTTGCGGTTTCGCGGTGTTTCCTTGTTCGACGATGGCGCGAATCACCCGAACAGCTTCAGCACCGGTTCGCCGTCGTGCGCGACTTTGAACGGGCGGCCGGAGCTGGAGAAGACTTCTTCGCCCAGCGACAGGCCCATCGCCTGAGCGATGGTGGCGTTGAAGTCGGCGACGGTGGTGCCCGAGTCGTCGAAGCTGTGGCCGTCCTTATCGGAGACGCCCCAGACCGCGCCGCCGCGGATGCCGCCGCCGGCGAGCAGGCCGGAGAACACGCCGGGGTGATGGTCGCGGCCGTCGTTCTGGTTGATCTTCGGCGTGCGGCCGAACTCCGTGGCGACGACCACCAGCGTCTTGTCGAGCAGCCCCTTGGCCTTGAGATCCTTGAGGAGCGCTGCGACCGCCCGGTCCATGTTGCCCGCAGTGGCCCCGATCTTGTCGTAGATGTCGGTGTGCATGTCCCAGCCGCCGAACGTGACTTCGATGAACTTCACGCCGTTTTCGACCAGCCGGCGGGCGAGCAGGCAGCCCTGGCCGAAGCGGTCCATGCCGTATTTGTCACGGTCTTCTTTCTTTTCCTGATTGAGGTCGAAGGCCTTCAGGTCGTCGCTGCCCATCAGCGCGTGGGCCTGCTTGTAGAACTCGGTGTAGGCCTCGACCTGCTTCTGCGGATACTTGCGGCGGAAGCCGGCGTCGAACTTGTCGATCAGCTCCAGCCGCGTCTGGAACGAGCCGCCGGTGAGATATTCGGGCTGCTTGGTGTTCTGCAACCCGGCGTTGGGGTCACCAATGGGGACGGGTGTGAAGATCGGTTCGAGAAACCCGGCGCTCGGATGACGGTTCTCGCCGCCGATGAGGACGTTGTCCGGCAGCGTGCGGTTCTTGCGGACCCCCTGCAACTTCATGATCCAGGCTCCCATGCCGGGATGCCGGATCGACGCGATTTCCTTGTAGCTGGTCCGCATCAGATAGCGCCCGCCGTCGTGGTCGCCGGTCTCGGTGTGCAGGTTGCGTACGACGGCGAACTGGTCGCCGAGCTTGGCGAGTTCGGGGAGCCAACTACCGACGGTCAGCCCCGTGGCCTTCGTTTGGATGGGCTTGGTGTCGGCCTCGTTCTCGCGATTGCCGCGGCAATCGAACGTGTCGAGGTGGCTCATCGCGCCGGTCATGAACAGGTAGATGACGTGCTCGGCCTTCCCCGGACCGGACCGCTTGCCGCCCCCCGCGGTCTTGGCGGCTTTCTTGTCGTCAGCGGCGAGGGCGAGCGCACCGGGCAGCACGGTGACGCCGAGCATCGCCGCCGCGGTGTATTCGAGGAACGAACGGCGGGAGACGTCGTCGAGCGCGTTCGGGAGGTGGAACATGGTGACTACGATCCTTGAGCGAATGTCTGGAGGTCGTGCTTGGTCGCACGGTGATTACGGTGCAGGCTCAACCGGCTGCTTCCCCTGCGACTTGATGAGATCCAGCACCTTTCGCTTGACGGCGCTGCTGTTTTCTTTGTCCCCTTGTGTCGCCGCGTCGCTGAGTTCCTCGGTGCCCATCTTGTCGATGATTCCTTGTCCCTTTTCCACGGCCGCCCTTCCCAGCGGTCCGCCGGCATCCGCATTCCTCTGGAAACGCTGCTCCAACTGTTCGACCGCAGCCGACACCCGCGACACTGCATACAGTCCGGAGGAAATCACAGCGACGGAGATGGCGAGCTGCGCCAAACCGATTCCCACGAGAATCTTGAGGTACCGTTGACTGCGATCCCCCTCAGCATTGTTTGGCGAAATCGGACTCATGCCGCCTCGACTGCGTTGATTGAAAATCGATCCGGTCCAGCTGGGGCGCATCCATTGTCGTCGAGTGGGTTCGGCCCACTCGACGACGCTATTGCACGAACAGGAATTCGCGGGTGTTGACGAGGGCCCAGATGACGTTGCCGTAGCCGGCGGGGCCGTTGTCCTTGATCTCGGCGAGCGCCATCGCCCGCTCCTCGGCGGTCGGGCGGCGCGACAGAATCGTGAGGAAGATCGTGGTCACGCGCTCTTCCGGCTTGGCGTCCTCCAGCACGGTATCGAACATCAGCGACTTCGGGTGCAGGATCATGTGAGTGATCGGTCCGTTGAACATCTGCAGCACCTGTGGGACCGAGCCGTCGCGCGAGGACGCCTCGATCGACTCGCGATCCGACTGGCCGAACTGCCGCAGGAAGTGGTTCGCGGGCATCGGACAGGGCAACTCCGACGCGCGGGCCAAAAGCTGCCCCTGGTAGGTGAAGTTCTTGTCGCGGGCGTCCTTGTGTTTGCCGTTGGTGAGTTCGCGGAGTTCTTGATCGCGCTTGTAGATCTGCTCGGCCGACGCCTTCGCCAGATCGACGTTGAGCACTTCCGCCTGCACGTGGGCCGGCTCGGCCTGGTAATCGCTGAAGACCGCCAGCGTGATGAACGAGTCCCACGCCTGTTCGGCCGTCATCCGCCGCAGAATTGGGCCGGGGAAGTGGTACTCGGCCCCGCCGGCGAGCTGGGCCTCGCTGGCTTCCCGCTGGTAGGCCTGCGTGTTGAGCAGAATCCGCAGGTACTCCTTCACGTCGAACTTCAGCCGGACCATTTCCTTCGTGAGGAAAGCCATCAGCTCCGGGTTCTCGGCGACGGTGTCGTCGTGCATGTCGTCGACCGGCTCGATCTGCCCGACGCCGAACACGTGCTTCCACATCCGGTTGGCGATCGTCTTGGCGAACCGCGGATTCTCCGGCGACGTGAGCCATTTCGCGAACACGATCCGCGGGGAATCCCCCTTCGACAGTTGCGGCTGCGGATCGAAGATCGTCTTGGGAGCAACCGGCGTCTTGGGCTTGGCGTCGTCGTATTGATAATCGTGCGGCAACGTCAGCTTGGCGTTGTTGTCGTAGACCTCGATGAGATTGCCCTGCAGGAAACGGTTGTACTTGCCGCCGCCGTCGAACTTGTCGTCGACCTTTTTGAGTTCCTCGCGCATCTTGTTGACGACGTTGCCGCCGCCGAACATTTTGTCGCCAGCCCCGCGACGGTAGGCCGTGCCGAAGGTGTACGCGGCGACTTCGTAGAACTCCTTCCGTTTCCATTTGTCGAACGGATGGTCGTGACACTGGGCACAGCCAATCTGCGTGCCGAGGAAGATGCGGACGGTGTTGTTCATCGCGTCGAGCGGCATGCCCGAATCGCGCAGCAGGTAACCGGTCGCCGGGTTGTCGAGGTATTTGCCCTCGGCGGTGATCATCTCGTAGACCCACTGGTCGTAGGGCTGGTTGGTCTCCAGGGCGACCTTGGTCCACTCGTTGTACGGCCGTCCGAGGGCGTTGTTGGTGACCTCGCGGTCTTTGAGCCGCAGAATATCGGCCCAGTAGTTGTAGAGGTGTCCGGCGGCTTCGGGGGAGTTCAGCAGCGTGTCGATCAGTTTGGTCCGCTTCTCGACATCGCGGTTGTTGAGGAACGCCCGGGCCTGCTTGTACGTCGGAATGCCCCCGGTCACGTCCAGATAGACACGGCGCAGGAACTGTTCGTCGCTGGTCTCGGCGTTCGGCTTCACCTTGTACTTGGCGTAATTAGCCGCGACGTACTTGTCGACCATCTTCGCCGAGGCGAGCACCTGCGACTTGGCGTTCGGATCGACCTTGTCGATCACGACTTTTCGCGTGGGGACGGGGATCGGCGGTTCCGGCGGCTTCTTCTTCCCCGCGGACTTCTTCCGCTGCTGCCCCTCGGCCAGTCCGCCCAGCCCCATCACCGCCGCCATGACGAGCAGGACAACGACTCGTCGCCCCGTTTCAGTCCACCAACGCGACATGAGCGCAATCCTCGGAGGCTCTGCTTCACCGCTCTCTAAAGAAATACCACAACCTGGAGCCAGGTGTTCGAGCGATTCCGGCGACCGGCCCGTATTTTGACCCTTGTCTGACCGTTCCGCAATCGGCTGATGCGACGATGAGCCGCGAATCGGCGGCGGCGTAGCGGCTGAACCGGTGGCGCCACATCCGCGTCGTCCGCGACCGTTCTTCGTCGAACCTCACGAGAAACCCAGCCAGTTCCTGCGGCGTGCGTTGAACTCCGTTCTCGGCCGGTCTAGAATCCTCCCCGCAGACCGCACGGTTTGTCGCCGTTCGCAGACCTCCCCAGTGGGTTGGCCCCGCCTCGACATCCCCCTCGTAAGCCGTTATCCTCTTGTTGTTTGCGACCAGTGGCGTGGTCGGCTGGAAGGTCGGCCGTAGCTCCGGAATCGAGGACGATGGACGCGTATCACGCAATCCTGCTGTATGCGGTGGTGCTGGTGGGCTTTGCGGCCACCAACCTCATCCTCACGCACATCATCGGGCCGAACAACAAGACGCCCGTCAAGCAGATGCCCTACGAATCGGGCATGGACCCCATCGGCGACGCCCGTCAGCCGTTCGACGTGAAATTTTATCTGGTAGCGATCCTGTTCCTCGTGTTCGATGTGGAACTCTTGTTCCTATATCCTTGGGCAGTCACTGCTTATGTCGGAGAAGGCGGGGTTCCGATCGAACTCCGGCCGACGGTTTTCGGAGTGATGCTGGCCTTCATGACAACGCTCGCCATCGCCTACGTCTATGCATGGCGGAAAGGGGTCTTCCGATGGCGGTGAAAGACATGCCCGACAACGTCTTCATGACCACGCTGGACGCCGCCGCCAGTTGGGCCCGGTCTAACAGCCTGTGGCCGATGCCGTTCGCGACGGCGTGCTGCGGCATCGAGCTGATGGCAACGGCGTCGTCCCGGTTCGATCTCGCCCGGTTCGGGGCCGAAGTCATGCGGTTCAGCCCGCGGCAGTGCGACCTGCTGATCGTCGCCGGCCGTGTGGCGATGAAGATGCTGCCGGTGTTGCAGCGGATCTGGCTGCAGATGCCCGAGCCGAAGTGGTGCATCTCGATGGGCGCCTGCGCTTGTACGGGGGGCGTGTTCGACACCTACGCCGTGGTGCAGGGGGTCGACCGCTTCATTCCCGTGGATTTGTACGTGCCCGGCTGTCCGCCGCGGCCGGAGCAGTTGCTGGCGGGCATCATCGAACTGCAGAAGCTGGTGCAGAAGACGGGCACGCTGTACGGCACCGAGTTCGCGAAGCGGACGGCAGCTATGGGGCCGACGCCGTTCGAGCGCGACGAGCTGGTCCGCATCCGCGAAGGCAACGAGCAGTTTTCCGTGCTGAATTGAGTGTGAGAACGGAATGAGTCCGCGAGTGAAGTTTATCAGTGACTCAATAATCGGTGAAACGGGGTCATGATTCATCAGGAACTGCTCAACAGCCGCTTCCCCAGCGTCGAACTGGTGTTCAGCCAGTTCCGCGACAATCACCGCGTGGTCGTCCCCAACGATCATCTGGTCGGCGTGCTCTCCTGCCTGAAGGCGGAGGGGGGCTTCGACCTGCTCGCCGAGATCACCGCGGTCGATTACCTCGAATATGAGGGGGCCAAACAGCGCTTTGGCGTCATCTACATCCTGGTGAATAACTCGACCGGCGAACGGGTGATCGTGAAGACGTTCGTGGACGACCCCGACCCTGCTTTGCCGTCGATGGTTCCGCTGTGGAAAGCCGCCGACTGGCTGGAACGCGAAGTCTACGACATGTTCGGCATCAGCTTCACCGGACATCCCGACCTGCGGCGGATTCTCATGCCGGACGAGTTCACCGCCTTCCCCTTGCGGAAGGACTACCCGCTGAAAGGCCGCGGCGAACGGCACAACTTCCCCGTCATCACCCGCGCGGAAAGCTGAGGCATGGCCACCGTCATTGATGTACCCAGCCTGATGACTCCCGAGGAGTTTCTAAAACTCCCCGATCGTCGTTTCTACGAACTCGTGGATGGACAATTGGTGGAGACCAACATGAGCCTGGAAGCCTGCTGCGTCGCCGGTCAATTCATTCACTACTTGATTGCGTATGTCAATCAACATGGCTTGGGACACGTTTTCACGAGCGAGGCCACCTATCGCTGCTATCCGGACGCGCCGGATAAAGTGCGTCGGCCGGATGTGAGCTTTATCGCCAGGGGACGCCTGTCGCGGGAGCAGTTTGCCGAGGGGCATTGCCTCATTTCTCCCGACCTGGTCGTCGAAGTGATTTCGCCCAACGACTTGTTCTACGATGTGGAAGCGAAGGTTCAGGAGTATCGTTCGGCGGGCGTGCGGTTGATCTGGGTGGCCAGCCCCAGGAGTCGTTCGGTGACGGTCCATCGACTCGACGGCAGCGAAGATCATTTCGGAGAGGAATCACAGTTGTCGGGCGAAGACGTGCTTCCCGGATTCCAGATGCGCGTCGCGGAGTTCTTTCCGCAAAAGGATGCGGCGCTCTGAATTCCGCTCCGGACTTTAACATCGCGGTCTTACGTCAAGATTGTCATTCGCCATGCCGTTTCAAGTCTCCGATCACGCCGAACTCGATGCCCCGGAGAAGGAGTATCTCTGGACGCTCAACTTCGGCCCGCAGCACCCCGCGACGCACACCACGCTGCGGCTGATTTTGACGCTCGACGGCGAGCGGGTCGTCAACGCCGTTCCGCACATCGGGTACCTGCACAGCGGCTTCGAGAAGCTCGGCGAACACCTGGACTTTAACCAGTACGTCACCATCGCCGACCGGATGAACTATCTCTCGCCGCTCGCGAATGAAATCGCCTGGCATCACGCCGTCGAGAAGCTGCTCGGCATCGAACTCACCCCCCGCGGCAAGTACATCCGCACGATCTGCGCAGAACTGATGCGGATGCACGACCACCTGCTCAATGTGGGGACGTGCGCACTCGACCTCGGTGGCTTCACGGCGTTTCTGTACTGTTTCTATCAGCGCGAGAAGATCTACGACATCGTCGAGCTCTTATCCGGGCAGCGGTTTCACACCAGTTACACGCGCGTCGGCGGTGTGCTGTTCGACATCAACAACGCTTGGGTCGACAAGGTCCGCGATTACTGCAAGGGCTTCCGGCAGGTCCATGACGAAGTCCACAAGCTGCTGACGCGCAACCGCATCTTCATCGAGCGCGTGCAGGGCGTGGGCTACCTGAGCGCCGAAGACGCCACCAACATGGGCGTCACCGGCCCATTGGCCCGCGCGAGCGGCGTGCTGCGCGATCTGCGGAAAGACGAACCGTACCTCGCGTATCCGGAACTGGACTTCAAGGTCGTCGCTTCCAAGGGAGGCGACTGCTACGCCCGCTACCTCGTCCGCATGGAAGAGCTGCTCGAGAGCCTGAAACTCATCGAGCAGGCGATCGAAAACATTCCGTCCGGCCCGGCGAACGTCGATTCCGCCAGCGGAGTCGTCATTCCCGCCAAGCCGGCCGTGTACCGCAGCATCGAAGGGCTGATTCAGCACTTCGAAGTCATCATGCCCAACCGGGGCTACGACACCCCTCACGAAGAAATCTATGCGGCGACGGAATCGCCCAACGGCGAACTCGGGTTTTACATCGTCGGCGACGGCACCACTCGCGCCTACCGCGCCCGCTGCCGCCCGCCGTCGTACATCCACTTTGCGATTTTCCCGCAACTGATCAAAGACCACCAACTGAGCGATATCGTGGCCGTGCTGGGCAGCCTGAACATCATCGCCGCCGAATTGGATCGCTAGGACCGCTTCAAAGGTTTCCCGATGTCCGCGTTGACCGAGCCGATGCGCGAGCAGATTCGGCACTTGTGTACCAAGTATCCGACCAAGCAGGCGGTGACGTTGCCCGCTTTGCACATGGTGCAGGACGAGTTCCGTTACGTCTCGCTGGAGGCGATCAAGGAGATCGCCTCCATGCTGGAACTGCACCCGGCGGAAGTCCACGACACGATGTCGTTCTACGGCTTCTTCCGCGACGAGCAGCACCCGCTCGGCAAGCACCGCGTCTGGGTCTGCCGCAGCATCAGCTGCGCCCTCCGCGGCGGCGAAGAACTGCTGGCACACCTCTGCGAGAAGTACCACCTGAAACCGGGCGAAACGACTGAGGACGGCAAAGTGACGCTGGAGTTCGCCGAGTGCCTGGGGGCGTGCGAGGGGGCACCGTGCATGTTGATTGATGATAACTGTGAGATGAACATTTCGCCGGAGAAGGCGGAAGAATTGATTGGAAAGATGTGATATCGGGTGGAGTCGGCAGGGATGGAAAAGTCCAGCAAGCCTTGTGTGGGTGTTATGGCGGGGCCGAATGGGGCCGGGAAATCCACCCTCAGCGAAGGACTTCTGAGGCATGGATTGGGCATCGAAACTTTTTTGAACGCCGATGTGATTGCCCGTGGCCTCAGTGCATTTCGTCCAGAGGGTGTGGCATGGCAGGCGAGTCAGGTGATGCTCCAGCAAATGCGGAAGCTGGCCGCCAAACGAGAGAGCTTCGCTTTTGAAACGACATTGGCAGCCCGAACGCTTGCCCCCTGGTTCAAGGAGCTTCGAGAAGACGGATATGCGATTTGCCTCTTCTACGTGTGGTTACAGAATGCCGATCTGGCAGTCCAGCGAGTGGCGGCGCGAGTGGCTTCGGGAGGTCACGACATTCCGATTGACGACATTCGGCGGAGATACGAGCGCAGTGTGAAGAATCTGTGGGAGTTGTATCTTCCCTTGGCCGATCATTGGGAGATTTTCGACAATTCGGGGGAAGATTTTCAGGTCGTGGCCAGCGGGAACAAGTTGAAGGAGATCGTCATCCATGATCAGTCCCGTTGGGAACAAATTCGGCGATGAGTCGCCTCCGGACGACATCGCGCGGCGGATGGTCGAACTGGCTGCCGATCCCTGCCGGGTGTCGGAGTTGGTAGCCGAGTCGATTGAAGCCGCTCGCGCTTGGTATGAATTTCGTCATCAGAAAATGGCGGTTTGGCGCGATGGCGGTGTGCATCTGATCGAACCGAAAGATTTTTCATTCCGCGGCGGCAAAGCACCAACAGCCAATTGAAACTGAAGGCCAATCCTCGGCCTCGTTAGGTGATCATTGATGCCCAAATTTGAACCCGTGCTGCTCGCTCGCATCGGCAAGCCGGACAGCGCGACGCTTGAGACCTACCGTCGCGACGGCGGCTACGACGCGCTGCGCAAGGCGCTCGCGATGCCGCCGGAAGACGTCATCAACGTCGTCAAAGACTCGGGCCTGCGCGGCCGCGGCGGGGCGGGGTTTCCGACCGGCGTCAAATGGACGTTCCTGCCGAAGGGGCATCCGGGGCCGATTTATCTCGCCATCAATGCCGACGAGTCCGAGCCGGGCACGTTCAACAACCGGATTCTGATGGAGGAAGACCCGCATCAGATCATCGAAGGCATCATCATCTCGTGTTTCGCCATCAAGTCGAACACGTCTTACCTCTACCTGCGCTACGAATACGGCAAGAGCTACCGCGCGCTCGACAATGCGGTGAAGGAGTGCTACGCCGCGGGTATTCTTGGCGACAACGTGCTGGGGTCCGGGTTCAAGTGCGACATCGTCCTGCACCGCGGGGCGGCGGCGTACATCTGCGGCGAAGAGACCGGCCTCATTGAAAGCCTCGAGGGCAAGCGGGCCTGGCCGCGGATCAAGCCGCCGTTTCCGGCCATTGAGGGGCTGTTCCGCAAGCCGACGATTGTCAACAACATCGAAACGATGGCCTGCGTGAAGCACATCCTCGACCGCGGCTCGGCGTGGTTCAAGTCGATGGGCGTGCCCGCCGACCCGAACAACCCCCGCGACGCCGGCAGCTACGGGCCGAAGCTGTATTGTCTCAGCGGTCACGTCAACAAACCCGGCTGCTACGAAATGCCGCTCGGCATCACCGCCCGGCAACTCATCGAAGAATACGGCGGCGGCGTGCCCAACGGCCGGCAGGTGAAAGCCGTGGTGCCCGGCGGCATCAGCATGGGCTTCCTGTCGGCGAGCGAACTCGATACGCCGCTGGACTTCAGCGGCCCCGGCAAAGTCGGCTGCCTGGGTTTGGGGACGGCGGCCGTCGTGGTCATCGACGACGCCACCAGCATGGTCGACGTGCTGTATAACTGCTGTCGGTTCTTCTCGCACGAGTCCTGCGGCCAATGCACGCCGTGCCGGGAAGGCACGGCGTGGATGGAGAAAATCATGTACCGCATCCGTTCGGGACAGGGGGAACTCCGCGACCTGGACCTGCTGATGGAAGTGTCGAGTTCGATCGGCATCATCCCCGGCACCACCATCTGCGGCCTGTCCGACGGCGCGGCGTGGCCGGTCAAGAACGCGATCAAAAAGTTCCGCCCGGAGTTCGAAGAGTACATCCAGAGTAAGAAATCCACGATCAAGCCGGCGGAATTGATCGGGGCGCATTAAATATTTGAGCTGAAAGCAGTTTAACCACAAAGACTCAAAGGGCGCGAAGAAGGCTTAAGTCAAAAAGATGTCTTGGATTTTCCTTCGAGACCTTCGCGTCTTTGCGGTTTTCTTCCCCGGATTGAATACATGCCCACCGTTTATGTGAATGACAAGCCCGTCGAGATCGCCGCCGGCGAGAAGCTGAACTGCATTGAGGCGGCGGCCCGCGCGGGGATCGAGGTGCCCTCGTACTGCTATCACCCGGCGCTCTCGGTCGTCGCCAGTTGCCGGATGTGCCTGGTGGAGGTCGGCGACAAGAAGCCGGACGGCAGCACGGCGATGCAGCCGAAGCTGTTTCCCGGCTGCCAGACGCCGGTGAAGGACGGCTCGGTCGTCATCACCAACAGCCAGAAGGTCAGGGACGCCCAGAAGGCGACGCTGGAGTATCTGCTGCTCAATCATCCGCTCGACTGCCCGGTCTGCGACCAGGCGGGCGAGTGCGGCTTGCAGGACTTCAGCTACCGCTACGGCCGCGGTTACAGCCGGCTCAACGAGCCGAAGAACCTCAAGCCGGACAAGGACTACATCGGCGATCAGATCACGCTGTTCACCGACCGCTGCATCATGTGTACAAGGTGCGTGCGGTTCACGCGCGAAATCTCGGGCACCGCCGAATTGCTGGTCATCAACCGCGGGTCGCACGAGGAGATCGACATCTTCCCCGGCGAGCCGTGCAACAACAAACTGGCCGGCAACGTCGTCGATCTGTGTCCCGTCGGCGCGCTGTGTAGCAAGGACTTCCTGTACGAGCAGCGCGTCTGGTGGCTCAAGTCGAAAAACAGCGTCTGCCCCGGTTGCAGCACGGGGTGCAGCATCACGGTCGATCAGAACAACGACACGCTGTACCGCCTGAAGCCGCGGTTCAACCCGCAGGCGCAGGGGCACTTCATGTGCGATGAGGGCCGCTTCGGCTGGAAGTACGTTGCATCGGAACGGCGGCTCTCGACGCCGGTGCAGCGCCGCGACGGCCAGGTCGTCAGCACGCTGTGGGAGCCGATCCAGCCCGCATTGCTGGATGAACTGGCTACGGTGGTGAAGGCCGCGGCGGCGAAGTTCGCTGCCGTGATCTCCCCGTGGAGTACCGTCGAAGAGGCGTATCTGCTGGCGAAGCAGTTGAAGGCGTTGTCGCCGGAGGTCACGCTCGCGCTTGGTCCCGTGCGGACGGTGGGCGGGGACGATCAGTATCCGAAGTCGGTCACCGGCGCGCCTCCGAAGGACGCCAAGGGCGTCAAGTTCACGATTCGGGCCGAGAAAGCCCCCAACCGCCGCGGCGTGGAGCTGGTGCTGCAGCATTTCCAGGGGGAGGTGATCTCGTTCGAGGTGATCGCCCAGCGGTTGTCGCAGGGGCAACTGGACGGACTGTACGTGCTGAATGCCGATCCGGAAGCGGCCTTCCCGGCGGAGTTCGTGCAGGCCGCGGCGAAGATGAAGCTGTTGATCGTGCAGGATCTGTTGCAGTCGCCGCTGAGCGATGCGGCCCACTTCGTGCTCGCCGGGGCGGCCTGGGCGGAGAAGGACGGCACGTTCGTGAATCACGCGGGACTCGCGCAACCGATCTTCCGCGGCTTGCGGGGACCGGGCGACGCGAGGCCCGACGGCCGTATCTTGTGGGAGCTCGCCGGCCGCGGCGGGTTGTTCCGAGCCTCGACGGTGCGGCAGGAGATCGCGAACGAGATCGTCGCGTTCGCGCCCTTGATCCTCGGCGACCTCGGAGATCACGGCGTGATGCTGACGAGCGCGAACGCGACGGCAACAGCGCCCGAGAAGACATTGCAACCGGTGTGATGTGAGACAAAGACGCCCAGGGATAGCAATCCCTGGGCTTCCTGAGGGGACAACATCCGTGATGGAGTTGTTAGAAAACCCGCTGGTGATGGCGGGCGTGACGATCGTCCTCGTGCTGGGAGGCATTCTCGGCGCGTGTTCGTATCTCATTCTGCTGGAGCGGAAGCTGTCGGCGTGGATGCAGGACCGGCTGGGTCCGAACCGCGTCGGGCCGATGGGACTCTTGCAGCCGATCGCTGACGGGGCCAAGTTCCTGCTCAAAGAGGACATCATCCCGGACCACGTCAACAAGTTTTTGTACCTGCTCGCGCCGTGCATCTCGGTGTTCACGACGATGATGGCGTTCGCCGTGGTGCCCTTCGGCCCGGTGTCGCACGAACCGGGAGCGTTCCCGTTCATCATCGCCCCCGGCGTCGATCTGGGGATCGTGTTCATTTTCGCCATCGGCAGCCTGACGGTGTACGCGATCATCCTCGGCGGCTGGGCGTCGAACAGCAAATACAGCGCCCTCGGCTCGCTGCGGGCCAGCGCGCAGATCGTGAGTTATGAAATCCCGCTGGGGATGTCGATCGTCGGCATCGCGCTGCTCAATCACACCATGAGCCTCGAAAAGATCCTGCTGTATCAGGCCGAGCAGGGGATCGTCGGCTGGAACGTGTGGTATCAGCCGGTGGCGTGCCTGATTTTCTTCACGGCCGCCTTGGCGGAATCGAATCGGTTGCCGTTCGACCTCACCGAGTGCGAACAGGAACTGGTGGGCGGGTTCCACACGGAATACTCGGCGATGAAGTTCGCGATGTTCTTCCTCGGCGAATACACGCACGTCATCACGATCAGCTTCCTGACCAGCGTGCTGTTCTTCGGCGGCTGGCACTTCCCGGTGATCGCCGAGGTCGGCAGCCCGTGGTTTATGAAGTTCGGCGTGCTGGTGACGAAGGCGCTTTGCGTCGTGGTGCTCGTGCAGATGCTGCGGTGGACGATTCCGCGGTTCCGGTTCGATCAGTTGATGGGCCTCGCGTGGAAGGTGCTCATTCCGCTCGCGACCGTCAACGTGGTGCTGGTGATGTGCGTGCTGGAGTTCGGCGTGTCGCGACTGTGGCTGTTCCCGCTGTCGCTCGGCCTGTTCGCCGCGGCGGGCGTGCTGGGCACGCAACCAGGCAGCGGTCGGCGAAAGGTCGCGGCGGTGGCGGTGGCGCACGCGGCGCATCACTAAATCGCGAATTAATAGTGTTAATGAAGACGCCCAGGGATAGCAATCCCTGGGCTTCCTGAAGTGAGTGTGAATCATGACGATCTCGTCCAGCGACGTGACGTGGGTGGAACAGCCCCCGATGAATTTCTGGGAGGCGACGTTCCTCCCGGCGATCTTCCAGGGGTTGTCGGTCACCGCCAGCCACATCGACGGCCATACGGTGACGGAGCAGTATCCCGAGGAGAAGCCGACGCTGCCGCTCAATTACCGCGGCGTGCATCGGCTCAACCGGGACGAGGCCGGCCGGGTGAAGTGCGTGGCCTGCATGATGTGCGCGACGGCGTGTCCGGCGCGGTGCATCACCATCGACGCCGCCGAGGCCCCGAAGACTGATCCGTTGTGGGACGGCCGCGACAAGTACCCGGCGAGTTTCGTGATCGACGAGCTGAAGTGCATCTACTGCGGGATGTGCGAAGAAGCCTGCCCCTGCGACGCCATCGAGCTGACGCACATCTACGACCTGACCGGCTTCACCCGCGAAGAGATGCTGTTCGACAAACAGAAACTGCTCGCCGTTTACGACCAGACCAAGGACAGCGGACTCGACCCCGTGCGGACGCATCGCGGCCGCTTGAGCGGCACGTCGGAGTTCACCTCGTTGCCCCCGTTGGGACCGGCGACCGCGGTGAATCCCGACGACCGGGCCGCCAAGGGCGTCAGCTCGGGGGTGATTTCCCGCTGATCCTGAAGTCAAAACCGGCGGACCTCCGCTAGTCCGCGGCTTTGACGCCGACCCGGAAACCACGGTACAAACTGAGCGAAAATCGACGGGCTTTCCTCCGTCGACCCACCAGGAAAGTCCGGCCGACCGATGAATTCCCTGACCCAACATGCAGGCGTCCTGGCCCCGGTCGCGCTCGGCGCGGTCGCCATCTGGACGCTGCTGCCGCGTCAGGGAAACCGCGCGTGGGTGCTCGGCGGAATGTGCGGGCTGGCGGCCGTGCTGGCGATTCTCGGCCGGCTCGCGCCCCCCACCGGCGAATGGCTGCGCGACGGGCTGTTCTATCTGTTCGGGGGGGGGGCCATCGTCTGCGGGGCGATGATGATCACCGACCGCAACCCGGTGTATGCCGCGCTGTGGTTCGCGCTGGTCACGCTCAGCACGTGCGGGCTGTTCCTGTTGAACTCGGCCCCGTTTCTGTCGGTGGCGACAGTCATCGTCTATGCCGGGGCGATCGTGGTCACCTTCCTGTTCGTCATCATGCTGGCCCACCAGGGGGGAACCGGGGGGTGCGACAGCGTCGCCTACCAGCCGGTGCTGGGGACGATCAGCGGGTTCCTGCTGATGGGCGCGTTGCTGTACACATTGCAGCAATGGGGCGGCATCGATCAGAAGCCGGAGGCTTACGCGGCGCGCCCGGCGGCCTTCGCCTTGCCTCCGCACGAGGTCGAATCCAATCCGCTGAGCAGACCGCGACTGGGGGACATGGGTTCGCTGAACGGCGTCGGCCGGTCGCTGTTCGGAGATTATTTGTTCGCGGTCGAGCTGGCCGGCGCGGTGCTGCTCATCGCCACCATCGGAGCGATCGCCATCGCTCCCCGGAGGTCGCAGGGACATTTATGATCGAGCTGCAGGGCCAGTTGGCCGTCGGGGCGATTCTGTTCGCGCTCGGCGCCATCGGCTTCCTCACCCGCCGCAACCTGATTCTGATGATGCTGTCCGCGGAGATGATGCTCCACGGCGTGTCGATCAATCTCACGGCGTTCGGCGCGTACCACCACAACTCGTCGGGGCAGGTCTTCACGATCTTCGTGCTGACGATCGCCGCGTGCGAAGCCGGGCTGTCGCTGGCGCTGATTCTCACGCTGTATCAGCGGCGGAAATCGCTGGACGTGCAACTGTGGAGCAACCTCGGCGAACCCGACCTGCCGCGGCTCGTCGATGAATCCGCGCCGCCGTCGCACCCGCTGCCGCCCGCCGACCTGCCGCATCTGACCCCCGCGGGCGCCATGCCCGCCGGCCCGAAACATCTGACGAAAGCGTGAGGGGGAGTTGTCGTTGGTGGTCGACAACAGACGAGGTCACTAATCGCGACTGAGAGACTATTCGATGACAATTCCCAGATTTCAGGGGTGCCACGGGCACGGCTTTGCGTGCCCGTGCTGTGATGGCGACGAAGACACGGGCACGCAAAGCCGTGCCCGTGGCACCCTAAATCCCAACTGTCAACAAGTTGGAATCTGAAAACTTCTCGGACCGCTCTGTAATGACCCGATGACGAATGACGAATTCCCTCTAATCACAAACTGCATCCGGACTCTCCCCTTGTTCGACTTTCTGAACGACAACGTCCTCTGGATCATTCCGGCCGCGCCGCTGTTGGCGTGTCTGTGGATTGTCGTCGCCGGGCAGTTTTTCCGCCGCGAAAAAGCGCATCGGCCGGTGGTGCTGTCGCTTGTCGTGTCGTGCCTCGCGGCGTATTACCTGCTGTTCGCCGTCGTGCCGAAGACGTTCGATCCCGCGCTGTCCCCCGCCGCGGAAGCCGCCGAGACGCACGACGAGCACGCCGCGGTTGCCGGGCCGCCGGGCGGCGCGGTCAAGTTTGTGGTCTACGAGTGGTTCCGCGTCGGGATGTTGAACATCCCGGTCCAGTTGCGGGCCGACGCGATGGCGGCGCTGATGCTGGTGATGGTCACCACGGTCAGCCTCCTGGTCGCGATCTTCGCGTCGGGATACATGCACGGCGATCCGGGTTATCCGCGGTTCTTCGCCGAGATTGCCTTGTTCGTGTTCTCGATGTGCATGCTGGTGCTGGCGGGGAACTTCCTGCTGCTGTTCGTGTTCTGGGAGGCGGTCGGCCTGTGCAGCTACCTGCTGATCGGGTTCTGGTTCCGCAAGCCGAGCGCGGCCGCGGCGGCGAAGAAGGCCTTCGTCGTCAACCGCATCGGCGACTTCGGGCTGATGATGGGCATCTTCCTGACGTGGACCACGTTCGGCACGCTCGATTTCGATCTCCTATTCGAGTCCAGCGGGATGCTCGCTCACATCGTGCACGAGCAGCCCGACTTGATGACTACGATCTGCCTGCTGCTGTTCGTGGGCGCGGTCGGCAAGTCGGCGCAGTTCCCGCTGCACGTCTGGTTGCCGGACGCGATGGAAGGCCCGACGCCGGTCAGTGCGCTGATCCATGCGGCCACGATGGTGACCGCGGGCGTGTACCTCGTGGCCCGCTGCACGCCGTTCTTCGTCCACGCTCCGACGGCGCAACTGGTGGTGTCGGGGGTCGGGGCGGCGACCGCGCTCATCGCCGCGATCACGGCCCTCACGCAGTACGACCTGAAGCGGGTGCTGGCGTACTCGACGGTCAGCCAGCTCGGCTACATGTTCATGTCGCTCGGCGCGGGGGCGGCCGATCCCGGCCATCTGATGCAGCCGGCGGTCACGTTCGCGATGTTCCACATGTTCACGCACGCCTTCTTCAAGGCGGTGCTGTTCCTGTCGGCGGGGAGCGTGATGCACGCGATGGGGGACGTGATCGACATGCGGCGGTTCAGCGGGCTGAAGGACGCTTTGCCGATCACGCACCGCACGTTCCTCGCCGGGTCGCTGGCATTGGCGGGCTTTCCGCTGATGGCCGGGTTCTGGAGCAAGGACGAGATCATCAGCGTGCTGCACGCAGCGAGCCGGTCGCACGAGCACGGCGGCTTCTTCACGATCATTCTGGCGGTCGCGTTGCTGACCTCGTTGATGACGGCGTTCTACACGTTCCGCGCGTACTTCCTGACGTTCCACGGTCCGGAGCGGTTTCCGGAAGAGGCGGGCCATCATCCGCACGACGCCCCGCCGGCGATGGCCGGGCCGCTGTGCGTCCTGGCGTTCTGCGCGGTGTTCATCGGCCTGGTCACCGGCCCGACGCACCTTTACGCCGGCTACCTGCATCACACGCCGGGGCTGCCCGGCGCGCCGGCTCACGGGATCGACTGGCTGATGATGGGGGTCAGCATCCTGCTCGCGCTGGGGGGCATCGCCGCCGCGTGGATGGTCTACGGCCGCGGTGCGACGGCCCCGTTGCCGGACGCCCCGCTCAATCCGCTGCAGGCATTGTCGTACAATGGGCTGTACCTCGATCAGTTGTATCTGGCCGTCGTCGTGCGGCCGTTGCAGATGCTGTCGAAACTTTGCGAAGACTTCGATCGCGGCGTGATCGACCGGCTGGTCGATGCGATCGCGTTGGTGCCCAATCTGGTCAGCTCGACATTGCGGCCGTTCCAGAACGGGCTGGTGCAGAATTATGCGTTCATCATGCTGCTCGGCGTCGCCGCGAGCCTGTTGTGGATGCTGCGGACGTTCGCTGGGTAAAGAAGCCAAGGGATAGCAATCCCTGGGCATCCGTTAACGGGTGATCCATTCAGACATGTCCAGTTTGCTCATCATCACGATTCTGTTGCCGCTCGCGGCGGCGGTGCTGCTGCTCCTGCTCGACCCCAAGGCGCCGGCCGAGCGGGCGCGGTCGGTCGCTTTGCTGGCGACGCTGGCCACGCTGGGGGTCTCGTGGGGGCTAGCCTCGCAGTTCGTCGCGCTCCCGGAGATTTCGCCCGAAGCTCGCAATCCCATCGAGCCGCGCATGGAGCTGCGGCAGCCGTGGCTGACGCTGGGGACCAACGCCGCGGGCGAACCGGTGCGACTGGAGTTCTATCTCGGCATCGACGGCATCAGCCTGTCGCTGATTCTGCTGACCACGCTGCTGTGCGTCTCGTCGGTGCTGGTGTCGTGGACGGCGATCACCGACCGGGCCGCCGAGTTCTACGCCGCATTGCTCATTCTGGAGACCGGCCTGATCGGCGTGTTCTGCGCGTTCGACCTGATGCTGTTCTACGTGTTCTTCGAGTTCACGCTGATTCCGCTGTACTTTCTGGTCGGCCTGTGGGGCGGACCGCTGCGAAAGTATGCGGCGGGCAAGTTCTTCATCTATACGCTGGCCGGCAGCCTGATCACGCTGCTGGGGCTGGTGTCGCTGGTGATCACGGTCTACAACCGGACCGGGTTGGCGACGCCGTTCTCGATTCCCGATCTGGCGATCGCGCTCGAGGCGAACCCGCTGCTGCCCGAGATGCAGTCCACGCTGTTCCTGGCGATCGCGGCCGGGTTCATGGTCAAGGTGCCGTTGTTTCCGTTCCACACGTGGTTGCCGCTGGCGCACGTGGAGGCCCCGACGGCCGGCTCGGTGCTGCTGGCGGGCGTGCTGCTGAAGCTCGGCTCGTACGGCTTCCTGCGGCTCTGTCTGCCGATGTTGCCCGCCGGCTGCGAGCAGACGGGCATGCCGCTCATCGCGGCGCTGTCCGTGATCGGCATCGTCTACGGCTCGTTCTGCGCGCTCGCGCAGAACGACATCAAGAAAATGGTCGCCTACAGTTCGGTCGCGCACCTCGGTTTCTGCATGCTGGGGCTGTTCGCGCTCAACACCGAGGGGATCACCGGCGGCGTGCTGCAGATGATCAATCACGGCCTCTCGACGGGAGCCTTGTTCTGTCTCGTGGGGATGTTCTACGAACGGTATCACACTCGCATGCTGAGCGACCTCGGCGGGCTGGCGTCGAAGCTCCCCCGGCTGGGCGTCTTGATGGTGTTCATCTCGTTCGCCAGCATCGGCCTGCCGGGCCTCAACGGGTTCGTCGGCGAAGTGCTGGCGCTCGCGGGCATGTTCAAGGTGCAGACGCCGCAGATGAACGGCATCGTCTATTCGGCGATCGGAGCCGCCGGCGTGGTGCTGGGGGCGTGGTATCTGCTGGGGATGCTGCAACAGGCGTTCTTCGGGCCGCTGAAGGAGCCGCACCACGACGGACATCACGCCGAGGACATTCCGGACCTCAACCCGCGCGAGGTCCTGACGCTCGCGCCGCTCGCGGCGATGTGCCTGTACCTCGGCCTGTTTCCGCAAACTTTGATCGACTTGATCGGCCCGGACGTGGAAGGAGTGGCCCGGCTGTATCAGCGGCCGGCGGCTTCCGAGGTGATCGCGTCGCAGGATGAGATGTTGCCGTGACTGTTGCCATCGACCAGTTGAACTCTGCATTGTCGCTGATCCTGCCGGACGTGATCCTGCTGGCGACGATGTGCCTGATGTTTTTCGCCGCGCCGTTTCTGGTGAGCGAGCGGGGCGAAGCGCCCGCGGGTCTGCGCGACCGCTGGGGCTGGCTGTCGCTGCTGGGCCTCGGCGTGGCGGGCTACCTGTGGTGGAACAGCTCGCCGCAACCGGTGACGACCGGGCCGTTCCGGCTGGATGATCTGGCGTGGTACGTCCGGGGATTGAGCCTCGGCATCGGCGCGGTGTTGGTGCTGGTGACGTGGAATCAGGCCGACGACGCGCGGTCGGCAGAAACGCAGGCCTGTCTGCTGGCGATCATCGCCGGCGTCAATCTCGTCGCGGCGTCGAACGATCTGGTCGGGTTGTTCGTCGCGCTGGAGCTCATCAGCGTGCCGACGTACCTGTTCCTGCTGATGCCGCGCCGCGACGCCCCGGCTCAGGAGGCGACGATCAAGTATTTCCTGCTGAGCGTGCTGTCGTCGGCGTTCCTTTTATTCGGACTCAGCTATCTGTACGGCGCGACGGGCACGACGAACCTACAGGCGATTCACGCGGCACTGGCGCGGAGCACCTCGCCGGACATGCCCATGATCCTGGGAATCTCCGTTGTGATGATGGTCGCGGGGCTGGCCTTCCGGTTGACGGCCGTGCCGTTCCACTTCTACGCGCCCGACGTGTTTCAGGGAGCGCCCAACTCGGCGGCGGCGATGCTGTCGGTGATGCCGAAGGTGGCGGGATTCGTGGCGCTCTACCGCGTGCTGGCTTGGCCGTTGTCGGGGGGCGAGTGGTCGCTGGGCGAGTTCGCCGAGCCGCTGTTGTGGTGGATCGCCGTGCTGACGATGTTCGTCGGCAACCTGCTCGCGCTGTTGCAGACCGACATCCGCCGGCTGCTGGCGTTTTCGAGCGTGTCGCACGCCGGCTACATGCTGGTCGGCTTCGTGGTCGGCGGGAAAACGTCGGCGACGGTGAACGGATTCGAGGCCGTGCTGTTCTATCTCGCCGTGTACGGGGCGATGACGCTCGGCGTGTTCGCGGCGTTGGCGGCGCTCAATCGCCCGGAACGGCGGATTGCGACGCTGGAAGATTTGCAGGGCCTGAGCCGCGTCCGGCCGGGACTGGCTTTGGTGCTGACGGTGTTCCTGCTCAGCCTGACGGGGCTGCCGCCGACGGCCGGTTTCCTGGGCAAGTTGAATCTGTTCCTCGCCGCCTGGGGCACGGGAACCGAATCCGGCTGCTGGCTGGCGATCTGGCTGGCGGTCAACGCAGCGATCGGCGCGTGGTATTACCTGCGCGTCATCCGCGAGATGTATCTGAGCGAGCCGGTCACGCCCATCGAGGATCAACCCGCCACTCCGGCGCTGGTCGCCGTGGGCGTCTGCACCGTCGCGACGCTAGGGTTGTTCTTCGTGCCCAACATCCTTTGGGCGGCGATTCAACGCGTGTAGCCGGAAGCCCTCCAAATTGCTCTGGGTGGGCTTGCCAATGCAGTTGACAAGCTGCAGGTGCCACGTATCATGGTCTAAGTGTGGTAGTACCACACAGCGTTGGACCGTAGCTGGTCCTTAGCGTGAAACTGTGTGCCTAGACGGCAAGGAGAGATCCCATGGAGCCAGAATTGGCAAAAGCGCTGGCGCGCCTCAAGACCTCTGCAGATCGCCTCAATACACTGTGCGATCAAGCTGCAGCAAATGTTCGGGCTATTGAAGCCTACTTGAGCGATGAATGTCGTGTCGGCATCACTTGCGAGATCGTCGTCGAGCACTCGGATGATGATGACAATCCTTTCGCTCTGAAACTTGCCTATGGACGCTGGGCCGACAAGTTTCGTGTGTTTTTAAGCTGGAATCATTTCCGGTATCCGGAAGCCGACGAATCCAAGCCATGGACAGAATGCTCGCGCGATGAAAAGCTCAAGACGATTGAGTTTCTTCCAACGCTGGTCCAAAAGATTGCTGAAGAAACTGAGGCAAGGATTTCGCGTGCGGCATCCGCGCTCGCTGTGCTCGACAAGGCTATTCCACCTGTGGTGACATCGGCGAAGCCGAAGGGAGGTGTGAAAAATGCCTAAGCGTGCCAACAAGCAGGTGTCAGTGGCAGATTGGGTGCCTACCTTTGTTTGCGTCGTCACGATTCTCGCACTCTTTTCACTTCCCGTTATCTGTGTCTCTGGTAGTCAGCTTCCTTGGTACGTGAGCGCGACAGTTGGAGCATGTGCATCACAGTCAATCCGATTCGTGCTGCGGCCATCACATAGCAAATAACTCCGCGAACCATCACTGTCCGAACTGCAGCGATGTTCCCTTCGCGGTGCGGTTCAGCCGGTTGTGGCAGTGCAGGGCGTGCAGGATGAACTCGGCGACGCTCGCCAAAAAGCCGTCCGTTGACGCGCCGGTCGCGAGTGCCGGTTCCAGCTGCTTCGCGAATTGCTCGACCTGCGCGCGGAAGCCGCGGATCTCGCCGACGCGGGCCAGCACCTCTTTCGCCGGCAGCCGGTCGCTCAGCTCGACGCCCTTGCCCTGCTCGAAATGCTCGACCACGCTGCGGAACTGCTTCGGGTTCGCCGACTGATCGAACACAGTCTTCACCGCCTCGTCGATCAATCGCCCAACCAGCTTGTCCTCCTGACCGGGTTCCTCGGTCATCGTCAGCTCCATCTTGCCGCGCGAGCTGGAGACCAGGGCCGCGAGGTCCGCGCAGCGCGCCACGGCCGGGTCTTCCCCGGCGATCACCGCCCGGCGTTCGGCGCTCGAAATCAGGTTCTCGTAATTCGCGATCGACATCCGCACGCTCACGCCCGACGCCTGGTTGACGTGCGGACTGCTCCGCGCGAGCCGCGACGTCTCTTCGACGACCTCCTTGAGGAAGTTCGGGATGACGACCGCCGGCGCGTCGGCCCGATCGGTCCACGACTGCTCGGCGACAATCTGCATCCCCAGCTCGCGGGTCAGCGGATAGTGCGTGCGGATCACCGAGCCGATGCGGTCCTTCAGCGGCGTCACGATCCGCCCGCGATTCGTGTAGTCCTCGGGGTTCGCGCTGAACACCATGCACACGTCGACCGGCAGCCGGATGGTGAACCCGCGGATCTGCACGTCGCGCTCCTCCAGCACGTTGAACAGGCCGACCTGAATCTTGGGGCTCAGATCCGGCAGCTCGTTCATGCAGAACAGCCCGCGGTGACTGCGGGGAATGAGGCCGAAGTGCATCACGTCCTCGCTGGCGAGGTGCCGGCCTTCGGCGTGCTTCACCAGATCGACTTCGCCGATGAGGTCGGCGATGGTGACGTCCGGCGTCGCCAGCTTCTCGTGATACCGCCGGTCGCGGCCGATCCATTCCACCGGGCAGTCGTCCCCCAGGTCGCGGACCCGGTCGCGGGCGTATTTCGACAGGGGATGCAGCGGATCGTCGTTGATCTCCGACCCGGCGACGACGGGAATCGCCTCGTCCAGCAATTCGACCAGCAGCCGCAACATGCGGGTCTTCCCCTGGCCGCGCAGCCCCAGAAACAACAGGTCGTGCTGCGACAGGATCGCATTCTGCACCTGCGGGATGACCGTTTCGTCGTAGCCGCGAATGCCCGGAAACAACGGCTCGTTGCGGCGGAGACGGGCCAGCAGATTGCGGCGGAGTTCCTGCTTCACGCCGACCGGCCGGTAACCGGATTCGCGAAGTTCACCAAGCGTACGCGGACGGGAGGACATGTCGATCCTTGCGAGAGACGAAGCAATCGGACAGCGGCATTATAGCGCGGGGAGCGGTCGCGAACACTGGCGGATTGGATGTGAAAGAATCGCGGGTCGTGGTACAGCAGTTGACTGTCCCCGCACCAGCCGCGTACCGTGCGGGGATGGGAGGCGGACGCAAGACATGAGCAACGAAATGATGTCTGCGATAGACGCATTCCAGTTCGCCCTGGTCGTCGCCGCGTTGTGGTGGTTATTGCGGTGGGGAACGAACATCCCGAAGCGCCGTCCGACAGACTCCACCAACCCGCCCGCTGACCACTGAAAAAAATGACCCACGCCGACCACCCAGTACCGAACGCCCCGGCAGACACCGGGGCGTTTTCGTTTCACGCATTGCTATCGCATTGGTCGTCTGCACGTCTCCATAATCGACGGTGAGGGGCAATTCACCGGAGAGCCAACATGTTGGAATCGAACGCCATCAAGACTCGCCAGCCTGGGCATGTGTTGTTCTGGCTTACGCTGGTAACGGGCATGCCGCTCTGGTTAGCGACGGGAAGCTACTTCGCATTCTGGCTGACCGAGCCGCCGTCATTCCCCGGAGACCCCGACATCGGCATGGGGCTGGTCTACTTCGTGGCCCTCTTCAATCTGCCAGTGCTCGTACTGGCGTGGATCGGGTGGGGTATCTGGGCATTCCTTCGCAAGCCCGGCGACCATCCGACGGCATGAAGTCGCGGGGCGTTCTCGTTTGGTAAGATGGCGGGATGCCTGAGACGCCCGACCATGATCCGTTGCCGCCGCATATCCGGTTGTTCGCACCGTGGACGTGGCACTGGTCCCTCAAGATGTATTTCGTGATTGCGATGATCGGGGCGCTGTGGGCGACGGTTCAGATTGTCAAACTGGCAGTGACCGACCCGGTTATCAGTCAGACCATCCGTCAGTTACTGCTGGGAATCTGAAAGTGTACCACCACCCGAATCGCGAAACTGCAAGCGTGCGCTTCCCCCCGCGGCGTTCGTCGCTTGCGGTCTCGCGACTCTCGACGAGTCGGGTTTGCCAAGTCCCGTGACGGGGGCTTATGATCGAACCCAATGGATTCCCGCCCCGTGGACAGGTAATTGCCGGCCCCCATGACCGACGCCGCATCTTCCTCACCCGCCCCCGCCGGCGTGCCCTCTACCGACCTGACCGGGCGGACGCTGGGCGAGTTCCAGATCATCCGCCGCTTGGGCAAGGGGGGCATGGCCGAGGTGTACCTCGCCGAGCAGACGTCGTTGCAGCGGCAGGTCGCCATCAAGGTGCTGCGGACCGAGTTTCTCTCCGATGCCGCGTACGTCAAGCGCTTCAAGCACGAGGCCACGGCCGCCGGGGGGCTGAATCACCCGAACATCGTGCAGGTGTATTCGATCGGCGAGCAGGACGGCATCCACTTCATCGCCCAGGAATACGTCCGCGGGGGGAACCTCCGGGACTTGATGCGCAAGCGCGGCCCGCTGGAATTGCCGCTGGCGTTGCATCTGATGAAGCAGGTGGCCGCCGCGTTGCAGGTCGCCGGCGCGGCGGGGATCGTGCACCGCGACGTCAAACCCGAGAACATTTTGCTGACGAAAAAGGGGGAGGCGAAGGTTGCCGACTTCGGCCTCGCGCAACTCACGCAGGGGGGCGAGCGGGTCGCGATGACGCAGGTCGGCATCACGATGGGGACGCCGCTCTACATGAGTCCCGAGCAGGTCGCCGGCAAGCCGGTCGATCACCGCAGCGACATCTACAGTTTCGGCGCGATGTCGTACCACCTGCTGGCCGGCAAGCCGCCGTTCACCGGCGAAACGGCGCTCACCGTCGCCGTCCAGCATCTGAACGAAAAGCCCCGGCCGCTCAAAGAGTATCGTCCGGACCTGCAGCCCGCGGTCTGCAACCTCGTCATGCAGATGATGGCCAAGCGCCGCGAAGACCGTTACGCCGATGCACAGACCGTGCTGGCCGACATCAAATCGCTGCAGAAGCAACTGGCCGGGAAGGACGCTGGTTCGGCGGACATCAGCCTCAGCACCTCGCACGTCTCGCGGCGCTTGAGGTTGCCCAGCACGCGGATGCTCGATCGGCCGTTGCGGCAACAGATGTGGCGGCTGGTCGCCGCCAGTGTCCTCGTCATTGCCGCCGGCGCGGGCTATGGCTGGACGCAGCGTCCGGGCAATCCGTTCCTCACCCCCGTGCCGCAGGGCGTGTCAGTCCCGGAGCAGTCGAGCATCGAGGCGCAATACTTCCACGCGATGGTCAAGGGGGACGACGAAGCGGCATGGAAGGCCGTCGTCGATTATCCCGCCGGTGCCGACGGCCGCCGCGACGAGCTCGACCGTCAATCGGCGGAGCTAAGGCTGGCGATCATCTACTTGCAGCAGGACCGCATCGCCGCCGCCGCCAAAATCTTTCAGGAATTCCGCCAGAGCGGCACGGCGAACGCCTGGAAGGAGACCCACGGCATGGCCGGCAATGCCATCGTCGCCAGTCTAAGGGGCGAGGTCGCGAATTCCAATGGGTTGATCAACGACGTGGACCGCCGCAACATCAAGATCGACGCCAAGCTGAAGCAGCTCCTCGACGAAGCCCGCGAACGCAACAGCCGCGGCACGTGAGAAGAAGCTAAGGGTTAAGGGCTGAGAGCTGAGGGCCAGAAACGAGTGCGGCCGTTCATTGGTGGTTGCGGGATGCGATGATTCGGACAGACCGGTTTCAGCCCCGAAGGGGCGGCAGATCGTAGCCCCAGGCGTCAGCCTGGGGTGAAGGATTCTGCGCGACATTAAGCCCCGAAGGGGCGACAGAATGTCGGAGGCCGTTCGATTTCTGTCGCCCCTCCGGGGCTTCCACGAACGCGGGCCGCTGTTCCCCAGGCTCACGCCTGGGGCTACGATCTGCCGCCCCGCTGGGGCTAAAGAGCGGCAACGAAACTCGCTTGGTTTTCACTCTCAACGATCAACCCTCAACTCTCAACCTGTGACTTCTCACTTCCGACTTTCAACATCTCCCACGGCTCGTGAAACCGCACGAACCATGCGGTCGCGTAGTACGTCACCACCGCGACGGCCACCGGGATCAGCACCCGCAGGCCGCGTCCCGACCAGCCGGGCCAATGGTCGAGCATTCGCAGTGTGGCCAGCACGGCGAACGACATCACGAGCGTGGCGAACGAGGACTTCAACACGGCGACCGCGACCGCGCGGCCGTTCCAGCCGCCGATCCGTTGACGGAACAGCCAGCCGACCGTGACGCATTGCAGCATCGAAACCACGGCCGTGGAGACGGCGAGTCCGGTGCCGCCCAAGATCCAGATCAGCGTCAGATTGCCGATCAGGTTCAGTCCCAGCGAGCCGAGTCCGACGCGCATCGGGGTCATCCGGTCGCCGATGGCGTAGAATCCACGGTGAATGATCAGCAACCCACAGTAGGCCCACACACCGCTGCCGTAGGCGGCGATCATGCTCGCGGTTTGTGCGGCGTCGTCGGCATCGAAGGCCCCGTACTGAAAGCAGAGCGCCGCGAGCGGTCCGGCGAGCAGCATCAGTCCCGCGCTGGCCGGAATGCCGATCGCCGCCACGAGCCGCAAGCCGAGCGAGAAGTCTTCGCGCAGCCGCTCTCGGTCGCCGCGCTGCGCGTGTTCGGCGAGCAGTGGAAAGAGGACCGTGCCGAGCGCGACGCCGAACACGCCCAACGGAAACTGATACAGCCGCTGCCCGAAATACAGCGCCGACGCCGTCCCCGCCGCCAGCGGATAGAGCGGCTCCCCCGGCAGCGACATCACCGCCGGGCCGTGCTCGGGCCGCGCGAAGCCCCACGCGATCAGGCTGTCGAGCAGCACGTTGACCTGCGTGATCATCAGCCCGCCGACCACGGGCGCCATTTGTGCGAAGAGCGTCTTCACCCCGGACCACGCGCGACGCCAATCGGCCACGTAGCGGTATCCCAACGCCCACACCGCCGACAGCGGCAGCAGCAGTTGCGCCACGCCGGCCGCGACCACGCACCACGCCATTGCGAAGAGTTGCGTCGTCGGCTCCGACCAATGGGGAACGATGGCCCACAGCCCGAGCAGCCACACGAGATTCAACACCGCCAGCAGCACGGCGGGAATCGCGAACCGACTGTCCGCGTGCAGCAGCGCCGACAGCTGGCTCGTCACGCAGATCAACCCCACGTACGGCGTGAGGATCAGCAGCAGTCGCCGCAGCAGATCGGCATCGGACGACAACGTCGCTCCCCAACCGAGGCCGCACAACACCAGTTCCGCGACGGCGACGAGCGCGGTCAACAGTCCGGCGAGCACGATCAGCACCGCGACCGCGAACCGGTTTGCCGCGTCGCGGCCGTGCTCATTGCGGAGCGCGAGAAACGCCGGCAGAAATGCCGTGGCGAGCGCTCCCTCGCCGAGCAACGCGCGGGCGAGATTCGGGATGCGGAACGCCACGGTGAACGCGTCGAGCAAAGGCCCATTGCCGAACCGCGCCGCCATCGCGGCGTCGCGCACGAGACCCAGCACCCGGCTCGCAATGGTGTACAGGCTCACCAGCCGAAGATTGCGAGACACGCGGGCCAGAGAAGAAGGCATGAAAGACGGAAGTCGGAAGGATGAAGTGAAGGCAAAGACTCGGGAGCCCTACTTCAGACTTCCGCCTTCCGACTTTAATGCGAAGGCGCGATCGGCTCCAACCGCGCGCGGTTGATGTCGATCAGCTCCAGCAGTTGCAGCACCCGGGGCATCGGCAGCCCCCAGTCCAGGCCCCAGTTGATGACCTCCAGGTTGTCGAACCCGAAGAACTCCATCCGGTCCAGAATCCGGTCGAGCAGCAGATCGCCGTTGAGCAGCAACTGGTAGACCTGCCCAAACTCGTGCTCCGCGAACTCGACCCAGCGGCACATCCCTTCGATGTGCTCCAGCCGGCATTCGCGACAGAACGGCAGCCAGTGCTTACGGAACCAGGCCTTCAGTGCGGCCTCGCCCAGGTCGCGGCCCTGCTTCTGACTCTCGATCCATTTGTATTTGAGCGCTTCAGCCAACGCTTCGTTGTGCAGGCTGAGAGTCACGACTGCATACGTGTGGCTGATTCGCGCCGGTGTTGCGGCTGTGTCGTTCGGAGCCGCGGGTTGATTCAATAAGGCAATCGAGCAACGAAAACCCAGGGTCGAGCGCAATTCCATTCCACCCCTTTCGAGCGACTAACTTTCTCCACCAATCTGACTTTACTGATCAGTGCGAGTCGTTGCAACTTGAATCGCCATCGCGTACTGCGCAAAAGAACAGTCCGTGATTGTAAACCGCGGAGGGATGCTGACTCGATCAATGCCAGCTCGCGCAGTTTCTGCCGGTGTTGAATGCTAGCTCACGGAATCTTGTGATGTTGAATCAAGTGCCCGCTTCTGAATCCTCGCATCGATCAACGACTGTGCTGCGGTGACCGTCAAAGCGGGTAGGCTGCGGACCCGGCTCGACTTGGGCTGAGGACATTGATTCGGCTCCCCGCAGTTGGACGATCTTCAGGGGCGGACCTCTTGCGCCCGGATTCCCGTTCGGTCGCCGCAGGTCGCTGCCGCAAGGATGCGGGCAGCCTCTGCCTTTTCAATCACGGACGGTTGGTCTGTGTCGTACGCCGAACCTCGTACCACTGGTGATCGCAGGCGTCGCCGTTTGGCGGCGGCCGGAGAATCGACGGCGTCGGACAGCACCGACGGCCCGGGCGGCGTCGCGCGTCTGCGCGATCGCCTGGGGGAACTCCCCGCGGCGTCGCCGTGGTTGCCGCGGCAACTCTGGAAGCGGATCGTCATCGGCGGCGTGTACGGCGTGATGCTGGCCGTCGTCGGCTTTCTGCTCGTGCAACCATTGGCCTGGGCGGCGGCGGTCGCGCCCGTCGCCGAACATCTTCTCGCGGGATCGCGGCCGGTCCTGGCGGTGTACGCCACCACGGCGTTGTGGTTTGCCGCGGGGCAGTTTGCCGCGCTGATTGGCTGGTATCGTTCGCACAGCGAGAACGATTTCGGCGGCCGATACCGCGTGTGGGCACTTTTGGCAGCGGGATTCGCGGGGGCCAGTTTTCTCGCGGGGACTGGCGTCCATGTCCCGATCGCGCAGGCGGCCTTGCCGTATTGGCGATGGCCGATGTGGCAACCGGAGACCATGTCGTGGTTCGCACCGTTGGCGCTCGTTGGCACGCTCTTGTGGTGGCGGATGGATCGCGATGTGCGGCGGTGTCTCGCCGGGTTGTGGCTGACCCGGATTGCCGGGGTGACAATGATCGCCGCGGGCTGCGGCCATCTGTTCGCCGCGGAGTTGGCACGCGAGGCGTGGTATCCCGTCGCGATGGCGCTCGCCCCGGTGATCGGACTCGGCACGCTAGTTCTCGGACTCTGGTTGCAGGCGTGTTTTGTGGCATACGTCTGTGCCGACCCGCCGGAAGCAGCCCGGACGACGTGGTTCGCCCGGATTGGCGGATTGCTGCGCAGGCTCTGGCCATTCGGTCGTCGCGCCGCCAATGAAGAAGAAACCAAACCAACCCGGCGTCGCAAGAAGACTGATGACGAAGACAGCGAAGCGGCTCCCAAGCGCCGCCGCAAACCGGCCGCGAAAGCGAAGCGGACGACCAAGCCCCGCACGCGCGTGAAGCCCGGCGTCGAGGAGGCGGACGACGAATCGGCCGCCGAGGATGCGTGGGAGAGCGAAGAAGACTCGTGGGACGAATCCGCTGATGCGCAGACCGGCGACGACGCGGAATGGCAGGACGAGGAAGAATCGAAACCGGTCCCGCCCGCAACGTCTGCGAAAGCGGCTCCCGTCGCGACGTCCGCCAACTCACGGGCCGCTGCGTCCGCCTCCGAGGATGACGATGAATCCGAAGATGACGACCACCGCATCGATGGCCCCCACGAAAACGCCGAAATGTTCAAGGGCCTCAGCAAGCGCCAGCGCCGCGACCTGAAGAAGCAACTCCGCGACCAGCAGCGCAACCGTTGAGCGGGAAGAAGTCAAGAAAACCACGAAGGCGCAAAGAACGCGAAGGAAAGGCAAGGAATGGTTTGAGAAGCCATGAGGCGAATGGTGCTAATGTTCAGCGGCCTCGCTTTGATGGACATGGTCTTTCTCCTGCCTGACTCTTCCTTCGCGACCTTTGCGTCTTCGCGGTTTTCTGATCCTCTTCGGTCCCCCGTCCATCTGTGACGGTTCGCCCGCTTGCAGCGCGGGCGGCGATAATCCCGCAGTCCTTGCCGGTCGCCGGCCGATCTCTGACGAGACGCGACGTGGCGGTGCGTCTTCATCAGCCTCGGACGAATCCTCCTCGCGCCGCTCAGTCCGCGGGGAACGTCCAGCATGGCTCGACCGGGCATCCAACGTATTCGTCGTGCCCTCGGGGCGGCCATCGTCGCCTGGCTGCTGATTGCGCCCGGCACGCTCCGCGCAGCCGACAACGTCTGGCGGACGAGTTACGACGCCGCCCTCAACGAAGCGATCGCCGCCAAACGACCGCTCCTGATTCACTTCTACGGGCAGCATTGCCCCCCCTGCCGGATGATGGAGCGCGACGTGCTTCACCAGCCGGAGGTGCTCGCGTTGCTCAAGGACCGCTACGTCGCGGTGAAGATCGACGCCGGCAGCGCGGGCAACGCCGATGCCGCCCGACTCGTCCCTCGGTTCGGCGTGCATGGCCTGCCGTGCGATGTGATCCTCGATCCGATCAGCGGCAAGGTTCTCAGCCAGACCGAGGGCTTTCAGGACTTGTCCCGCTACCAGACGGCGGCGGTCCGGTCGCGGTCGCGGTTCGATCAGTTGAATCAGACCGTGATCGTCGAACAGTCGAAGCCAAAAGACTCCGACCCGTTCGCCGAGGCCAATCCCGAATCGCCACGGGAGGTCGTCCTCGGCGACCCGAAGCCGCTCCTCGGCCTCGACGGCTTCTCGCCGGTGTCGCTGAACCTGCATCGCGAATGGACGCTCGGCAAGCCGGAGCACGCGTGGGAGTTCAAGGGGCTGACGTACTACCTCGCCGACGAAGTGGAACTGAACCTGTTCCGCAAACACCCCGAGCGCTACGCCCCGCGGCTGTTGGGTTGCGACCCGGTCGCGTTGTGGGAAACGGACCGGGCCGTCCCCGGCGACACTGCGTTCGGGGCGTACTTCGACGGCGAGCTGTACCTGTTCCACTCCGAGGCGTCGCGGAAGAAGTTCAAGGCCAATCCGCCGCAGTTCACGCGCATCCAGCACGTGCTGAAGGTCGACCAGATCCAACGGGTGGTGACGCTCGACCGGGGGACCGTGCAGCGGTGAGCCGCTAAGAAGCTGTTCCAAAACCACATGGTCATTACGCCGAAGGCGTTGTACCTCACAGCCCAGGGTCGCGAGTCTGCGAGCGCTCCCTGGGTGGTGATCGATGTCAAATACCATACCCTGAAAGGGTTTCATAAGGGTTTGGCATCGCCGGTGATGCGACCCTTTCAGGGTCGCTGCGCTTCGGACGCATTTCCCCAGGGTGCGCTTCGCAGACTCGCGACCCTGGGCTTTGTGATTGAACGCCTTCGGCGTAATTGATCTCCGACCAATGTTCAGCCACCAACCGCAATGACCAAGATTGAGTTTTGAAACTGCTTCTAAGCAAGCCGGTCACCGCAGCGGCGCCGGCAGAAAATCCCAGTCGAGGACCATCTTCTCGGTCAATGCGCGCTTCAGTTCCAGCAGCGGTTCGGCGTGCTTGGGATCGCCGGACAGGTTGTTCAACTCGCTGGGGTCGGCGTCCAGATCGTACAACTCGTAGGTGGACCGCGGCGTCGTGAAGTAGGCTTTGACGAACGGGGCGGCGAGCTGGCCGGCGGCGTTCGCGGCCAACATCGCCTGCCAGCCGGGATCGCGCTGGCTGTCGACCGGGGCGACCGCGCCGTGCGGCGTGCAGTTGTAGATGAGCTTGTAGCGGTCGGACCGCACGCAGCGGGCGAGATCGAACGTGGACGCCAGCACGTCGGGCTTCATGCCGCCGTCGCCGCCGTGCGGGCCGCGCTCGGCGAAGATGTATTTCCGGCCGGTGAAGTCCGCGTCCCCCTGGAGCAGTTTCAGATAACTGACGCCGCTCATGGATTGCGGGGGCGCGACGCCGGCCGCTTCCAGCATCGTCGGGGTGAAGTCTTCGCCGGAGATCAGCGTGCGCGTCGTGCGGCCGGGCTGCACGACGCCCGGCCAGCGGACGAGCAGCGGCACGTTGATGCCGGGATCGTGCAGCGACCCCTTGCCGTGCGGCATCGCCATGCCGTTGTCTCCCATGAACACGACCAGCGTGTTGTCGGCAAGGCCGCGCTGCCTGAGCCTGTCGAGGACGGACTGCACGTCGCCGTCGAGGTGCTCGACCTCGGCGATATAGCGGGCGAGATCGCCACGGACTCCGGGCAGGTCGGGCAGATGCGCGGGGAGCGTGAGTTTCGCCGGATCGGGCACGCCGCGCGAGCCTTTGGTCTCCCACACGTGATGCGGATCGGAGAAGCCGAGCCAGAAGAACCACGGCTTGCCCTGCGGTGCCTGGTCGAGAAACGCGGCGAGCTTGTCGCCGAAGTCCTTCATGCCGCGGTTGCCCGGTTCGACGTAGTCCACGCGCTGCTTGAACGTCCGCAAGTTGTGTTCGTCCATCACGCGGCCGAGTTCCGGAGCGGCCCGCTGACCGCCGCTGGCGGGGCCGTCGAGGTGATAGCTGCGGCCCGCCACGCCGGTGAAGTAACCGCCCTTGTCGCGCAACAGATCGGGGAGCGCGACGACATCACTCGGCAGCGGCGACGTGAACCGCACCATCCGCACCGCGACCGGCGACCGCCCCGTCATCAGCCCCGCCCGCGACGGCACGCACTGCGGACAACACACGAACATCCGGTCGCAACGCAGCCCCTCGGCGGCAAGCCGGTCGAGGTTCGGCGTCTGAACGTCGGGGTGGCCGTAACAGCCGAGGTACGGATAGCTGTGATCGTCGGACAGCAGTAACAGAATGTTGGGGGGGCTGGCGTCGGCGGCGGTTGCGACGACGGCGATTGTCAGACTGAGGACACACAGCATCGTTCGCGAGCGCATCGAGATCACGGCAGGCTCCTCATTTCTTCGGCAACGTGGGGACATCATCGACGGCGGGGACATCCTACCGGATGGCGTGGCGGCGGCGTACTTTGTGAATCACCCTCGCAATGGCGGGTGCAGTCCTGTCCGGTCCCCTCGCCCCCGCTTCGGGGGAGAGGGTTAGGGTGAGGGGGCCGAGCGCTTCGCAGGACAGTGACTCCACACCAACCCGAGGCCTGAGCGAGGACGTGCGCTCCGATGAGTGACCCGGACGCTCCAAGCGTCCGGGTCACTGGGCCGGAACGCCATCGCTCACGCTTCGGGTTGGTGTTGGACACGGCAGGGAGCGCTCCCCCCTCACCCCGGCCCTCTCCCCCGAAGCGGGGGCGAGGGGGCCGGAGGAAGAATGCAGCCGGCACCGAGACGCACGCGCGACCCTGTGGTGCGAACATCTCGCTGATCGAAGTTCTCCGTCCCGTGAAGTATAGTGGCCGCAACGTGGACCTGACCGTGCTGTGCCCCTTTACGGAACCGCGCCCCATGAAGATTGAACGCGTTGAGGCGATTCCCGTTCGCATTCCGCTCAAGGCCGGATGGACGATGAAGACGGCGCACGGCGTGCATGCCACGTCGGACTACGTCATCGTGCGGGTCTACACCGACGAAGGGCTGGTGGGACTGGGGGAGGCGACCTCCGGGCCGCGATGGAGCGGCGAGTCGAGCGCGACGTGCCTGAGCGTGATCCGCGAATTCCTGGCCCCCGAGCTGATCGGCAAGAACCCGCTCGACATCACCCGGCTGCGGGCGCGGATGGACCGGGTCATCAAGCAGAACCCGTTCACCAAGGCCGCGCTGGAGATGGCCCTCTGGGACATCGCCGGCAAGGCCGCGAACCTGCCCGTCTGCCGGCTGCTCGGCGGGCCGGTGCGCGACACGATGCGGATCAAGCTGGTGATCGGCGGGTTCGACATCCCGGCGGCGATCGAACTGGCCGAACGATTCCTGGCGATGGGGGTCACGTGTCTCAAGGTGAAGACCGGCATCAACCCGGAGGAAGACATCGCCCGGGTTCGCGCGGTCCGCGACGTCGCCGGTCCCGACATGCCGATCACCATCGATTCCAATTGCGGCTGGAACATCACGACGGCCAGGCACACGTTGCAGCGGCTGGCCGATCAGAACATTCTGCTCGCCGAGCAGCCGATCCCGCCGAACGATCCCGCGGCGATGGCCGCACTGCGGGCCACGGTGCCGATGCCGATCATGGCCGACGAAAGCGTCTTCACGCTGACCGATGCGTGGGCCGTTTGTGCGGCGGGAGCGGCGGACATTCTCAGCGTCTATCCCGGCAAAAACGGCGGGATCGCGGGGACGGTGGAGATCGCCAACGTCGCCAAGGCCGCGGGGCTGTCGTGCGCGATCGGCAGCAATCTGGAACTGGGCATCGGGACCGCCGCCATGCTGCACGTCGCCGCCGCGCTGCCGACGATTGACAGCGAGACCTATCCCGCGGACCTCGTCGGCCCGCTGTATCACGACGCCGACCTGCTGACGGAGCCGTTGCAGCTCGGCCCGCCGGCCGCGGTCTGCCCGATGGGCCCGGGCCTCGGCGTGACGCTGGACGAGCAGCAACTCAAACGCTGGCGGGTGGATTGAGGGAGAGGCTAAGGGCTAAGAGCCGGAGAAGAAGCCGCCGGATAGTCATCCCGCGGCTTTGGTTTTCTGCTTGGTCCCCTCGCCCCCGTCTTCGGGGGAGAGGGTGAGGGTGAGGGGGCCGATCGCTTCGCAGGGCGATGACCGCAAACAACACTAGAAGTGGCTTCAAAACCCTATCATGGTCGTTGCGGTTGCTGGCTGACGTTGGTCGGACGTCATGTACGCCGAAGGCGTTCGATCACACAGGACATGTCGTGCGAGGCGCATCGACCCTGAAAGGGTCGCATCACCGGCGGCCTCAAACCGTGATGAAACCCTTGCAGGGTATGGAGGGCATCATCCATTGCCACCCAGGGTGCGCTCGCAGACTCGCGACCCTGGGCTTTGAGAGACAACGCCTTCGGCGTAAGAACCATCGTCCTACAAGCGTGTTTTTCGGCCGGAGAGGAAGCCGCGGGATAGCCATCCCGCGGTCTCTTGCGCTATCCCAACCCCAGCAGCGGCAGGCTGTCGCGGGCGATCAGCCGTTCGATGGCGGCGGCGTTCAGCATCGGCAACGCCGTGCCGGCGACCATGCGGTTGAGGCCGCGGAGACCGTCGAGCGTCGCCTGCACGGTGGTGAACGGGTAGTCGGTCCCGAACAGCACCTTGTCCCACACGCCGTATTCCTGCACCAGCATCAGGCTGTGATACAACTGGAACGGACGATAGTGCAGCGCCGACAGGTCGGCATAGACGTGCGGATGTTTGCGGATCACCGCGACGCACTCCCCTTCGTAGGGATGGCCGAGATGCGCGAGAATCATCCGCACTTCGGGATGGCGCGCGGCGACCACGTCAAGATGCCGCGGCAGCGTGCACTCCAGCGGGGCCTGCGAAATGAACGTCGTCCCCGTGTGGAGCAGCACCGGGAGCCGATGACGCTCGGCGTACTGCCACAGCGGCGTCAACCGTTCGTCGTCGGGACGGAAGCCGGCGTACATCGGCATCAGCTTGACGCCGCGCAGGCCAAGCTCCTGATGCCCGACCGCCAGTTCCCGCTCCCAATCCGGTTGCGTGGGATCGAGCGAGAGAAACCCGATCAACGTGTCGGGATGTTCGGCGACGTAGGCCTGCACGTCGCGGTCGTCGACCCACAGCCCCGACAGCCGGGCTTTGCCGCCGAAGACGATGGTCGTCACGTCCGGGACCGATTGCCGCTGGTAGTCCTCGAAGCGCACGGTCAGGTCGAGCTCCTCGCCCGCTTTGGCCCGCCGGGCCTGCTGGCGGAAGTCGTCCTGAAAGTGCTCGGGATACCGCCAGTAATGGCTGTGAACGTCAACGATCGGCATCGGTCTCTCCCGGTGCGTCTTCCAGCGGCTCGACGGGCACGAACCGGAACAGCGACCACAGCATTCCGGCGGTGATTAACACGCCGACGTTGATGTAGAAGATCGGGTCCCATTGCGTGCGGCCCGAATGACCGAGTTCGCCCAGCCGGTCGGCAATCGCGCCCACGAGGTACTGCGAACTCATCGCGCCGAACACGCCGACGGAGTTCATCAGCCCGAACAGCGCCCCGACGTGCTTGCCACTGATGCCGATCGTGCAGGTCCACCACAAGGGCTGCGTCGACTGCGTCATGAAGCACGACAACGCGGTGAGCAATGCCGCGAGCCAGGGATCGCGGGCGAGTAAGGCACAGCTCAACAACCCGGCGGCGGTGAAGAAGGCGCAGCCGCCCATCAGCCGCCGCCGTGCGATGCCTCCCCCTGCAACAATCAGATCGAGGACCATGCCGCCGGCGAATGTGCCGAGCGCCGAGAACGCCAGCACCATCGACGCCATCAACCCTGCTTCGGTCTGTTCGACGCCGCGGCCCTTCATGAGATACGTGGGAAACCACGAGAAGTAGATGTAACTGTTGAACGAGGCGAACGCCATGATGACGCTCAGGAACCACACGCTGGGATTGCGAGCGACGGCGGCCCAGGGAATGGCCGCATGGACATTGCCGGCTGTCGCGCGCCGGCCGATGTGCTTCGCCTCCGCCGCGTTGACCGCCGGGTGTGTCGCCGGGTCATCGCGAAACCACCACCAGAAGCCGGCGGCCCACACCGCGCCGACTCCGCCGAACGCCGCAAATGTCCACCGCCAGCCGATTGTCCGAATCAACAGCGCCGCCAGAAACGGCGCGAGCGCGCCCCCCGCCTGCGAGGCCGCCAGCAACACGCCCTGCACGCGCCCGCGTTCGGCGTCGGGAAACCACCGCGACAGCACCCGCGCCACGTTGGGAAACGCGCCCGCTTCTCCCGCACCAAACAGGAACCGCACGGCGATCAGGCTGGCGAGGCCGTTGCAGGCTCCGGTCAAAGCCGTGAAGGCCGACCACCACAACGAGATCCGCGTGAGCACCCTTCTGCCGCCGATGCGGTCCCCCCAGCGGCCGGTCGGAATCTCGAACAGTCCGTAAGCCAGCGTGAACGCCATCAGGACGTAACTGGTCTCGGTGTTCGACAGCCCCAGGTCCGTCTTGATCGCCGGCAGCGCCTGCGAGATGCAGATCCGGTCCAGATACAGCACGCCCGACAAGAGGCACAACACCGCCAGCACGACGAACCGCGTGTTCGTCGGCGGAGCCGTGTCGAAGTCCGCTGGCTCCGGGACGGCGTCGGACATGATCTGTTCCTTCACGAGGGGCCAAGCGGGGTTGCGGCCAACCTTCTGATGCAGTCGTCATTCGTCAGTCTCTGCGAACCCAGAGGGTTCATAGCCATTAGCCGGGGGTTGAGCGCCAGCGACACCCCCGGTTTGGGACGAAAGACGAGCCGACCCCGGAGGGGTCGCCGCATCTCCCGGCGCTGCGACCCCTCCGGGGTCGGCTCCATGCCCCATCGTCAACCGGGGGTGTCGCTGTCGCTCAACCCCCGGCTAATGGCTGCTGTCCCTCCGGGACAGAAAACGTGGCCGATGCTCCCACTTCGTTGTGTCGCCGATTCGCAACCTTCTAAGCGGCGACGGTGATTGTTACGCTACCCGCGAAGGGCATCAAGGAAGACGCCGCGATTCGCCGTCTTATGTAGGGTGCAGTCGAGGCTTTGCGAGGCTCACCCCGTTGCGATGACCAATGTCCAATTTTCAATGACCAAGGGAGTTCTTGCTTGGTCATTGAAAATTGAACATTGAGAATTACCAAGAGGGTGAGCCTCGCAAAGCCTCGACTGCACCCTACGAAGTAAAGAAGGCCGCCGTTGGAATTCCTCCCCATGCTGGTTGGTTATGTCAGCGACGAGCGTTACGTGGCGTTGGTCGATGTCGCGCTGGAGTTCGTCAACGCGCGCGGCGAGTCGTGGGAGGCCCGATCGAGGGCGACCGGGGCCGTGCATCTCGATGCACCGGCCGGCGATTACGTCGTCACGTTGCAGCGGCCGGGTTACGGGGCGAAGCGCAGCCAGGTGACGTTGCCGACGGTACAGCCGCACCAGTTCCGGCTCCTCAGCGACGGACTCAGCGGCTACGTCTGGCCGAAGTGGGTCCGCAGCGGCGAGCTGGGCGAGTTCCGGGTTCACGCAGTCGAGCAGTATCACCTGGAGCTGTGGCGCTACGGCTGGCAGCCGGAACTCGTCCGCAGCCTCGGCTGGCACGACGAGCACGGCCCGCGGGCCACCATGCAGATCACGCCCGACGGCGACTACACGCAAACCGGCGTCGAGTGGAACCGCGTCGGTTACAGCAGCCCAACTCACAAGCAATTCGTGACGGCTCCCGAACAATCCGGACTGTATTACTTCCGCGCGGAGACGCCGTCGGGCTTGCGGTTCGCCTTCCCGTGGATCGTTGCGCCCGCGCAACCGACCGCGCCGCTCGCCGTGCTCGGCAGCAACATCAACTGGAACGCCTACAACAATTTCGGCGGACGGAGCAACTACATTCACGCCGACGACCTGCCCCCCACGCCGACGGTGAATTCGCGGTACGACCTCAAGCGCTATCACCAGCAGGAATTTCTGACGTGGAACTGCCCGACGTACGCACCGCTCTCCTTCGATCGGCCGGAGCCGTTCAACCACATTGACTTCGACGAGAAAATCACCGACCCGATTCAAGGCCGGCAAGCCTGCCACCTCGCGCCCGCCGAATGGCGCTTGCTGGGGTGGCTCGAACATCGCGGGCTGCCGTACGACTTTTATGCCGAAACGCAACTCGACGACGGCACGCTCGATCTGTCGGCGTACCGGGCGCTCGTCACCGCCGTGCATCCCGAATACTGGACCCGGCGGATGTACGACCGAGTCAAACAGTGGGTCTTCCAGGACGGCGGGCGGCTCTTGTATCTCGGCGGCAACGGACTGAACTGCGAGGTGGAAATCCGCGGCTCGTCGATGTGGGTCCACAACGGCCGGATCACGGGCTTGGACGTCGCAGGAGTCGGGGCGGAAAGCCGCATGGCGTTGCGGCACGAATCGGAGGCCAACCTGTTGGGCGTGGTCTTCACGCCACCCGGCGCGATGACCGGCGCGCCCTATCGCGTGGTGGACGCCAGCCACTGGGCGTTCGACCGGACGGGCCTCAAGAACGGCGATCTGTTCGGCGAGAAATCGCTGCACAGGCGCTGTCCCGGCGGGGCGTCCGGTCACGAGACCGACAAGCTCTCCCCGAGTTCGCCGAAGAATGCCCGGTTGCTGGCGAAGGGCCTGAACCCCGACGACGGCGGCGCCCATCTCATTCATTTCGACACACCGCACAACGGCGGCGTGTTCTCCGTCGGCTCCATCTCCTGGTGCAGCAGCCTGCCGGTCGACGACCGCGTCGCCCAGATCACCGAGAACGCGGTCCGGCGGTTTCTGGAGTGACATTCATCGGTTGTTAGCCGCGACCCGGAGGCTCTGCGCAGGGGAGCGCTGCGTGGAGCGCGCGTCACGTGTTGTGCGCTTCACCCCAGCGCTGCCCTGCGCAGAGCCTCCGGGTCGCGGCTAACCAAGCGCGGATGTGACGATCTCCCGCACGCGCCGCACGATGGCTTGTTCGTCGCCGTCCTGCAAACCGAACGGATGAACGATGACCGCCCCGTTGTCCAATTCCCGTTCGCCGGGATGAATCGACGGTCGTCCCTGGATGAGCGCCCGGATGAAGTCGTAGCCGGACAGGCCGAGCGTCGTGCGATCAATCGCGATGCGAGCCCGCGCGAAGCCGCCGCGTGCGGGATCGGGATGAATGATCTCCACCGTGACGTGCGGGACGCCGCGCAGCCCGTCGGCGATCGCCTGCAACTTGTGGAGACACTGCTCCTTCTCGGCGGCGTGGTCGCGCGCGAAGTACAACCGGAGCGCGGTGACAAGGCCGACGATTTCCTCCTTGCCGGCTTTGTATCCGCGACCGATCCCCTGTCGCGGAATGAAGGCCAGCTCGCCGGGCGAGAGCAGTGCGGGTGGGGCGGTCCACACGTCGGGCGTAAAGTCCATGTCGAGATGCTGCCAGGCGATGGCCGAGATCAGGTCGCGTCGCCCGCAGACAAAGCCCGACGCCTGCGGGCCGCGGAGGAACTTCCCCCCGCTGAAGCAGACGAGATCGCCGCCGGCGGCCACGAAGCGCGTCAGATTGCGCGGCTCGTCGCAGCATCCGGCCGCATCGACGATGACGGGGATGCGATGACGCCGCGCGACCGCCACCACATCGGCCAACGCGAGGCGATCCTCGTGCCACGGGAGATAGAGGATGGCCGCCGTCTGGTCGTTGATGACCGCGGACAAGTTTTCCTGCCGGCAATCGCGTTCGTTCCCCGCTTCCACGATTAGCCCGCCGGCGGCTTCAACGGCATGGTCGTAGTGATTACGGTGAAACCGGGCCATCACGACCTGGTTCCGCAGCCCGGCGGTCTCCGGGAGCCGGTCCATCTTCGCGGCGTCGAGCCCGGTGATGCTGGCCGCCACGGAGAGCACCAATGCGGCCTGGGCGCCGGAGGTCACGTAGGCCGCCTCCGCCGCGGTCAATTCGGCGATGAACTTACCTACGGCGTGCTGCAATTCCTCCATGCAGACAAAACTCCCGGCCGCCTCCTGCATGTTCCGCAGCACTTCGGGGGACATCAGGCTGCCACCCAGCCGCGTGAACGTGCCCAGCGCATTGATGACCGGCGTCACGCCCAGCGATTCGTAGATGCTCATGAGGCTCCGATCACGGGATTTGCAAGCCGTGCTACTGAGGTCTTCATTCTTCACACGCCGCGAAGATTAGGGAGGTTCCGAATGACAAATCCCAAGTTCCAGGCAAACTCCAAAGGGCGGAAATAAGCTCCAAATGCGATCGCCGTGCACCGTTTCGGATTTGGGAATTGGAGCTTGCTTGGGATTTGGAACTTCAGCGTCGGGCTTGCGGTTGAAACAATCACTCGGATCGTTTCACCGGCGGACCAATTCTACCCTCTGCACGTCTTCGTTTTGATCGAGTTCGGCGACGGGTCGCGGAATCGTCGCGGCGAACCGCCGCTTCCGTCAAGATGGCCCTCGTTCCCGAAGTTCGTTTAAGGAAACACCAGCCGATGTTATTCTGAACTCCGTCCAGCTTGGCATCGTTGGTTTTCCGTCCCCCCGGCTTCCGGAGTCACAAGCCATGCGAGCGGTTTCTCAGATCGTGGTTCTGGCGCTGTCGGCGGGGACCGCGCTCGCTGCCGAACAGTGGGGACAACTCCAGGGGGATGCCCAGCGGTCGGGCAACGCGCCGGGGGTGTCGATTCAGTCGCCTGTGGGGTTGCTGGCCGCGATTCCTTTGACGGATGGAATCTTTGCAGCGCCCGTGGTCAGCGAAGGCCGGGCGTTTGTCGTGGATGGTTCGGGCGTTGTGTTTGCGATCGACACGACAACGCTCAAGGTGGTGTGGAAGTTCGCCACACGCGGCGGCGCGGGAAACTGCAACAACGTCGCGGCCCCGGCGATCGTCGGGAAGTACGTGCATGTCGGCACGGCGGCCGGGTATTACTACGTGCTCGATCGGGAGACGGGTGCGGTCGTCCGCGAAATCGATTGCCGCGAACCGATTCTGTCGTCACCCGCCGTGGGGACCGATCGGGTGTACTTCGCCACCCTCGGAGCTCAAGTCTATGCGGTGGAACCGGCGGGCCAGGTCGCCTGGACGTGGGACTTCGTCAAAGAGGTCATCCAGTTCGACGGCAATCGCTGGAGCGGTGAAGACTGGCTCGCCCAACGGAAGGATCGCGTGACTTGGCGCGACCACTTCGTCTGCTCGCGCGATCTGTGCCTCGTGGGGAAGACGGTCGTCGTGCCGGCGGGTGGGAGAACCATCTTCCTCGACGACGCCGGCGACCGGCCGCAGTTGCGCGTGGTCGGCGAGATTCCGGCTTACGACGGCGCGGAATTCCCGGCGACGTTCGGACAAAGCGCCGACGCCGACGGCAACGTCTATGTCCAATGGCATCGCCGGGACAACGCCGGCCGGGTCGAGATTCTGCGGCTGAATGGCGACAAGCTCGAAACCGATTTCGTGAAGGGGACGCAGACGGCGATTCAACTGCCCGGTCTGCTGAGCGTCGCCCAGGTGAGCATTCGCGGTCGCGACGTGTACCGCGTCCGTCCCGAAGAGGGCCTGGGTCTGTGCCGGCATACCGCCGGGAAGGATGAGCCGGAAGTGCTGTGCCCGGCGGCGTCCATCTGTCCCCCCGTGCTGACGCGCGATCATGCGATCTACGGCGGCCTCGACGGCAAGTTGTACGTCGTCCCCTTGTCCGGTGGCGAGACGCACTCCTTCGCGACCGCTTTCGATGCGCCGATCACCGCGCCGGTGGCGATCGCCGACGGAAAAATCTATGCGGGCTGCGAGGACGGCTATCTGTATGTGCTCGGTCACAACGGAACCGCGCCGTTACCGCAGAAAGATCTGGAAGTGTGGAGAATTCGCAGTCCGCTCACCGGCCCGTTGGCGGACGCGAAGTACGACTGGTACACGAACTACGGCGACTTCGGCGGCACCAACGCCAACTCGCAGGGGCTGAAGCCGCCGCTGCGGATGCGGTGGGTACGGCGGCTGGAGGGGACCATCAAGCATCTGCCGGTGTGCGGCGGCGGGCGGCTGTACTCGCACACGGCCGAGGGCCAGATCATCGCCGTCGAACAGGACACCGGCCGGCTGTTGTGGCGACGACATTGGCCCGATGTGTATCTGTCCTTCACGTCGCCGTTGTACGTAAACGGCAAACTGCTGGTGCCACAGGCGGGCATCAAGCGCTCGCTGATGCGCTGTCTCGATGCGGCCACGGGCAAGCTGCTGTGGGAAGCGCCGTTCACCGGTTCGCCCAGTTGGAGCCGCCAGTTCCCGCCGCTCGTGCAGGGGAATGTCGCCATCTATGCGTCCGGTTCGGGGAGTTACGCAGCGCAGGGGACCGAAAAGCCGTTCACGTTCAAGGGGACGCCCGCGACGGCCGCGGACAACGCGGAAGTTATGAGCTGGATCTACTCCAACGACAATCCGTACTACCCCAAGGACAACCGACCGTTGCTGTGGGCGTGGGACTTGGACACCGGCAAGATCGTCTGGCAGAAAGACTTCTCCGAGTACGGCCGCGGCGGCAATGACTGCGGCATCTGCCTCCTCGACGGCAAATTGTTCTACTCGACGTTCTTCGGATTTGCCGCCAGCCAGCGCGCTCGCCGCGGACTGCCACCGGACAACAACGGCCTGACCGCCTGCCTCGACCCCGCGACCGGCGACGTGAAGTGGCTGACGACGAAATTCTACGTGACCGCCAAGTGCACGCTCAGCGCGCGCGACGGCCGGCTCTACATCGGCGGCTACAACCCCGCCGTGGAGACCACCAAGGACCGCTTCGTCTGGTGTCTCGACGCCAAAGACGGCTCGCTGATCTGGCAGTCCGACGTCGTGACCTCGGCGCTCAACGTCGTCAGCGTCGGCGAGCAGTTCATCTTCTCGAACGCGCTCCGCGGCCGCGGGAACGTCTTCGACCGCGACACCGGCAAAGTCGTGGGGGGCGTCGGCCACAATTACGCCTGCTGCCGGTTCACGCTGTCCGAGCCGTACATCCTCGGCGCGAACATGGACATGATCGACCTGTCCGCCGACAGCCAGCTGGTGTCCACCGGTCCGGCGATCGACTCGCGCGAGTGCCTGGGTGCGGTGGTCTCGAACGGCCGCATCTTCTACACGTCGCAGGCCAGCGGGTTCGTGGTCTCGCAAACCTTCGGCGAGATGTCGAAGTCGCTCCCCGCGGTGTGGGACCGGCCGTAAGAGAAGGCCAAGAGCGGTTGTCCGCAGATTTCACAGATTTCGCAGATTGAAATCCAACGATGGGACAACGCCATGGGACCGCCCCCGCGAATCCTCATATCTTGAATCTGCGCAATCGGCGAAATCTGTGGATAAAATCTTCGCCAGCAACACCGAGAGACGCGCCGCTTCAACCTTCGGGAAAGTCTGACCAATGCTGAACACCAAGCGACTTTTCTGCGGTCTGCTGGTTCTCTGTCTGGCCCGCACTACCGACGCACAAGCACCGGAAACCGCCCCGACCGCAAAGCGGTTGCCGCTGCCCGGCGAGGTCTTCCGAGTCGCCGACCGGCCGGCGTTTCTGATCCTCGCCGAAACGAAATCGTCCGACGGTGCGACGCCGTGGGTGTGGTACGCGCCGACGTTTCCCAACCTGCCCGGCACGGAAGAGCGCTGGATGTTTGAGCGCTTCACGAAGGCCGGCATCGCCATCGCGGGGATCGACGTCGGCGAATCCTACGGCAGCCCCGAGGGTCGCAAGCAATTCTCGACTTTGTATCGGGAGTTGACGGAGCAGCGGGGCTATTCGCGCAAGCCGGTGCTGCTGGGCCGCAGCCGCGGCGGGCTGATGACGCTCGGCTGGGCCGTCGAGAACGCGGACAAGGTCGGCGGGTTCGCGGGCATTTACCCGGTCTGCAACATCGCCAGTTATCCCGGTCTGGCGAAGGCCAGCGGCGCGTACCAGATGACGCCGGACGAACTGGCGGCGAAACTTTCCGAGCACAACCCCATCGACAAGCTCGCCGCGCTCGCGAAGGCGAAAGTGCCGCTGTTCGCGATCCACGGCGACATAGACAAAGTCGTCCCGCTGGAGGCCAACTCCGGAGAAGTGCGGACGCGCTACCAGGCCCTCGGCGGCGAGATGCAACTCCTCATCCGGGCCGGACAGGGTCACAACATGTGGTCCGGTTTCTTTCAGTGTCAGGAACTGGTGGACTTTGTGATCGCGCATGCGAAATCCGGGTGACTTTGATCGGAATCGACTCTGAGGATCGGTCGTCATGCACCAACGTACGGGCTTCGTCGTGTGTGGCCTGTTGCTCATTCTGTCGCCGTTCGGATGTGACAAACCGATGGTTGCGCTCGCCCCCACCCCCAAGCCGGACGAATTCCAACAGCTCCTCGACGTGAGCATGCAGGAGCTGAAGCTCAAGACCGAGGCTCACAAGGCGTGGGGGCTCGGCACGTTCGACCGCTGGGACATCGACCAGGAAGTCGGCGACCTCGTGTTCTCGAACGACGACGGCACCACCGCGGTCGCCCCCGCGCAGATCATCGGCTCGTTCAGCACCAACGACAACTCGTGGCTCTGGGCCTGGGACAATCCGTCGATTCTCGATGGCCTGAAACGCGATTCGCGGAAGCTCAAAGAGTACGGCGAACGACACGGCATCGAGAAATTGACGACGCGCAAATGGACGGGCACCGAAGAGGATGCGTGGGACATGGCCGCGCTTGCGGTCAAGCTGTGCGGCGCGCAAGGCGCTTATCGGGGACCGGCCGGCCCGTCGTACGTCTTCATGACGTTCGGTGAGGTGAAAATCAGCAAATCCAATGATGGCCAATAGCGGTCGATGGCATGGCCTCAATGTAGCCGCTTGACTGGCGACAGACTGCCGGAGGCGTTTCATGGCGAACACGGAACGGCGAAGCATCGCAATTCTCGGACTCTCATTCTTCATTGCAGCATTGAGCGCGGCCAATGTCGCCGCGCAGGACGCGACTTCAAGCTCAGGCTGGAAGGCGGGGATTGCGAAGGCGGTCATCACACCCGAGAAATCCGTGTGGCTCGCCGGATACGGATCGAAGCGGCCGCCGGATGGGAAGCTGCACGAGTTGTGGATGAAGGCGCTCGCGCTGGAAGACCACGCCGGCCGCCGTGCGGTGCTGATCACCAGCGATTTCCAGGGGGTGCCGAAGTCGATGAGCGACCGGGTGTTCGCCCGGCTGCGGTCGCAGTTCCAGCTCGAACGCGAACAGGTGATGCTGACGTTCTCGCACAACCACTGCGGCCCGCGGCTGGGGGACGACCTCGTCGATTACTATCCCGTGGAGGACGAGCAGGTCGCCTTGGTCAACGAGTACACCGACCGCATGGTCGCGAATTGCGTGACGCTGGTCGGCGACGCCTTGTCGAAGCTCGCCCCCGCGCGGTTGCAGACCGGCGACGGCGTCGCCACGTTTGCCGTGAACCGTCGCAACAATCGCGAGCCCGACGTCCCGGCGCTGCTCGCCGCGGGGACGCCGCTGGTCGGGCCGGTCGATCATTCCGTCCCGGTGCTGACGGTGACCCGCCCCGACGGCCGCCTCGACGCCGTGCTGTTCGGCTACGCCTGCCATCCGACGACGCTCAGCTTTCTCACGTGGTGCGGCGACTATCCCGGCTTCGCGCAGCTCGAACTGGAGACCAGCCACCCCGGCGTCACCGCCATGTTCGTCAACACCTGCGGCGGCGATCAGAACCCGCTGCCGCGCCGCAGCGTCGAACTCTGTCAGAAGTACGGCCATCAATTGGCGGTCGCGGTCGAGGATGTGCTGAAACAACCGCTCAAGCCGGTGTCGTCCGGTCTGCGGACGGCGTTCGAGATCGTCGAGCTGCCGTATTTGAACGTCGTCTCGCGCGAAGAGTTGCAGGGGTTGCTCAAGGACACGAACGCCATCAAAGCGCGGTGGGCGGCGCGACTGCTGAAGAAATTGGACGCCGGGGACAAATTCGAGGCGGCGTATCCGTATCCGGTGCATGCGTGGCGACTCGGCAATGAGATGCTCATCATCGGCATGGGAGCAGAGACGGTGGTGGACTACGCGCTCCGCTTCAAGCACGAGTTCGGCCCCGGCACCTGGGTCTGCGGTTACGCCGACGACATGATCGCCTACATCCCCTCGCGCCGCGTGTGGGACGAGGGGGGCTACGAGGGAGGCTCGAACCTCTACGAATACGGCCGCCCCGCGTTTCGTTGGGACGGCGGCATCGAAGACCGCATCGCCGCGAGCGTGCAGCGAGTTGTGAAGCGGTTGCGCGAGTGATGGGGTTGTCGTTCGTTGGGGGGCACCGGATGTCGCGGTCAACAGTCTTCTCAGCCCCGGTAGGGGCGACCGGGTTGTAGCCACGGGTGGAGCGGCGCGGCGGTCTTGCCGCCCGACGCGGAACCCGTGGTTGGATTGAGGAAGTGGGACTTGCCCCGGCAGGGGCAAAGGGAGCGTGCGTCAGTGCGTCAGCCGCGAACTTCTGCCGGCCCTTCGGGACGGAAGATTTCAGGGCACAATGTCCACGGGTTGCGCTCCGCCCGCCGCGGGCTGCGCTTCACCCGTGGCTACAGTCCGCGGCCCCGGCATGGGCCAAGAATGGGTGCATTGCCAACAAACTTGCCCCACCGATTGATGCCCAACATTCATCGCCAATTGACCGCCATCGCATCAACTCGCTACGATGCGTGCGTTGCGACGGGTTGGCGCTGGACCTGCCGGGTCGGCGTTCCTTCAGGCTGGGATCAACCGTCATGCTGCATCGCCGCGATGCCCTGTTGCGATTGGGGACCGTGGGTCTCGGCGGACTGACGCTGCCCAGGCTCGTGCAGGCGGAGCAGCATCGACCACGGGTGACGGCGGACGGGCGACTGTCGCCGACTGCTAGCGCGAAGTCGTGCATTCTGGTCTATCTGTGGGGCGGGCCACCGCAGCAGGAGACGTTTGACCCGAAGCTGGACGCCCCCGAGGGCATTCGCAGTCAGTTCGGGGCCACCGAGACCGTCGTCCCCGGCATCCAGATTTGTGATCAGTTGCCGCTGATCGCCCGGCAGACCGACAAGCTGGCGATCATCCGGTCGTACAACCATCCGAGCAACCTGCACGAAGTCGGCGTCAATTACACGATGACCGGCCGGTTCAAGGACGGCCTCGTCGTCCCCCGCAACCTGCGGAATCGGACCGACTTTCCCAACGTCGGCTCGGTTGTGTCGTACTTCAGTCCCCCGCAGGCGCTCCCCGCGGCGGTCACCATTCCGCGGCCGATCGGGCACGATGGCGTGATCTACACCGGCACGCACGCCGGGTTTCTGGGACCAAGGTTCGACCCGCTCGAACTGCAGGCGCCCGCGGAGGTGAATGGGCCGCCGCCGCACTCGCTCGATCTGCCGACCGGACTCGACGCCATTCGCATGCAATCGCGCGTCGGGCTGCTGAGCATCCTCGAAGAGACCGACCGCCGGCTGCAATCGTTGGGGGATCGCGGGGCCGTCGCCGGGATGGAATCGGCGCGCGAGCAGGCTTACCGGATGCTGCTCGCCCCCGAGGCGAAGACGGCGTTCGACGTCGTCCGCGAATCCGACCAGACCCGCGACCGCTACGGCCGCAACGAATACGGCGAAGCGTTCATGCTGGCCCGGCGGCTGGTCGAACACGGCGTCCGGCTGGTCACGCTGGTGTGGTATTACGTCGCCCCCAAGGACGGCAACGTCCTCAATGTCTGGGACAACCACGGCGGCACCGCCTCTCTCAACAGCATCACCGGGCGGCAGATGTTGCAGGAGCCGTATTGCCTGCCGTCGCTCGACCGGGGCTATTCGGCGCTCATCGAAGACCTGTCGCAACGGGGCCTGCTCGACGACACGCTGGTCGCGATGATGGGCGAGTTCGGCCGGACCCCGAAGATCAACCCGCAGGCGGGCCGCGACCACTGGGGACCGTGCCAATCGGTCGTCCTCGCGGGCGGCGGCATTCAAGGCGGACAGGTCTACGGCGCGAGCGACCGTCAGGCCGCCTACCCGACGCAGAACCCGGTCAGCCCGGAGGATTTCATCGCCACGATCCACCACGCGCTGGGGATTCCGCTCGACGCCGAATTCCACGACCAGCTCCACCGCCCGCACCGCGTGTGCGACGGCGAGCCGCTGGTGGGGCTGTTTGCGTGACGGGATGGCGGTTCTGCACCCTGCGGATCATTGATCGGTGGTCCAGTACGCCGAAGGCGTTCGATCACACAGCCCAGGGTCGCGAGTCTGTGAGCGCACCCTGGGAAAGTGGCGTCCGCGTCGAATCGACCCTGAAGGGGTCGCATCATCGGCGGTGTCAAACCTTGATGAAACCCTTTCAGGGTATGGGTTCATCATCGATTGCCACCCAGGGTGCGCTCGCAGACTCGCGACCCTGGGCTTTGATAGGCAACGCCTTCGGCGTAAAAACAATGCGGTCTTGAAACCGTTTCTCGTATCAGTTCCGACACGCAGGCAAGATCGAACGCAACGATGGACCTCAAGACGGCGGCGTATTCCCCGGAGTTGTTCGCCGCGTGCGGACAGGAAGTCTGTGCGCAGCTCGGCGCGTATCTCACCCAGCAGCATGCGCGCGAGGGGCGGGTCTCCCCCGTGGGTGATCCGGAGCGCTTGATCGCGGCGGCGCGAGGCTGGATGCAGACCGCAGCACCGGAATCCGTCGAGACGTTGCCGCAGCGCTGGTCGGCGATGATCGCGACCATGCTGGCCCATGCGCAGAATCTGCATCATCCGCGGTACATCGGGCATCAGGTGCCCGCGCCCGTGCCCCTCGCGGGGCTGTTTGACGCCGTGGGGAGCGTCACCAATCAGCCGATGGCCGTGTTCGAGATGGGGCCGTGGGCGACCGCGGTGGAACGGGCGCTGGTCGAGGCGTTGGGGGAGCAGCTCGGATTTCCCGCCGGGACGTTCGCGGGCTTCATCACGCACGGCGGCTCGCTGGCGAATTTCACCGCCCTGCTGACGGCCCGCAATGTCGCATTGGAAGACGCCTGGGAACACGGCGTCGACGAACCAACCGCGCGGCCGGTGATCCTCACGCAGGCCGACGCGCATTACTCCATCGCCCGGGCGGCGGGGATGTTGGGACTGGGGACGCGGCAGGTGGTGAAGGTCGGCCTCGACGATCGCCGGCGGATGTCCCCCGCGGCGCTGCGGACCGAGTTGGAACGGGCGCGCGCCGAGGGACGAACGATCATCGCCGTGTGCGCGAGCTGCTGCACGACGCCGATCGGGGCGTTCGATCCGTTGCCCGCGATCGCCGATTTGTGCGCCGAGTTCGGCGTCTGGCTGCACGTCGACGCGGCCCACGGCGGCGCGGCGTGCTTCAGTCCGCAACTGCGATCGCTCGTGGACGGCATCGCCCGGGCCGACAGCGTGGTGTGGGACGCCCACAAGATGCTGTTCGTTCCCGCGCTGTGCGCCTTCGTGTTCTACAAGAATCCCGCCCATCGGTTCGAGGCGTTTCGACAGGATGCGCCGTATCTCTTCGACCCGACCGCCCCCGGCATGGCGGACTACGACGTCGGCCTGCAAACGGTCGAATGCACCAAGCGGGCCGCCGGCTTCGGCCTGTGGGGCGTGTGGAGCCTGTTCGGCCCCGACCTGTTCCGCCGGCTGGTGGAGGACACGTTCGCATTGTCGCAACAGTTCCACGCAGAGCTGCGGCAACAGCCCGACTTTATCGCGCTGCACGAGCCGCAGTGCAATATCGTCGTGTTCCGTTACCGCCCGCCGGAGTGGGCCGCGTTGTCCGAGGAAGAGGTCGGATTGCGTCAGTTGCAGCTGCGCCGCGCGCTGATCGAATCGGGAACGTACTACATCACTGCGACCAAGTTCGACGCCATCGGTGCGCTGCGGGTGACGATCATCAACCCGCTGACGACGATTGACGATCTGCGCGGGTTGCTCGACGCGATCAGGGAAGTGGCTGGCCCGATGTAGATCGTGTTGCGGGCGCTGTGTCGTCCGGGGACACCCACGTCGCGCCGACGATTTTGCCGTGATGATCGTTGCCCGAAGAGTCCTTGACGATGTCTCCCTGGCCTTCGTCCAAATGATACAAGAGGAACGTTTGCGGATCGGGATTGAAGCGCTTTGCCGGTGTGAAATCGCGGTCGTAGCGCGCGACGCGCGAGATGCGGACTTCATCGATCAGGCCGGCGAATCCCCCCCCACCGAGAGCCAGCGTCATGATTCGCGGGGTGTTGACGCGGCTTTCCCGCGAGGGTTCCGACTTTCGAGGGGAGATCAACTGGCCGTCGAGGAACAGCAGGAACTTCTCTCCCGTATAAACGACGGCGAGATGTGTCTGTTCGCCGACGCGGATCGGACCATTGCCATACCAGATCCCGCCGGTCCCGACGATGTTCCACTCGCCGGACGGCAAGGCGCGCAGGATGACCTGGCCTCCACCCCCCTGCACAGCCAGGCAACTCATCTGATTCTTGACGGGGAGTGCGTCGAGCCGGGCGGTCGCTTCGAAGGTGAACGGCTGCGCGAAGTCGAACTCAAAGGGGGAAACCACGATGTCGTCGCCGTCGAACTGCAGGGCATAATCGTCGGCCGGTGGCAGCGCTGGCGACGATTCCTGCGGACTCGGACGATCGGAGGATTCGGGGTCGGACGCGGGCGTTGTGACCGGCCCGCCGGACCGGTCAATCACCCATTCGGCCTGGACGATCGTGCCGTGATGCTCGTTTCCGGATCGATCATTGAGCGTTGTGCCTTGACCTTCATCCATGAGATAGAGCGCCAAGGTCTGATCGTCGTCCGTGAACTGCTGGGGGGGCGTAAAATCGGCCGAATAGCGCACCGATTGCGAGACGCGCACGGCCCGCAGACGGCCGCGCCACATTCCGATATCAGGAAGGCCTCCCAACCACGCCCCCTGGAGATTGGCCGGCTCATGCTCCGAGAAACCGGTCGATTGGTGGATGAGCTTGCCATCCACAAAGTACGCCGCCGCTCGTCCATCGAACACGCCGGCGACATGCATCCAGCGTCCCAGGTCCAGACGGTCGGACTGCTTGCCGACGCGCGTGCCGGCGGGTGTGGTGGCCGTGAAGCCATTGATGCCGGAACTGCCCCACAGCGATGCGCTATGGCCCTGGTCGTAAGCGCCGAGATAACACCCCATGCTGAGCGGTCCCGGCTCGATCCAGGCTTCCGACGTGAACGGCCCGCCGGCGAGCTTCAATGTGGGGATCTGGACGTGCGCCGCGGTTCCATCGAACTCGAGGGCGTATTGCGATCCGGCCGGCAACGCCGCCGTTCGGGGTGCGGCGGCCTCCCGCTTGCCCGAGGCAATCATCAGCGCCAAAGAGGCCACAAGCACGACCGCAGCGCCGCCGATTTGCACGCGCCGGTCGGCCCACCATTCGTGCCGCGGCCCAGGCCGGCGGGCGGCAGTGCGCCGGCGCGCGATCGGCGTCAGTCCCAGGGGATCGGTCGCGGCTTCGGGGGCCGTGGACGACTGCGTGTGCTGAAACTCTTCGGTGACGTCGGTGACAATGCCCGTCGCCACCGCGGTCTTGTGCGGGGCGGTCCCGCGCGAACCGGCGTCGGTGTTTGCCAGCCCCGCCAGGAATTCGTTGAACTTGCTGTCGTCCGAGGGCTGTACGGCCAGACTCGGCACAGCGGCTACGACGTCCCCGTGCAAGGCGCCGTCCAGTGCGTCGATGACCGCCGTCATCGTCTGATACCGGTCCGCCGGCCGCTTTGCGACGAGTTTCTGAAAGACGGCGTCCAACGCGGCGGGCACGTCGCTTCGCGCGGCGCACAGCGACGGAATCGGATCGCTCTGATGGGCCAGCAACCGTTCGGTCAGCGTCTGGCCGTTGTACGCCGGCCTGGCGACGAGCAGATACCACAGCGAGATGCCGAGGGAATAGATGTCGCTGCGGGCGTCGGCCGTCTTGGTGTTGCGGGCCTGTTCGGGGGCCATGTAGTCGACGGTTCCCATCACCGCGCCGGTGTTGGTCAACTCGGCCAGCGCGCCGGTGTCCCCCTCGATGCGCGCCAGGCCCATGTCGAGGATCTTCACCACCCCCTTGCCGTCCAGCAACAGGTTCGCCGGCTTGATGTCGCGATGAATCACCCCCTGCCTGTGGGCGAACTCCAGCCCGCGTGCGGCCTGCAGGACGCAGCTCACCGCCGACTCGACCGGCAGCGGCCCCTTCGTTTTGACCAGCGAGGAGAGATCCTCCCCCGCGACGTACTGCATCACGAAGAAGTGCGTGCCGTTGGCTTCGTCGGCGTCGTAGGCCGACACGATGTTCGGGTGTTCGAGTTTGGCCGCGGCCTGGACTTCGCGATGAAACCGGGCGACGACGTCCTTCGTCTTGGTGACGTTGGGGGACAGCACCTTCAGGGCGACGATCCGCTTCATCCGCCGGTGCTCGGCCTTGAGCACCATCCCCATGCCCCCCTGGCCGAGCTTGTCGAGGATGACGTAGTTGCCCAGCACCAGCGACTTCGCCTTGCCCGCGTAGACCTGCTGGGCCTGGAACGCCGTCAGCCGCTTCTGTTTCACGAGCTCGCGGGCGAAGTGCTCGGCATCGGCGGCACGGGACGCCGCCCGGAGCGCGCCGACCTCGTCGGCCGCGAACAGGCCGCTGTCGGTCAGTTGCCTCGCGAACTGTTCGAGCGTCAGCGGCATGGCGAGCTTCGAAACGTCAACGGGGGATACAGCCGCCGCACACGGCGGAACGACTGCTGGATGGTCGAAAGTCTAACCGCCGCGGACGCCTGTCGCGAGGTCGTTTGGGGTTTGCAGGTGGCTCGCGAGTGTGCGTCTCGATTCGGGGTGGATTCCCCTCTGGCCCCCTCTCCCCCGAAGACGGGGGCGAGGGGACCGGACATTGAAGCCAGCCACCGTCGAAACGTAAACGCGAGACTCTCCGACCGGGCTGCGGCATCAACGCAGGTTCTTGCAATCTGTGTCCGATTGACCAACAATCACGTGTCCTTTCGGCTTCCTCGCAGGCGCGTCGCACCGGTCTTGAATCCTGGGCTGTCATGATCTCCATCGACGAAGCGTACGTGGACGCCTCCGCGCCGAACGCCGACGCGATCAAGAATGGTCGCGGCCTGGTCGTGAAGGGGAAGTTCCTCAAGCTGCACACCGACGACGGCGAAGCATTGCTGTTCGGCGAATGTCAGGGGTCGGGCCAGGAGCCGTATCGCTGCTCGTGCGATTTCGCCCGCGCGGATCAGCCGACGCATCGCTGCACCTGTCCGAGCCGGCAGTTTCCGTGCAAGCACTGCCTGGGGCTGATGTACGCCTTCGTGCAGAAGCGGCCGTCGTTCCAGGTGGCCGACGTCCCTGCGGATTTGGCGGAGAAACGCGAGAAGCTGTCCGAACGAACGGAGAAGAAAAAGGAGGACGCGGCCAAGCCGAAGACCGTCGATAAAGCGGCGCTTGCCAAAAAAATTCGGGCGCAGCTGGAAAGGGATCGACCTCCTGGAGAAGTTGACGCTCGACCTGGTGCGCATCGGCATCGGGAACATGAACGCCAAAACCGCGAAGGAAATCGAGGAGAAGGCCAAGCAACTCGGCAACGCCTACCTGCCTGGCGCGCAGGCGACGTTGCATCGGTTCACGAAGTTGTTCGCCAATGAGGACAGCGCCTACGACTCCTCCGTGCCGGCGAGCCAGCGCGAGGCGGTCTACAGTGAGGCGCTCGATCAGCTCGGCCGGCTGCATTCGCTCGTGAAACAGGGCCGGGCCTATCTGCAACGGCGCGGCGACGACCCCGAACTCAAACCGGAAACCGACACCGCCATCGCCGCGTGGCTCGGTCATGCGTGGCAACTCTCCGAGTTGAAAGCGGTGGGTCTCGTGCAGACCGACGTCGAACTGATCCAGCTCGCGTTCAATTCGCACAACGACATCGCCCGGCAGGAATACGTCGACACCGGCGTCTGGCTGAATCTGAACACGGGCCGCATCCAGCTTTCGCAGAACTTCCGGCCGTACAAGGCGGCGAAGTACATCAAAAGCGACGACAGCTTCTTCCAGGTCGCGACGGTGGCGGAACTGTGCGTCTATCCCGGCGACGTCAACCCCAGGGTCCGGTGGGAGGCGATGACGCCGCGTCCGCTGGAGCCATCCGATCTGCAGCGCGCCCGCACGCACGCTCACAGCGATTTCGCCGCGGTGGTAAAAGAGGTCAAAACCAACCTCAAGGGACCGTTGTCGGACAAGCAACCGATCTATGCGCTGAGCTTTCGACGCATCGGCCAGATCGACGGCACGTTCGTCGTCGAGGACGCGACGGGAAACCGGCTGACAATGACCGACCGCGGCATGACCGATGAGCCGGCCAGTTGTCATCTGTTGCCGCTGTTGTCTCCCGGCCTGTTCGAGAACCAGACGCTGGTCGCGCGGTTTCGCCACGATCTGGACACGCGCAAGTTGCAGATCAAGCCGCTGAGCCTCGTGACAGAGTCGGCGGTGGTGCGGCTGACGATGTAGGAAATCTCCCCATGAGCATCGCGATCCTCACTCAGGTGTCCGACGAACTGCGGCGACTGGCGATTGCCGGCAGCGGGGTGTCGGGGGGCGATTTTCGTCTGAAGAAACTGATCGCGCCGTTGGAAAAGGCCGGCGAGAAGGCTCCAGTATTCGCAAAAGTGGCGCAGTCCGCGCAGGCCGTTGTGGACAGCAATGAGAAGACGGCCCCGGTCGCGCTGCTGGAACTGGCGGGGCTGGTCAACGCCATCCTCTATACGCAGGGGGAGACCGGCCTCGCGGGCGAATTGCTGACGATCGAAACGACCGACCTGGGCGCCCGGCAGACGCAGGCCAGCGCCCGATTGCTGAAACCGCTGCTCGAAGCGCTGTCGACGACTGGTTCCGGACGACTAGAGTTGATTCGCGACGCCTTTGAGCGCGGCGCGTTCGCCGACCTGCGGCTGGTCAAGCCCGCGCTCGAGGCGCTCGACGATCCGTATCCGGAAATCGGCGACTTCGTCGTGGAGCGAGTGCTGCCGTTGTACGGCAAAGCGATCCTGCCCGAGCTGCGCCGCAGTTTTGATCAGAACGGGAAGGCCGGTCATCTGCTGCGTTTGCGGCTCATGCATCAGCTCGATCCGCAGGGGACGCGCGCGCTGATTGCGCAGACGCTCGACGACGGATCGAAGGAACTCAAGGTCGTCGCCATCGAGTGTCTGGGAGACTCGGACGAAGATCTCGCCTATCTCTTGGAGCAATCGAAAGCGAAAGCCAAGGACGTCCGCGCCGCCGCATTGGGAGCGCTGACCAAGCTCGACGCCGCCGTCGCCGTGGAAGCCGTGCAGAAGGCGGCGGGCGGTGCGGATCTGGCCTTGATCGTGGACCGGCTGCGGACGAGCCGCAATCCGGCCCTGCTGAAATTCCTGTTGACTGAAGCCGACCGGCAACTCGCCAAACTGCTCAAGCTGAAGGACAAGACGGAGCAAGGCACCGCGGTTACGCGGCTGCAACACTGGCTGGGGGGCCTCGTCGGCCGCGACGATGCGGGGACCGAAGCCTGGCTGCTGAAGGGCTTCGATCGCGCGAGCGATCTGGCGGCGATCAAGTCCGAACCGAGCGGCGCCGACGTGAACGAGCTGGTCGCCTATCTGATGGCGAACGGTTCGCCCAAGACGCGCGAGAAGCTGATCGCGGCGCACGAGTCGCTCACCGGCCCGATGCTGTCGTGCGCGTTTGCCGCGGCCCGCCGCACGGTGTCGCCGGGCCGGCTGTACGACCTGTTTTCGCCGAGCCTGCTCGACCAGCCCGACAAGAAATCGAAGAAGACCGCGACCGCATTCGGCCGGCTGGAGGCGATCCGTCACGGACTGGCGGACCAGGTCGCCGATCCGAGTCTCGCCTGGCGGACCAGCCGCGTCGCGTATTTTGGTCGCGAACAGGGCGACCTGCCGGAACTCGATCCGCGCTGGCTGGACGCCGCCGTCGCGACTGGCGATTTGGACCTCGTGCAGCAGTTGGCGCGGCCGAACCATCCGGCGACCAACCGGTTTCTGCCGGAGCAGTTCGCCGCGAGTCTCAAGAAGTCCGCGGATTACAATTCGCAGCGGGTGCTGGACACGATGGTCCGCATCGGCCACCCGGAGGCGACGAAGGGGGTGCTGGAGTTGCTCAAGCAGTTCGCCGCCTCGCCATATCACGGTTCGGTCGGCTACTGGATCGGTCGGATGATTCCGGACCTGCCGAAGTCCTCCGCGACGCAGCTCGAAGCGTTGTTGCCGAGTCTGCCCGAGAAGATGGTGGATTCGCTGATGGAATCCCTGCTCGCGCTGAAGAACAAGCCGGATGTCTGACGGGGTAGCGGTATGCGTGTGCGTCACGATTCTGTGTGGGATCCACCATGAAGCTTCAGTCGGTATTGGTCTTCAGCCCCAGCGGGGCGTCAGATCGTAGCCCCAGGCGTGAGCCTGGGGACCAGTCGCCGGGGAACACGCCAGCCCCGGAGGGGCGACAGAGATGCGTCGCGCAATCGAGCTTCTGTCGCCCCTTCGGGGCTGAACAACACCACGACGATGTTTCCCCAGGCTCACGCCTGGGGCTACGATCTGTCGCCGCTCCGCGGCTGCAATCCGGGAATAATGGCGATGCCTCCGCACCCTCAATCCTGAATCGCGATGCACGCTGTAAGCATTCCGTTTAATGCCCGATTCCCTCAGCAGAATGCAACCGCATGAGCAAGAAGAAAGACTCGATGGCCGATGCCGCCCCCTCCGAGACCAACGATGTCGGCGGGATGCTGCGCGTGCCGGCGGAAGTGTTCTATGCGAAGGAGCTGGAAGCGCTCATTCAGGCCGACAAACACGACAAGCCCCCCGGCTGGCGGATGTCGCCCCGGGCCGTGCTGACCTACATCTGCGGCGGTTCGGTCGGCGGCACGGCCATCACACCCAAATACATCGGGCATCAGCGGCTGGTGGAGATCGCCGTTTCGACGCTGGTCACCGACCGTGCCCTGTTGCTCATCGGCGAGCCGGGCACCGCGAAATCGTGGCTGTCCGAGCACCTCGCGGCCGCGATCAACGGCGATTCCACGAAAGTCGTGCAGGGAACCGCCGGCACGACGGAAGAGCAGGTTCGCTACACGTGGAATTACGCGATGCTGATCGCCCACGGCCCCAGCCCCGAGGCGCTGATCCGCAGTCCGATCTTCCGGGCGATGGAGAGCGGATCGCTGGCCCGGTTCGAGGAAATCACGCGGTGTGCGTCGGAAGTGCAGGACGCGATGATTTCACTCCTCTCGGAGAAGCGGCTCTCCGTTCCCGAGCTGTTGACGGAGGTGCCCGCCCAGAAGGGGTTCTCGATCATCGCCACGGCGAACACCAGAGACCGCGGGGTGAACGACATGTCGGCGGCGCTCAAGCGGCGGTTCAACGTGGTCGTGCTGCCGACGCCGGCGACCATCGAAAGCGAGATCGACATCGTCCGCCGCCGGGTCCGCGAACTCGCCCTGCATCTGGAGCTGAAGGCGAAAGTCCCCGCCGATGAGGCGATCGAGAAAGTCGTCACGATCTTCCGCGAACTGCGGACCGGCCAGACGCTCGACGGCAAAGCCAAGCTGAAATCCCCCAGCGGCGTGCTGTCGACCGCGGAGGCGATCTCCGTCCTCGCCAACAGCATGGCGCTCGCCGGGAGCTTCGGCACCGGCGACGTGACACCGCACGATCTGGCCGCCGGCCTGCAGGGGTCGGTCGTGAAGGACGAGGAAAAGGACCGCGTCGCGTGGCAGGAGTATCTGTCAAACGTCCTCAAGAAGCGCGGCGCGGAATGGCGGCCGCTGTTCACGGCGTGTTCCGAGCACAACGAATGAATGGCTCCGGACCAATCAACGTCTTCGGGGTGCGGCATCTGTCGCCGACGGGGGCGTGGCATCTGCGGCGTTATCTCGACCGCGTGCGGCCGGAGTTGGTGTTGATTGAGGGGCTCGCCGATGCGGATGCGTTGATCCCGGACATCACGCGGCCGGGGACGAAGCCGCCGATCGCGATTCTGGCCTACACCGATTCGCTGCCGGTCCGGACGCTGGTCTATCCGCTGGCGCGTTACAGCCCGGAGTATCAGGCGCTCAAATGGGCGGCCGAACACGACGTCCGGGTGATGTTCATCGACCTGCCGTCCGACATCTTCCTCGCGTTGCAGGACATCGAGGCGGAACTGCTCGAACAGGCCGGCAACCAACTCGATCCTCCGACCGAATCGCCGGAGAATCTTACACCCCCCGAACGCGGGCCGTCGATTCACGATCAGTACGCGCAACAGGCGGGCGAAGCGGATTACGAGACGTACTGGGAGCGGCACTTCGAGCACAACCTGAGCGACGACAGCTATCGCCTCGCCGCGTTCGAGTTCGGACAGTCGTTGCGCGATCTGGAACGGGACTCCGTCCGCCGGCGGGCGGAGAGTCTGGTCCGCGAGGCCTACATGCGGCGGCGGATCGCCGAGGCCGTCGCCGCGGGATACAAGCCCGAAAAGATCGTCGCAGTGGTCGGCGCGTTTCATGCGTCGGTGTTGAACGGCGACCACCTGCCGATGACCGACGACGAACTCGCATCGCTGCGTCGGCGGGCCAGCCAGTTGACACTGATGCCGTATTCGTACTTCAAACTCTCTTCGCAATCGGGCTACGGGGCGGGCAATCACGCGCCGGCGTACTTTGAGTTGCTGTGGGAGTCGCTCGAACGGAACGACCTCGCCGAGTTGCCGTCGCGGTACCTGTCGCTCGTGGTCCGGCACCTGCGGGAATCCGGCACCCACCGCTCGACGGCCGAGGTGATCGAAGGGGTGCGGCTCGCGAACACGCTGTCGGCTCTCAAGGACGGATTGGCCCCGACGCTGAAGGATCTGCGCGACGCCGCGGTGACGCTCGTCGGTCACGGCGAATTGTCGACCGTTCGGGATGCCCTGGCCCGGGTCGACGTCGGCACGGCGATCGGCGAGTTGCCCAAAGGGGTCAGCCGGACTTCGATCCAGGTCGACTTCGAGCGCGAACTCGCGCGGCTGAAGCTGGAGAAATACAAGACCACCGTCAAGCAGGAACTGACGCTGGACCTGCGCGAGAACCGTCAGGCGAAATCGACGGAGGCGGCGTTTTTGGATTTGAGCCGGTCGTCGTTCTTTCATCGGCTGCGCGTGCTCGGCGTCGGCTTCGCGACGGCGCAGCGGACCGCGCAGCAATCGACCAACTGGGCGGAGAAGTGGCATCTGCAATGGTCCCCGGAGAGCGAGATCCAACTGATCGAGGCGGTGCTGCTCGGCGAGACCGTCGAGCTGGCCGTCGGCTTTCAATTCCAGACAACGCTCGAGGCCTGCCCGACGATCGCGCAGGCGGCCGACGTGATCCGCGACGCCTGCCAGTGCGGCCTGATGAAGTCGATGGAAGCGGCCCGACAGCGGTTGCAGGAACTGTCGGCAGGCACGTCGGAGTTCACCGCCATCGCGCATGCGGCTCGCGCGCTGGGGCAGATCATCCGTTACGGCGATGTCCGCAAGTTCGATCCATCCCCGCTGCTGCCGCTCGTTGAGGAACTGTTCGTGCAGGGTTCGCTGGCGCTGCACGGGGCGGCAACCTGCGACAACGAGGCCGCCAGGGCGATCCTGGCGGCGATGGACGAGCTCAATCAGGTCGCGCTGGAGTATGCGGACCGCGTCGAGGAATCGCTGTGGATCGACCGGCTGCAACGGCTCGCCGACGCCGATGACCGCAACCCGCTGCTGTCCGGCTACGCCTGCGCGATCCTGCTGGAGCGCGGCCTGATGGCCAACGATGCGCTGGCCCGCGAGGTGTCCCGCCGGTTGTCGCCGGGCATTCCCGCCGACCTCGGCGCCGGCTGGTTCGAGGGATTATCGCGGCGCAACCGCTACGCATTGCTCACCCGGCAAACGCTGTGGGTGCAGTTGGCCGACTACGTCGCCGCGCTCGACGACGACCAGTTCCGCCGGGCGCTGGTGTTTCTGCGGCGCGCGTTCGGCAGCTTCAGTCCGCGCGAGAAGCGGCACATCGCCGAGAATCTCGGCGAGCACTGGGGCGTCCACGCCGACGCAGCCAGCGAATTGATCGAGCAACCGCTGACCGAGCAGGAAGAACAGACGCTTGCCGACTTGAACGAGTTCGATTTTGGCGACCTGTAGCATCCTTGTGGAATTCACAACATGAGCACATCCGTCGATCCCGAATCCCTGCGGCGGTGGCGGCTGATTCTGGGCAAGGAATCCGAGGAGAGCCTGTCGGCGTATCACTCCGGGGGCTGCGCGCTGACCGGCGACGACCTGCAAATGGACGAGGCGTTGGAGGCGATTTACAACGCGAGCGACGATGAAATCACGCGCGAGGAATGGGAGTCGCCCAAGACCGGTCCGCACGGGGCGGTGAAGGGGCGGACGTTTCCGCGCGTCGCGCGGTGGCTCGGCCAGATCCGCGAGTTCTTCCCGAAGGACATCGTGGTTTTGCTGCAGAAGGACGCGATCGAACGCAAGGGGATCAAGCAACTGCTGTTCGAGCCGGAGCTGTTGGCGCAGCTCGAGCCGTCCGTCGATCTGGCGAGCATGGTGCTGACGCTGAAGAATCTGGTGCCCGAAAAGGCCAAGGACGCGGCGCGCGACGTCGTCCGCCGGGCCGTCGAGGAGGTCCGCAAGCGGCTGGAGTCGCAGTTCGCGCAGGCGATTCGGGGGGCCCTCAATCGCAATCGTCACAGCCCGTTTCGCAGCCTGCCGAATCTCGACTGGCCCACGACGATCCGCCGCAATCTGAAAAACTACAATCTCGAAGTGCGGACGATCGTCCCCGAACGCATCTCGTTCTTCGGCCGGCAACAGCGCCAGAACCAGTGGAACATCATCATCGCCATGGACCAGTCGGGGTCGATGGCGACGTCGCTGATTTACGGCGGCATCATGGGGGCGATTCTCGCCAGCCTCCCCTCCGTGGAAACCCACGTCGTCGCGTTCAATCACGAGGACGTGGTCGACCTGACCGAACACTGCTCCGATCCGGTCGACCTGCTGTTCGGCATCCAACTGGGCGGGGCCGAGGACTACTGGAAGGCGACCTGCTATTGCGAGCGGTTCATGCACACGCCGGCGAAAACGCTGTACGTCCTGCTGGCCGATCTGCACGACACGAGCCCCAACGAAAGCCGGTTCGTCAAGAAAATGGAATCGCTGCTCGAAGGGGGGCTGAAGGCGGTCGGTCTGCTGGCGATTTCGGACCAGGGGCAGCCGTCGCACAACGAGCGCCTGGCGGAGAAGCTGGCCGGGTTGGGGATGCCGTGCTTCGGCTGCACGCCAAACCGCCTGCCGGACTTGATCGCCGCCGTCATCAAGGGACAGGATCTGCGTCAGTTCGCGCGCGGGGAGCACGCGGGGCCGAGCGCTGCGCGGTGAGCAATGTCGGGCAGTTGGCCGTTGGCCTTTTCCGGCCCCCTCGCCCCCGTCTTCGGGGGAGAGGGTCGGGGTGAGGGGGCGAGCGCTTTTTGCCGCGCACAAAGTCGAACGAGCGCTCGTCCTCGCTGACGCTTCGGGTTGGTGTTGGACACGGCACGAGCGTCCGGCCCCCTCACCCTAACCCTCTCCCCCGAAGACGGGGGCGAGGGGACCGGAGAAAAGAATCCATCCCGAAGCGGTTGCACACCCGCGCTCCCACCGGATGCAGACGCCGCTGGTGGCCGGGCCGACCGGGCGGTTATCGTGGTGACTCGAAGGGCCGAATCGAGACATCGACCGGAACCGCGTTGTGGCCGTGAAAGTCCGTGCATGAAATCGTCCGCTCCGTCAGATCGGAAACCTCACGCGATCTGGGCCTGGCTGGGAGATCGCGAGCCGGTCGTGCTGCTCGGCACGCTGCTGGTGATCGCCGGGACGTGGGCGTTCATCGCGATCGCCGACAACGTCGCTGAGGGGGACACGCAGTCGTTCGACGATTGGGCGGTGCGGGCGCTGCGGCGGCCCGATGAGCTCGCGCGGCCGATTGGTCCCCGCTGGCTCGCCGAGATGGGCCGCGACGCCACGGCGCTGGGGGGCGTCGGCTGGCTGGTCTCGTTCACGCTCGCCGTCGCGGGATATTTGTGGCTCGACGGCAAGCGGCACATGGCCGCGTTCCTGCTCATCGCCGCGGGCAGCGGCACCGCGCTGGCGTTCTGGTTGAAGTCGCTGTTCGACCGCCCGCGGCCGTCGCTGGTGCCGCACCTTTCGTATGTGACGTCGAGCAGTTTCCCCAGTGCGCATTCGATGCTGTCGGCGACGGTCTATCTCACGCTGGGCGCGGTGGTCGCCAGCGTGATGGCCCGCATGAGGCTGAAGGTTTACGTGTTGACTCTGTCGTTGCTGCTCACGCTGCTGGTCGGCGTGAGCCGCGTGTACCTCGGCGTCCATTACCCGACCGACGTCCTCGCCGGCTGGATGGCCGGCCTGACGTGGGCGCTCGCGTGCTGGCTGGTCGCGCATTGGCTGCAACGGCGGGGCGACGTCGAGCCGCCGGATTAGAAGTGGTTTCAAAACCAATCTTGGTTGTTGCCGTTGGCGACGGGACATTGATCGGAGGCCAATTACGCCGAAGGCGTTCGATCACACAGCCCAGGGTCGCGAGTCCGCGAGCGCACCCTGGGGACATGGCGTCTGAGACGTATCGACCCTGAAAGCGTCGCATCACCGGCGGCGTCTAACCCTGATGAAACCCTTTCAGGGTATTGGGTTCGCCAGCGATCGCCACCCAGGGTGCGCTCGCAGACTCGCGACCCTGGGCTTTGAGAGACAACGCCTTCGGCGTAAAGACGATGCGGCTCTGAAAACGCCGCTAGGCATCCTTCGACGGCGGATGGAACCGCCAGTCCTTCGTGACAATCAACCGCGCGCCGCGGCGGAACGACACGTACGACCACGCCCATTGCAGGACGACCAGCAGCCGGTTCTTGAAGCCGGTCAAGTAGTAGATGTGGACCACCAGCCACATCAGCCACGCGAGGAAGCCGGACACTTGCATCCGGCCGACCTCCACGATGGCCCGGCTGCGGCCGATGGTCGCCATCTGGCCTTTGTCGACGAAGTGAAACGGCTGCCGCGGCTGCCCCTTCAGGTCGCGGCGGATGAGTTGGGCGAGATACCGTCCCTGCTGCATGGCCACCGGAGCGGTCCCCGGCAGTGGCTTGTCGGTCTGATGCAGGAAGCACGCCTGATCGCCGGCAACGAACACGTTCGGATGACCGGCGAGGCTCAAGTCGGTCTCGACTTTCACGCGCCCCTGCTGGTCCACCTCGCTCCCCAGCGTCTGGCCCAACGACGACGCCTTGACCCCCGCGGCCCACAACACGGTCGCAGCCCGGAGGCGCTCCGAACCGATCTCCACTCCGTCGGCGTCGATCTTCGTCACCGCGCTGTTGGTCCAGACCTGCACCCCCAGATGCTCCAGATCGCGGGTCGCGCGGGCCGTCAATGTCTCGCCGAACATGGGGAGAATCCGCGGCCCGGCTTCCAGCAGGATCACCCGTGCGGAGGTCGCGTCGATGTTGCGGAAATCTTTGGCGAGCGTGAACCGGCTCATCTCGCCGATCGCGCCGGCCAGCTCAACGCCGGTCGGTCCGCCGCCGACGATGATGAACGTCAACAGCCGCTTCCGCTCGTCAGCGGATGCGCTGCGTTCGGCCGCTTCGTATGCCGACAACACCCGGCGGCGGATTTCCGTCGCCTGTTCGAGGTTCTTCAGGCCCGGCGCGAACTCTTCCCACTCCTCGTGGTCGAAATAACTGTGCCGCGCACCGCAGGCGAGAATGAGGTAGTCGAACGTCACCTCGCCGAAGTCCGCGACGACGGCGTTGCGGGCCAGATCGACGCGCTGCACCTCCCCCTGCAACACGCGGATGTTCCGATGCTGCGACAACAGACTGCGGATGGGCGCGGCGATGTCCGCCGGACTCAGCCCCGCCATCGCCACTTGATACAAGAGCGGCTGGAACAGGTGATGGTTGGTCCGGTCGATCAGCGTCACGTCCACGCCGCGAACGCCCCCCAACCCCTTGGCGGCATTCAACCCGGCAAACCCGGCTCCAACGATGACCACGTGCGGCATGATGCTTCTGAATATCCGGTCCCCTCTCCCCCGTCTTCGGGGGAGAGGGCTAGGGTGAGGGGGCCGAGCGCTTCGCAACGCTCGGAATACTAACCCGAAGCGTCAGCGAGGACGAGCGCTCGTTTGACATGGTCACGGCAGGGAGCGCTCGCCCCCTCACCCCGACCCTCTCCCCCGAAGACGGGGGCGAGGGGGCCGGAGAAGATCTCACGCCGATCGCGGTCGCGACGCGGCCCGTGCGATCTTTTCACCAATGAGCGCGATCTTGTGGTCCTTCAACCGCTTCTCGTTCAGCCAGTACGGGCTGGTGATTTCCTTGAAGGCGTGAATCGCGGCCTGAATTCCTTCGGCCCAAGCGACGGCGATGAGCTTGATGTCGCCGTGCACGTCGCCGACCGCGAAGATCCCCTGCCGGCTAGTCTCAAAGTAGGGATCGACGGCGATGCTGCCGTCGTCGTTGAGCACCAGCGCGAGCCGCTCGAACGTCTCCTTCGCCGAGAGGAAGCCGACCTGCACGATGGCCAGCGAGCAACCGAGCCGTTCGCCGGTGGTCAACGTCAACGCGATTTCATCGCCGGCGAACTCCGCGGCGCTGATCTCCACCGACGTCTGCACTCGGCCGCCGGATTCGACGATGCGTGCCAGGCTGTCCGCCTTGCCGATGGGCATCGCTTCGCGCACCAGCAGATCGACGAGGCCGCCGCGGGCCAACACCATCAGCGCGGCGTCGAGGGCGGAGTCGCCGCCGCCGACCACGGCGACGCGGCCCCCTTCGTAGTCGCCGATCTTGGGAATCTTGTAATGCACGCTCTTCGATTGCAGCGCGTCCAGCACGGGCAGCCGCCGCGGATAATGCAGCAGCCCGCAGGCGATGATCACCTTGCGGGCCAGGTAGCTCCCGCGGCTGGTGACGACCCGCTTCAGGCGGTCCTCGGTGGCAACTTCGTCGGTGTCTTCGATCGTCACCAGTTCCTCATTGAACCGGAACTGCACGAGCGCGTCGACCGCCTGACGATACGTCCGCTGCGACAACTCCTCGCCCGTGATGCCGTCGGGAAAGCCGGGGATGTCGACGATCCGCTTGTCGGCATACAGAAACTGCGGCTGCCCGCCGGGCCGGTCTTTGGCCTCGATCACCAGCGTGGTCAGCGCACGATGGGCCGTCGTCAGTCCAGCGGCCAAACCGGCGGGGCCGGCACCGATAATCACGACGTCCCAATAGGGCAACAGGTCGAAATCGAGATCGCGTTCGAGCGCGGTGACTTTGAAATCGGACATGGGGGTACGTTTCCTGGACGGATTTCGTTCGCCGTAATCGTAGTCCGTGGGATGCGGCATCCAAGGCCGATTCGATGTGATCGCCAATTGGTGTTCGATCGATGTCGAGGTTTACGGCATTCGCAGCCCCGAAAGGGGCGACCGGATTGTAGCCACGGGTGAAGCGGCGCGGCGGCGGTAGCCGCCCGACGCGGAACCCGTGGTCAGGTTGAACGAGCGGACCTTGCCCCGGTAGGGGCAAAGGATTCCGTTGACAGGCAGAACTTCCGCCGGCCCTTCGGGACGGACCAGACCAGTCCACGCCTTCCACGGGTTGCGCTCCGCCCGCAGCGGGCTGCGCTTCACCCGTGGCTACAGTCCGCGGCCCCTACCTGGGCCAAGCAGACACTCTCTCGACGAACGATCTCCACCAAGTAGCGACCACGCCAAGGCCGATTCGATGAACCCCGCCGCGCTCGCGGCCGTAACTCCCGCCGTTACAATGTTTCACGCTCGCCAACGATCGTGCGGAAGGGACGGCTTTGTGATCCTCGAATCGCCAGCGACGTCGCAATACCGCTTCGTCACCCACTGGGCCATCCCCGCGCCGCAGGAACAGGTGTGGGACTTGTTGATGTCCCCGGAGCAATGGCCGACGTGGTGGCGCGGCGTCGAGCGCGTGGAGCTGCTGCAACCGGGCGGCGATGTCCACGGCGTCGGGGCGGTGCGGCGGTACACTTGGAAGAGCAGGCTGCCGTATCGGTTGACGTTCACGATGGAGACCGTCCGCATCGAGCCGCAGACGTTGATCGAAGGCCGGGCCACCGGAGAACTGGATGGCTCGGGGTCCTGGCATCTCACGCACGACGCCGGCGTGACGCACGTCCGCTACGACTGGGAAGTCATCGCCACGAAACGGTGGATGCAGTGGCTGGCCCCGGTCGCACGGCCGCTGTTTAAATGGAACCACAACGTCGTGATGCAGTGGGGCTACGAGGGACTGCGGCAGCGCGTGGGCGATGCCGGCGCTTCACACCAACCCGAAGCGTGAGCGAGGGCGAGCGCTCCATTCGATGATGTTTTCAGGTGGTTTTAATGCAACGATGGCCTTTACGCCGAAGGCGTTGCATCTCATAGCCCAGGGTCGCGAGTCTGCGAGCGCACCCTGGGTGGCAATCGACGATGAACCTCATACCCTGCAAGGGTTTCATCACGATTTGAGGCCGCCGGTGATGCGACCCTTTCAGGGTCGATGCGCCTCGGACGCCAATTCCCCCAGGGTGCGCTCGCGGACTCGCGACCCTGGGCTGTGTGATCGAACGCCTGCGGCGTACTCATCCGCCGATCCAGGTTTCGCCACCAACGGCAGCGTCCGGAAGCGATTTGTGAAGCGATTTGTCGTTTGCCGTCCGCATAGGCACTCCCCGCGCGAGTTGGCATACTGTATTCACCATAGTGCGATGACAACCGGGGAGAACACAACATGCTGTGCGATTGCTCGCGGGGACTGATGGTCGCCGTCTCGTTGGTAATGGCCGCCGTCGCGGACGAACCCACGGCCGACGTCCGCGTGATGAGCTTCAACATCCGTTACGGCACCGCCAAGGACGGCGAGAACCATTGGGACCGCCGTCGGGAGTTTCTTGTCGAGACCATTCACAAATTCGATCCCGATCTCCTCGGCACGCAGGAGACGCTCGGCTTTCAGCGCGATTATCTCGCCGAGAAACTGCCTGGTTACGACCACCTCGGCGTCGGACGCGATAACGGCGGCGACAAGGGGGAGATGATGGCGCTCTACTATCGGCGCGACCGCTTCGAGAAGCTCGACGGCGGTCACTTCTGGTTGAGCGAGACACCGGACGTCGTCGGCAGCAAAAGCTGGGACAGCTCGCTGCCGCGGATGGTGACGTGGGTCAAACTCCGCGACCGCCGGCAATCGACGGCCTTGCCCATCGTGTGGCTCAACACGCATTTCGACCATCTGGGGAAGCAGGCACGATTGGAATCGGCCCGCTTGTTGCGCAGCCGCGCGAATGCCATGCGCGCGGGTAGTTCGCTGATCGTGACCGGCGATTTCAATGCCGGCGAAGGCAGCGATCCGTATCGGGCCTTCTTCGACGCCGCCGGTGAGCAATCCGCACCGGTCATCGACACGTTTCTTGCCAGACGCCCCGAACGCAGCCAGAACGAAGGGACCGCGAACGGCTTCAAAGCCGATGCGACGACCGGTGCGCGGATCGACTGGATCGGCGCATCGCGCGACTGGCAGGTCATCGCGGCAGCCATCGATCGCACTTCGCGCGACGGCCGCACGCCGTCGGATCACTTCCCGGTGACGGCGGTTCTGCGTCGGATGATGAAGTGATGGGCGATTCGATGCCTTGTCCCCTCGCCCGCCGCTTCGGTGGGAGAGGGTTAGGGTGAGGGTGCCTTTCGGCTTTCTCTTGGTTGCATGCAGCGAGAACAAAGACCAAGACAGAAATTAAAAGGCAGAAGCACCCTCACCCCGGCCCTCTCCCAGCGAAGCGCCGGGAGAGGGAGAAAATCTCCATGATCCTCCTCAAAGACCAGACCTCCGACGAACTCGCCGCGGCGCTCACCGATCTCGCGCCGCCGGATCGGCTGGTGCGGCAGTTGCACGCCGCGGCGGTGCGGCGGAATCTGGCCGAGATCCCGCGCGAGTGGCCGAACGTCTCGTGGCGGCTGTTGGACCGGGTCCGCGAGCGGGTCGCCGTGCCGCGGTTGACGCTGGTCGACAAGATCGTCTCGCCGCAGGACGGCTTTGCGAAGTACCTGTTTCGCGGCGACGGGGCCGGTCAGTTCGAGGCGGTCCGCATTCCGCTGCTGCATCGGCCGGGCGACTTGAAGTACGTCGTCTGCGTCAGTTCGCAGGTGGAGTGCGCGCTGGCATGCGCATTTTGCGCAACGGGGCGGATGGGGTTCGAGCGGAACCTCGCGACGTGGGAGATCGTCGATCAGGTCACGCAGATTCAGGCCGATTCGCCGCATCCGGTGCGCGGCGTCGTGTTCATGGGCATGGGCGAGCCGATGCTCAACTACGACCGCGTGATCCGGGCCGCCCGCATCTTCTCCGAACCGTGCGGCATGGCGATCAACGCCAAGGCGATCACGATTTCGACGGTCGGCGTCGTCCCCGGCATCCGGCGGTTCACGGCCGAGTCGCAGCCGTATCGGTTGATCGTATCGCTGACGTCGGCCCGATCGGAACAGCGACAACAGTTGCTGCCGATCGAACGGACGTACCCGTTGCCGGAATTGCTGTCCGCCGTGCGCGAGTACCACGCCGCGACGCAGAAGCGGGTGACGTTTGCGTGGACGGTGCTGGCGGGGATCAACACCAGCCGCGAGGAGGCCCGCGCACTCGCCGAGCTGACCCGCGGGTTGCCGATTCTGCTTGACCTGATCGACGTCAACGACCCGACCGGGCAGTTCCGCCGCCCGGACGCCGCGGAGGCCGCCGCCTTTCGCGACATCCTGCGGGATGAACTCGCGATGCCCGTCCAGCGCCGCTACAGCGGCGGCCAGGACATCCACGGCGCCTGCGGCATGTTGGCCGCGCGGGTGGGAAGTTAATGGACGCCGCCCCCTCCAGTCCCCTCGCCCGCCGCTTCGGTGGGAGAGGGTTAGGGTGAGGGTGCCTTCGGTTTTTCGCTTTGTTGCACGCAGTGAGACAAAGGCAAAACGCAGAAATACAATAAGGCAGAAAGCACCCTCACCCCCGGCCCCTCTCCCGCCGAAGCGGCGGGCGATGGGGGAAGAGACGCCCACGCTCAACCCATCCACAACTTCCGCACAAATTCCCGCTTTCCCGGGAGTTCCGCGACACATTGCGGCGTCTCACTGCCAATCAGTGGTGGAGCCCGAAATCCCTTCTGCCGGCGGGTATCGCTTGCGACAGCCTTGGAACGAGCACGCCGTCGCTTGCGGGTTGCAGGCCGGCGATCGGAATGCGTGGGCGTTGCTGTTCGAACACCACAGCGAACGGGTGTGGCGGTACGTCGCCCGACTGATCGGCGGCGACCGGGCCGGCGTGGCTGATGTCGTGCAGGAGACTTTTCTGGCGGCGGCACAATCCGCCCGATCGTACAACAACACGCGGGGTACGCTCGGGCAATGGCTGCTCGGCATCGCCCATCGGCAAACGGCGCAGCATCGCCGCCGGTTCGATCGGGCTTTGGACTCATCGGGAAACGAAACCATCGCCGCGGCCATCGGGCGGGATGTCGAACCGTCCGCGTGGCTCGAACAGCGCGAGTTGGCGAAGATCGTCCGCCAGGTGTTGACCGAGTTGCCGGCCGACTACGCCGTGCTGCTCGTGGGGAAATACTCCGACGGCCGCAGCGTCGAGGAACTGGTGACGGAACACGGCGGCACGACGGAGTCCGTCCGCTCCAAATTGGCCCGCGCCCGTCGGGAGTTTCAGTCGGTGTTTGAACGATTCACGAAACCGTGCGAACCGTCCGCGGCTTCGACTCCGCAGCCGCATTAGTCAGGGACTTGTCGGCCTTGTCTGAATCTGTGCATGACCGCGACGAAGACCGGTTCGCAGCGCTGCTGCGAGCCGCGGACGCCGACGCTGCGCCGTCGGATGCTGCGGCGCTGGCGCGGATCGAGCAACTGTCCGCCGCCGCCTTCCGTGATGCCGTTCCGTGCGTGTTGCCTGCTCCGCCTCTTTCGAGGAACTCCCCGATGGTCCTCTTTCCCTTGCGTCTGGTGGTGGCCTGTTCGGTGTTCGCCGCGGGGTTGGTGGCGTGGTTCTCCGCGGGGGTGACCGATGCGAACCGCGTCGCGCTGGCGGACGTTCTCAAAGAGATCAGCACGGCGGACACGCTGCATCTGCAAGTAGTGCGTGCCGACCGGGCGGCCGACGTTTATGTCCGTCAACCGGGCCGCGTCCGTTGGGAGCAGTCGTCGACGCAGTACGAAATCATGGATGGTTCGTCGTTCTGGCGCGTGGACAACGGCCGCGTCGCCGAGTCCGCACCGGCCGCGCCGCGCTGGCTCAACGACGCCGGCGGTGTCGATCTGCTGGGCCTGCTCAACCTCCCCGCGACAGGTCCGGTGCGCGATCAGGTGCTGCAACCGGCCGGCGAGCACGATTACGCCGGCCGCCGCTGCCGCGTCTATTCGCGCACGTTGCCGCAGCAGGCACTGCGGCTGGACGTTTACACCGATCTGAAGACCGGCCGCTTCGTGGCGATGGCCGCCCGCGAACCCGCCGCAGCGGTGGATGCGCCGCCGGTCACCGAGGTCCGGCTGGTGGCCCTCAATCCGAAGCTGGACGAACAGCAGTTCGCGGTCTCGGCGACGCTCGCCGACCGCGGCGTCGGCAAAGTCACCGACGTGCAGGGGCTGGTCACATTGCGGCCGCGCGTCTCCGACCGGTGGACGCTCATCTCCCGCGAAACGCCGCTCGAACCGGGGGACTGGGTCCGCACCACGCTGCGCGGCGCGCATGCCGCGAAGCTCACGCTGTCGTCCGGGCAGCAGATCATCGTCGGTCTCGGCGCATTGCTGGAGGTTGTGGACGCGAATCAGATCCGGTTGACTTCCGGCGAAGTGCAGATCGAACGGACTCCCACGGCGACCGGCGAGTTCGTGCTGCTCGGTCCGGGCAGCGAACGGGTGGCGATCGCCGACACCGGCAAAAAGCTGTTCCGCGTCACGACCGACGACAAACTGCAACCGTTCCCGCAGACTCCGTTGTGGCTCGCGGGCTTTGAGGGAACGACGGCGAACGAATCCCTCGGCTCGCTGATCGTCAACATCGACGGCCGCAACGAGCCGCTGACCGTGGGCGAACACCGCGTGACCGTCGACATCCGCGATCAGATCGCCCGGACCACCATCGAGGAGACCTTCGTCAACCGCACCGCCGCGCGGCTGGAGGGACAGTTCCATTTCCCCTTGCCGCCGGATGCGTCGATCAGCGGCTTCGGCATGTGGATCGGCAACGAGCTGGTCGAAGCCGACATCGTCGAGAAGCAGCGCGCCCGCGAAATCTACGAAACGATTCTGCGCGAGAAACGCGATCCGGGCCTCCTGGAATGGACCGGGGGCAACCTCTTCAAGGCCCGCGTGTTCCCCATCGAACCGTTCTCCGAGAAGCGGATCAAGATCACTTACACGCAGGTGTTGCCGCTGCGGGCGAATCGTTATCGGTACTCATACGGCCTGCGAAGCGAGCTGTTGCAGAAGTTCCCATTGCGCGAGTTGTCGTTGCAGGTCAACGTGCATTCGGCGCTGCCGCTGAAGAGCGTCACCAGTCCCACGCATACTTGCCGCACGCAGGCCACGCCGCATTCCGCCCG
>JAWXBB010000102.1:0-5593 GCA_034439795.1 Planctomycetaceae bacterium | reverse complement strand
GTTCGCCGAGCCGGCCGCCGGCGCGTGGTTGATCGAGCATTACCGCGTATTCTCGCCTGCCGGTCGCAGCGCCGCCGTCGATCTGCTCGCTGCTCGTCCCGCGTGGCAGCCGTTGTTGATCGAGGCCGTCGAACAGCGTCGCATCGCAGCGGCTGATGTCCCGCCCGTGCGGCGGACACTGTTGCTGAATCACAAGGACGCCGCGATGAAATCTCGCGCCGAGGCGCTGTTCGGCACCTCGGCGACGAGTTCGCGACAACAAGCGCTGGACGCCGCCCGCGACGGTTTGTCGCTGAATCCCGACCTCACGCGCGGCCTCGCCGTGTTTCAACGGGAATGCGCGCAGTGTCATCGGCTGCGCGGCGTCGGTCAGGAAATCGGTCCGCCTTTGGCGTCGGTCCGCAACCGGTCGCCGGAGGAGTTGCTGATTCACATCCTCGACCCCAACCGCGAAGTCGGACCGAACTACGTGGACCACGCGGTGACGCTGACCGACGGCCGCGTGCTGACCGGTCTCGTCGCCCACGAAACGGAGACCGGCCTGACGCTGCTCCGCGCCCAGGGGGTGCAGGACCAGGTCGCCCGCCGCGACATCGACGAGTTCGTCAGCACCGGCAAATCGCTGATGCCCGAAGGCCTCGAACAGCGACTGACGAAGCAGGAGCTTGCGGACGTGATCGAAGCGCTGCGCAGCCCATAACGGAACAGAAGCCGCGGGGTCCCACCCCCGCGGATCTTCTCCTCGATGAAGATCCCCGGGGGTGGGACCCCGCGGCTTCTCCACTGACAACGGACAACTCCCCCATGCCCACGATCTGGGATCTCCACTGTCACCTGTCCGGCGTCGAGGGCCGCACGCTCGATGAGCGGATGGGGAAGTTCGTCGCCATCGCCGACCGGATGGGCATCGCCCGGGTGATCCTGTCGATGGGCGTCCCCTGGTCGCAGAATCCGACGCCGGACGATTTCCGACGGCAGAACGACCAGGTCGTCGAGGCGCTCACGCACTGGCATCATCGCGCGTTCGGCCTGGCGTACATCAACCCGCATTATCCGGAGGAAAGCCTCGCCGAGATCGAACGGATGATCGCCCAAGGTCCATTGGTCGGCATCAAGCTCTGGGTCGCGCGCCGCTGCAAAGACGCCGCGCTCGACCCGATCATCCGCCGCTGCGGCGAACTCCAGGCGCTCATCTTTCAGCACACGTGGCTCAAGACGACCGGCAACCTGGAGGGGGAATCGACGCCATTCGATCTCGCCGAACTGGCGGCCCGGCATCCCGCTGTGCCGATGATCCTCGGTCACGCGGGGGGCAATTGGGAGCTCGGCATCCGCGCGGTGCGCGGGCTGCCGAACGTCTACGTCGAGACCGCCGGCTTCGATCCGACCGCGGGAATGGTGGAACTGGCGGTGCAGGAGCTGGGTGCGAATCGCGTGATCTACGGCAGCGACGCCGCCGGCCGCAGCTTCGCGTCGCAACTGGCGAAAGTCGCCGGGGCGAAGATCTCCGTCGCCGACAAAGAGCAGATTTACGGACGGAACCTGCAACGGCTGTTGTCGCCGATGCTGGCCGCGAAGGGGATCAAGCCGTGATCGACGTCAACGTGCATCTGTCGCGGTGGCCGTTCCGTCGATTGCCGGACGACGACACGCCGGCCCTCGTCCAGCGGTTGCGGGCCGCCGGAGTGACGCAGGCGTGGGCCGGCACGTTCGATGCGCTGCTGCATCGTAATTTGTCCGATGCGAATGCCCGTCTTGCAGACGAATGTGCCCGGCACGGTGACGGCCTGTTTCTGCCATTCGGCAGCGTCAACCCGACCGCCCCCGATTGGCGCGAAGACCTGCGGCGCTGCGTCGAAGTCCACCACATGCGCGGCATCCGGCTGTACCCCAACTATCACGGTTACAAGCTCGACGACCCCGGCTTTGTCGCGCTGTTGGACGCCGCGACCGAGCGCAATCTTCTCGTACAGGTCGCGCTCAAAATGGAGGACGAGCGGACGCAGCACCCGCTGGTGTCGGTTCCGGCAGTTGATCCCGCACCGCTGGCCGACCTGATCGCCGCCCGTCCGAAGCTGCGGCTGATGGTGCTCAACGGCCTCGGCATTCTGCGCGGCGAAGCGCTGACCAAACTCGCGCGATCGGGACAGGTCTGGTTCGACATCGCGATGCTGGAAGGCGTCGCCGGCATTGAGAAAACCCTGTCGGTATTGCCGTCGAACCGGCTCGCGTTCGGCTCGCACGCCCCGTTCTTCATCCACGAAGCAGCGGTGCTGAAGCTGCAGGAGTCCGAGTTGCCGCAGCCGGTCCGCGACGCGATCGCGAGGGAGAATGCCCAAGCGAGTCTGGCTGCGGCCTCGTGATCGCGGCTGTTTTCTCATGCGCCAGGGGCGCTCAGCCCGAGAACGGGTTCCTCGGCCCTCGTCCATGCGGACATTGCGGAACGCAGAGTGGGAAACCAGAGTTGCGAGATCCATTCGAGGTCGCCGTAGGGAATGACTCGCTCGACTGGCCAGCCGGCGTCCTTCAAGACTTCAACCATGCCCTCTCCGGCCGGCAGGTTCGTGGTATGCACGATCACGGGGCACACCGGCGCCTGCGACGCGAGGAAGTCCGCCACTTCGCGTCCGGTCCCCGCGTCCAGCAACCGGCCCGTTCCTGCGGGAATCGGGTCCAGATCGTGATCGAGCGCGATGGCCAGGACTTGTGACAACCTGCGATGCAGGAAGTCGATGCACTCGGCCGCCGTGGCGAAATAGCAGACATCGTATTGCGGCAAGCGGTCGTTCAACCGTTCCGACATCGCGATGCGGCGGTCGGCGTTGTCTTCGAGGATGACCAGGCACAGCCGCGTCGATTCCATCATGCTTAAACCTCGTCGGTGTGAGCCGCGATTCCTCGGACGGGCGATTCAGTAACTGACACGCCCCAATCGAGCATTCGCAGCTCGCTCAATTCGGGTTGGGTTTCGAGATGAAGAGCAGTTGTTTCCCGTTGGGATGCCAAGCCGCCGCCTGATTCCAGCGGTCGAGCGGTTGACCGGCGACGAGTTTCACCGAGTCCGGCTGCGTCGGATTGAACTCGTACAACAGAAACGTGTTGAAGTGTTCGGCGGACCGCATCGGAAACACCACCCGCGGCTCGGTCGGATGCCACGCGAAGTAGGGCAGGACTTCGCGATCTCTCACGATCGTCTGCACGGGCAACTCCCTGGCCGGCGGCTCGATCGCCGCGATCGGAAACAGGTCGATCAGCAGCACGGCATGCTTCTTCATCGCAGAATCCGAGATCACCTTGCCGCAAATCCGGCGTCCATCGGGCGAGATCGCCGGCTTCCAATGCAAGCTGTCGGCGTACTTGGAATGTCCCTCCAGCGGCCGCGTTTCAATCCCGGTGGCCAGTTCGTGGACCACCACGCCGTCTTTGAGAAACACGACGTAATCCCCCACGGGCGACCACGCAATCCCCCTGCCTCCCGAAAGACTTCGAAACGCGCCCGCATTCAGGTCGAACCACCCCACCTCGAACCCCTGCTCAGGCTCAAGCCGGGTATATGCGAGCTTCGTTCCATCCGGCGACCAGCACGGCAGGGCCCCCAACCCAACATCCACCGGATGCTTTGCCATCGCATCCAGCACCAGCACCCGCGACGTGGTCACATTGCCTTCGGGACCGGAGGCATCGACCACAATATGCGTTCCATCCGGCGAGTACGACGGCATCCCCAATTCCGAATACCCCGGAATGCCCCCCAACCGCCGCACGTCGGTTCCGTGGGCGTTCATCACAAAAAACTGAGCCCCGCGATCTTCCGGGAGATCGTCGGCGAAGGACGGTGGAAGCAGTGCCGCCAGCACGCACGCGAGAGCATGGATGGTTTGCATGATTGTCCTCCATTGGCTGCGAATGCGGATCGTTCGTTCACAACCCCAGCACGTCGCTCATCGAGTACAGGCCCGCCTGCTGGGTGACGAGGTACTTCGCGGCGGCGAGGGCGCCCAGGGCGTAGCTGTCGCGCGACTGGCCGCGGACGGTGATTTCCAGCGTCTCGCCGATCAGGCCGAAGACGATGGTGTGTTCGCCGACGTTGTCCCCCGTGCGGAGGGCGTGATAGCCGATCTCGTTCGGCGGCCGCTGGCCCGTGCGGCCTTCGCGGCCGTGGACGTGCCTGTCCTGGCCCATGCTCTGGGCGACGATCTCGCCGAACTTGAGCGCGGTGCCGCTGGGGGCGTCCTCCTTGAAGCGGTGGTGTCGTTCGATGATTTCGACGTCGACCCCCTGCGGATGCTGCTTGAGGACGCGGCCGGCGTCGCCGACCAGCTTCATCGCCAGGTTGACGGCGTAGCTCATGCTGGGGGCCATCAGCACCGGCGTGACCTGGGCCGCCGTCGCGATGACGGCCCGTTGCTCGGGATTCAGCCCCGTGGTCGCCACCACCAGAGGGATGCGGCGTTCCTCGCAGACGCGCGCGATGGCGACGCTGCCGTCGGGGGTCGAGAAGTCGATGATGACGTCGACGTGTGCGGCGACCGAGTCGGTGATCAGCACGCTCAACCGGCCGACACTGGCGACTTCGCCGGCATCCTGACCGAGCCGCGGCGACTGGGGGGATTCATACGCGCCGGCCAGCTTGATGCCGCGGTCGTGTGCGGCGAGCGCGATCACGCGCTGCCCCATCCGCCCGGCGGCGCCGGTGACTCCGAGGTGAATCGGGGTGGACATGTTGGACATCCTGTGGAAATTGAGGAAGCCCAGGGATTGCTATCCCTGGGCGTCGGCGTCGCGGTGGACGGACTGCGGCGAAAACGCGGGCAGGCACACGGCGATGTACTCCGCCCCGTCGCCGCCCGGCGTGCTGTAGCGGACCCATTCGCCGGCGTGCGCGATGACCGCCTGTCCGGCGGCGACGTCGAACGCGCCGCCTTCATGTTCGACCCGCAACATCCCCTTGAGGACGACGGTGTACTCCTCGAACTCCGGCCGCTGGCCCGGTTCGACCCAGCCGGACGGACTCTGCATGTGGGCGACGCTGACCGCCGCCGTCTGCGAGTTCATGCGGCCGACGTATTCGCGGATCAGCTTCGGTTTGTTCCCCACGGCGGTGATTTGCGTCGGGGCTGCGATGAGGGTGGGCATGGATTGGGAGTCTCAGGGCGCAACGCCCAGGGATTGCAATCCCTGGGCTTCCGGGGGCGAACAATGGCGCAACGCAGCGTCGAGTTCTTCGATCACATCAGGATTATCTTCGATGCCGCGCCGATCCTGCAATGCCGTCACCGCGGCCGGTCCGCCCAATTGTCCAAGCGCCCAGGCAACCGCGCCGCGGACGATCGGGCTGGGATCGGCGAGCACGGCGATCAGCACGGGAACCGCAGCGGAATTTCCGCTGTTGCACAGCACGATCGCGGCGTTGCGACGGAGGCCGTTGTAACCGGGTCTCTCCAACGGTGTGCCGCGATACCGTAAGCGAAAGTCGGTAGCGGAGAGACGCAGAATGTCGAGCGCGTCGGCGGGCGTCAGATCGGCTCGCGGTTGGAAGTCGGCATTGGTCGTCGCGGGGGATTTCCGATTCCACGGGCAGACGTCCTGACAC
>JAWXBB010000101.1:0-23613 GCA_034439795.1 Planctomycetaceae bacterium | reverse complement strand
GGCCACAGCGGGCGTTGGCAGCGTGGCTTGGTTCTGCGGGGAAGCCGCGACCTTCTTGGAGGACAGCGGCTTTGTGATCTTTTTGGATGACGGCGGCTTCGGGGGTTCGGCCTGCGGCGGCGGGGGCGGCGTCGCGGGGACGGCGACTTTCGACGAGTCCTTTTGCAGTCCGGCGAAAAACGTGGCCAGGTCCGGATCGCTCACCGGAGTCGTGGAAGACGTGGGCTTGGCGATCGGTGCGACCACCCGCGCCGTCACCGGGGCCGCATGGCCGAGCGAACTGAAGATCTCCGCGTGGGCCTTCTTCCAGGCGGCATCGGCGTTGGCGGACAACCATTTCAACAGCGCATCGGCGACGTCCTGCGCTGAGGCGTACCGGTCGTCCGGACGCTTGGCCATCATCTTGCGGACGATGTCCAGCAGCGATTTCGGCGTGTCGGGCCGTTCGTGCTCGATCGACGCCGGCTCTCTCGTCTGGTGCGCCATCAACCGTTGCGTGAGCGTCCCCTCGTTGAACGGAGGATGCCCCGTCAGCAGAAAATACATCGTGCAGCCCAGGCTGTAGATGTCGGCCCGGGCGTCGACCGTGTGACTGTCGATCGCCTGCTCGGGCGCGAGATAGTCGGCCGTGCCCAGCACTTTTTCGTCGTGCTGGATGGTGAGCGCCTGGCCGTCCTCCGTTCCGCCGAAGAACCGGGCCAGTCCCAGGTCGAGAATCTTCACCGTGCCGTGAATGTCCCGCAGCAGATTGCCGGGCTTGACGTCGCGATGCACCATGCCGGCTTTGTGAGCGTGAACCAGGCCGACGGCGGCCTGGCGAATGTCGTCGGCGGCATCCACGAACGGCAGCCGCCCCTGTCGGGCCACCAGATCCTGCAGGCTGAGTCCCTCCACGTACTCCATGACGAGAAAGTGAATCTGAGCCTCGCGGTCATTTTGCTGATCGACGTCGTAGGCCCGCACAATGTTGGGATGGTCGAGCGCCGCGACGGCCTGCGCCTCCCGATGAAAGCGGGCCAGATAAGAACTGTCCCCCACGCGCTTGGTGGGGAGCACCTTGATGGCGCAGCGGCGGCGCATCAGCACGTGATCGGCGAGATACACCGAGCTCATCCCCCCGCGGCCGAGCAGCGATAGCAGTCGGTACTTGCCGAGGAAATACCCCTTGTGCTTCCCCTGCAGCAGTTTCTCCGCCTGCCAGCGGGTCACGGCGTTCGCGGCGATGAGGTGTTCGGAGAGCGCTTGCGCGTCGGACCGGTCGCTGCCGGCGGCGTCGAATTCGGTCAGCAGCTTCAGCAGCCGCTGGGCTTCGACGAGGCCGCTCCGTTCGACGGTGGCGATGAACGATTCCCCGCTCATTTTTGTGGACATGGTCTCTGGTCAGCGATCGCTGGATGAGAGTGAGCGCCGGTCGGTACGGCCGACGATTGGTGAATCTGACAATCCGGATGATACACGGGCAGACGCCGAGCACGCGCCGCATTTGATCGGTCGGTGGTCCTCTTACCCTAGCACTCGCGCGAGGGGCTTTCCAGCCCGTCTGCCGCGCCGTCGAAGCAGAGGGTGTGCGTCTCGATTCTGAGCGGCTTTGGCGCCCGGTCCCCTCGCTCCCGTCTTCGGGGGAGAGGGCTAGGGTGAGGGGGCCGAGTGCTTCACCGGACGACGACCGCCAGCAACACCAACCCGAAACGTGAGCGAGGACGAGCGCTCCCCTCGCTCACGCTTCTGGTTAGTAAGTTGAACACGGCAATGAGCGCTCGCCCCCTCACCCCGACCCTCTCCCCCGAAGCGGGGGCGAGGGGGCCGGAGGGGAATGCCACCCAGGAAGAGACGCACACCCCGCAGCAGAGTGTCCCGTTGCGTCGCGGCACGCAGCGTTGCGGCCAAATCCCGCAAACGGACTGGATTTCGTGCGGAACCAATTCTTGCCGTCATCAGGCATTGACACATGGCCCCCGAAGCCGTAACAAGAGAATTAGGGGTCGGGCAGCTTCCACGACGTCGGACCGGACACGGGCCAGCGTCGGGGGTCTTCGTCCGCAGTCCGTGCGGGGTCTGTGAGTCAGGAGCCACCGTCGTGAGTGCCCTCGTCGTCCCACCGCAAGCGGCTCCCCCGGCCGCCTCTCCCCCCGCGACGGAAAGCTCCGACAAAATCCACCGCTCGACGCAGGGGCTGTTCTGTCTGTGGCACGGCATGAACCACAGAGACTGGCGGGCCCTGCTGAAGATGGGCCTTCCGCTGCCGCCGCAGAAACGTCTGCGCCGCTGGTCGATTTCCGCGCTCAGCCTGCTCAACAGTTGGCACGAGTTCGTCGAACAGCAGTTCTACGGCCGGCGAATCGAGCAGACCGTCATCGAACACCCGCCGATCTTCGTCCTCGGCCATTGGCGCAGCGGCACCACGTTGCTGCACAATCTGTTCGCGCTCGATCCGCAGTTCGCGTATCCCAATCTGTACCAGTGCCTGTTCCCCGGCCACTTCCTGCTGACGGAACACGTCACCACCGCTCTCACGGGCTGGCTGGTTCCCAAGACACGGCCGATGGACAACATTCCCGCCGACTGGAAGATGTCGCAGGAGGACGAGTTCGCGCTGCTGCTGCGGACCCGGTTGTCGCCGTACATGCTGCTGGCCTTTCAGGGGCAGCGCGAGCGCTACGGCCGGCTGTTCGCCCTGGCCGACATGACTCCGGAAGAGCACGCGCTGTGGACGCGCGAATTCCTGTTGTTCGTCAAAAAGCTGACCGTGCGGTCCCCCAGGCCGCTCGTCCTGAAAAGCCCGAGCCACACGTATCGCATTCCCCTGCTGCTGGAGCTGTTCCCGGACGCCAGGTTCGTCTACATCAGCCGCGACCCGTACGCCGTCTACAGCTCGACGGTGCATCTCCGCAAAACGACGTTCGTGGAAAACTGCCTGGGGGTGCCGAACTTCGATGGTCTCGAAGCGGACGTGCAACTGAGCTATGAAGAATGCATCCGCCGGTACGAAGCGACCAAGTCGCTGATTCCCGCCGGACATCTCCACGAATTGCGGTTCGAGGATCTGGAGGTCGACCCGCTGACGGAAATGCAGCGCGTCTACGAGCAGTTGAAGCTGCCGGGCTGGGACTGCGTCGCGCCGACCATCCGCGACCGCATGCCTCAATTGGCCGAATTCCGCAAGAACCGCTTCACGATGGACCCGGACACCATGCGGCAGGTGTACAACCGGCTCAAATTCGCGTTCGATCTGTACGGCTACCCCAGCCGATTGTCCGATCGGGGCGAAGCGGTAACCTGACCACCCGCCAACGGAACGTGGTCGCGGTAGAGATTGTCGGTTTTCGCGGAGCGAAAGCCAACAAATCACTAAACTGCGCGTCTGCGCAGAACGTGTCTGTTTGTTCCGTGGGTTGCAAACCGGCACCGAATGGAGTGTGCTGTTGTGTTCCGCCGGTCGGGCTTTCCAAGTGGGTTGGGAAGTTTCGGTCGCGGCGTCTCGGGCTGTCGGTCGCAAGTCAGAACGCCTGCGGTTCGGCGTGTGTTCCGGTGAAGGTGCGTCCTGTGTCGTCTACGGTTCCCGATCGCGACGTCGTGATCACCGGGATGGGTGTGGTCAGTCCGCTGGGACTCGACCTCGATACGTTCTGGCAGGCCATCGCCGCCGGGCGTTCGGGCATCAAGCACACGGACCTGTTCCCGGGCGTGGCCGCCCCCGATCAGGTCGGCGGGTCGGTCGATGAGTTCACCGACGAGTCGGCCCGCAAGGTTTATCTGAAGGAACATCGCAAGAACCTCAAGGCGATGTGCCGCGAGATTCAACTCGGCGTAGCCTCGGCGATGCTGGCCCTGCAGCATTCGCAACTGGACCTGAAAACCATCGACCACACCCGGCTGGGGGTCGAGTTCGGCGCGAACCTGATGCTGAGCGCGCCGGACATCCTGGCGCCCTCCGTGGCGGCCTGTGCCGACGAAGACGACCGCGACTTTCACTTCGAGCAGTGGGGGACGCAGGGAATCCCCCGGATGGAGCCGCTGTGGCTGTTGCGGTATCTGCCGAACATGCCTGCGTGCCACATCAGCATCGTGGCGGACGCCCGCGGACCGAGCAATTCGTTGACGCTCGATGAGGCCTCCGGCAACGCCGTCGTCGGCGAGGCCCACCGCATCCTGCTGCGGAACTCGGCCGACGTGATGATCACCGGCGGCACGGGGACGCAGTTGCATCCCATCAAAACCCTGCACCTGGCGTTGTGGCACGATCTGGCGACCACGCCCGCCGACCCCGCCCGCCGCGCCCGGCCGTTCGACAAGGACCGGGCCGGCCGCGTGGTCGCCGAAGGGGCGTGCAGTTTCATTCTGGAAGACCGGACGCACGCCGAAGCCCGCGGCGCGAAAATCTGGGGCCGCGTTCTCGGCACCGGCGGCGCGATGGTCACCGATCGCACCGGCAAGCCCAAGTATCGCGAAGCCCTCGCCGGAGCGATGCGGGCCGCGCTGAAAAGCGCCGGCGTCTCCCCCGAGGAAGTCGGCCACATCAATGCGCACGGTTTGGGGACGAAAGACGTCGATCTGGCCGAGGCGCTCGCCATTCACGACGTGTTCGGGGCCGACCTCGGTCGCCGCGTGCCCGTGACCGCGCCGAAGAGTTTCCTGGGGAACTCCGGGGCCGGGTCGGGAACGCTGGAGCTGGCGACCTCGCTGCTCGCGCTATCGCACGGCGTGATTCCGGCGACGCTCAACTACGACACGCCCGATCCCGAACTGCCGCCGCTGAACATCGTCACCGGGCAACCGCGTCCAGCGGCGAACAAGGTGGTGCTGAACGTGAACGTCAGCCGCATCGGCCAGGCGAGCGCCGCGGTGGTTGAGGCGGCGTAACACGAAGCATCCGCGAAACCGCAAGCGAATTTCACGGACGCATTCGGTCAACGCAGCAAAACAGCAATTACGGCGCGACGCTGGCCAGCGAGATGCCGTATCCTTCGGGAGATGTCGCCCTGACGGCGGCCAGTTTCTCCCGTTTCGCTTTCGCCGCGGCCGACTTGGCGAGCGCCTGTTCCCTCCGCTCCTGCTGGGCGGCGAGCATCGTGCGGCGCAGACTCGCAAGCCGTTGCTCCCGCGCGGCCACATAGGCCCGGTACTGCTGAGCCTGCTGCCGCAGCGCCTGCTGCTGAGCGATGGACGCCTGGACCTGCGCCCGCTGAGCCGACGAAGCCAGATTCATCACCTGACTGGTCGCCGACGCCGTGGAGACGACGCCCGCTGTGCCCGTCGCGCCGCGGGACGCCGCGGCGGTCATCCCTCCGGTCCGCGCGGCCGCACTGCCACCGCCTCCTCCTCCGCCCGAACACTGGGCCGCCGCCACGCCGCCGAGCAGCAGCGGCAACAGCCCGGCCGCCATCAGCCGCAGCGGCCCCGATCCGAATGTCGTTCGCATGCTCATCTGTTCTCTCCTTCTCAGAACCGCGACCGATCCCGGTGGAAAATGCCCCGAAACTGTCCGACAGCGGACCGGTCAGAACGGGCCTGTGACGGCGCTCACAGCCACTGTCGAACGGGGCTGGACGCCAGTGTCTCAGCGTGCGGCCCGAGGGGGACAACGCAGAGCGGGTGCGGCGATCAACAGAACAGCCGGGGAGAAACCAGAGGGGGAGAAAAAGACGACGCGAACGACGCCGCTGTCTTCAGCTCCCCGGCTCCCCCTCTCCCCGGCTCGCCTTCTGCTTCCGCGTCGCCCAGGCGTAATACACCGCCCCGGACGCGATCAACCCGGCGATCGCGAACGTCTGCTGCGGGGCGTCGACCATTTGCCGCACGAAGGCGAACGCATACACGCCGATCAAGAGCGCCGGCGTGACCGGATAGCCCCACGTGCGATACGCCCGCGGCGCGTCGGGCCGGGTGCGCCGCAGGATGTACACGGCGCCCACCGTCATGCTGAAGAACACGAGGCCCGCACAGACGACGGAATCCGTGAGCGCGTCGAACGCGGCCTTCGGTTGTTCCTTCCACGCGAAGAACACCAGAATCAGCAGCACCGCCCACACGCCTTGCGCGAAGATCGCGTTCGCCGGCGTCTGCCAGCGGGCGTGAATGTGCTGCAACCGCGCGGGGAGCAGGCCGTCGCGGGCCATCGCGAAATAAATTCGCGGGCCGCACATCACCGTGGCGTTGTTCGCCCCCAAGGTCGAGCACATCACCCCCGCCGCGGCGATCTTCGCGCCGATGGGACCGAACAGCACCTGGAACACGTCCGCGGCGATCGTCTTGGTCTGCGCGATCTCCGACATCGTGAACATCAGATGATAACTCAGGTTCGCCAGCACGTAGATGCCCGCGACGATCCCTAATCCAATCCCCAGCGCGCGGGGCACGTTCCGCTCCGGTTCTTTGATTTCTTCCGCCACCGGGGCGAGGTCGATCCACCCGTGATACGGCCACATCACGGCGATGATTGCGACCCCCATCGCCTCCCAGAATCCCGTCCCGCCCGATGGCTGCCACACCGGTTGCCAATGCCCCGGCCCGGCGTCGGCGTAGCCCATCGCGACGGGCAGCACGATGATCGCCGCGAGAAACGAGACCTTGATGAACGTCAGCCAGTTCTGAATGACCGCGCTCCCCTTGGTGCTCAGGATCGCCGACAGCGACAGCCCGGCGACGATCGCGATCGCCGTCAACATCTGCTGGTTGTGCGTCAGCGGCACGATCTGGTCGAAGTACAACGTCGTCGCGCACGCCAGCGCGCCGATGGCCCCCGTCCGCACCACCCAGAACTCGGTCCAACCCCACAGGAACGCCGGCAACCGGCCGTAGACTTCCCGCAGATACACGTAGGGTCCGCCCGCCTGCGGATAGAGCGCCGCGAGCTCGCCGAGGGCCAGCGACCCGCACAGCGTGATGAAACCCATCAGCACCCACACGCCGATGATCGGACCGAACCCGAACGCCTTGAGCGCCCCGTCGACCTTGTCGACCTTCAGAAAAATCCCCGACCCGATGATCGCCCCGACGACCAGCGTCGTGCCGTCGAGCAGCGTCAACACGCGCGGCAACGACGTGAGCGACGCCGTCGCCGGTGGACTGATTGCGGGTTCGGACATGCGGCCCCTTGAGGATGTGTGAGTGCGGCCATCATGCCGGGCCGCTGGGCGGGAGGCAATGAACGTGCGTGGCTGCCCCGCTTGTCCCCTCGCCCGGCGCTTCGCTGGGAGAGGGTTAGGGTGAGGGTGCCTTTCTCTTCTGCCATCGCTCCATTGAATAAAGACAAAAGGCAAAAAGCACCCTCACCCCCGGCCCCTCTCCCACCGAAGCGGCGGGCGAGGGGAGACGAAGACCGGCAATTCCTGCCGGTTCGATCTTGATCGAATCCCCGCGGCGATGTATTCACCCCCACCCGGCGCGCCGTTCGCGTCCGGGAGGCTTATCCCCTCGCCCAGCGCTTCGCTGGGAGAGGGTTAGGGTGAGGGTGCTTTTTGCCTTTGTCTTCATGCCCTAGTCCGAAAGCATCGAGGCCAAAGGCGGAAAGCACCCTCACCCCCCGCCCCTCTCCCACCGAAGCGGCGGGCGAGGGGAGAGACCCGCGGACGACGCCGTGAACCGGTTGCGACTCTTGCTGATGATCTGCGTCGCGGTGGCCGTCGCGCCCCGTGCGGAGGCCCAGCCTCCGCCGCAATCCCTCGCCCCGTTTGCGACCGAGCCGCGGACCAATCCCGCGCCGATTCCCAAGCCCGATCTGCGGCTGCCGCAACGGACGGCCACGAATTCCGCATCGCAACCGAAGTCCAAACCCAGCGCGCCGACGGCGTCGCTGTGGGGCACAGTCGCCGCGCTCGGCGTGATGGCCCTGGGCCTCATGCTCGCCGTCCGCTGGCTCAAGCGGCACGGGCCGCCGAGCCTGCGCGGACTGCCGTCCGAGGCCGTCGAACCGCTTGGGCAACGCCTCCTCAGCCGCGGCGTCGCCGTGCATCTCGTGCGATGCGGCTCGCGCGTCCTGCTGCTGGGCGTCGGGCCGGACGGCGTCCGCACATTGTCGGAAATCACCGACCCGGTCGAAGTCGATCTGCTCGCCGGCGCGTGTCGCCGCCGCGATGAAGCGACATCGGGGCTGGGGGCGTTCACGCAAGTGTGGCAACGGACTGCGACGACCTCGTCGAGACCAACGAGTCGCGCCGGGACATCGTTTCCCTCCGGGACACTGGAGGTGGATGGTGTGTAAACACGGTTTTGTAGGGTGGGACGAGTCTTCGAGTCCCACCACGTCGGTGGTCAATCGTTGGTGGGACTCGAAGACTCGTCCCACCCTACGTCTGATGCAAGCGTGGTTCTTCGCGCTGTGGTTGATTCCGACGGTGTGTTTTGCTCAGCCGACGCCGGGTCGGAGCACGCCCAATCAGCCGGGGGCGGTGCAGCGCGCGGTGGAGGTGCGGCCGCAGCCGTTTCCGGGGAACAATGCCGAGCCGTTGCCGCCGGGACTCGCTCAGCCGTTGGGGTTCAATGTCGATCAACTGACGTCGCCGCAGGGGTTGACGTCGTCGCTGAAGGTGATGTTGCTGCTGACGGTGCTGACGCTCGCGCCGTCGATTCTCATCATGACGACCTGCTTCATCCGGTTTGTGATCGTGCTCAGCCTGCTCCGGCAGGCGCTCGGCACGCAGACGTTGCCGCCGAATCAGGTGATTGTGTCGCTGTGCCTGTTCCTCACCGTAATGGTGATGGCCCCGGTCTGGCAGGAAGCGTACGAGCAGGGCGTCAAGCCCTACACCAGCCCGGCGGCGGGGGCCGCCCCGCTCGATGAAGCCACGGCGTTCGCACGGGCCGCGCAGCCGCTGCGGCGGTTCATGGCGGAGCAGATCGACCGCTGCGACAACTCCGACGCCGTGTGGATGTTCATCGACTTCCAACGCCCGGCCCCGGACAGCCCGGCCTCTCGGACGTATGTCGACCCGGAGAGTTACGACGACGTGTCGCTGACGGTCCTCATCCCGGCGTACATGCTGAGCGAACTCAAAGCGGCGTTCGTGATCGGCTTTCAGATCTATCTGCCGTTTCTGGTGATCGACCTGGTGATCTCCGCGCTGCTCATCAGCATGGGCATGATGATGCTTCCCCCGGTGCTGATCTCGCTGCCATTGAAACTGCTGCTGTTCGTCCTCATCGACGGCTGGTTCCTGACCGTCGGCATGCTGCTCGAAAGCGTCCGCCCGATGGGGTGAGAGAGGTGGTCGGTGAGCGGCAAACCACAACAATCACATCGACCTCTGACCGCGCACTCTCCGCCTAATACCTAATACCCACCACCCACCACCTATGTCCGTCGATCACGCTGCCGAACTGTGTCAACAAGCGGTCATCACGGCCCTGCTGCTGGGGTTGCCGGTGATGGCGGCGGCGCTGATCGTCGGCCTCATCACCAGCATCGGCCAGGCGGTGACGCAGTTGCAGGACCAGACGCTGGGGTTCGTGCCGAAGATCATCGCCATGCTCGCGATGCTGCTGTTCACGCTGCCGTGGACGCTGCACGCGCTGGTGGAATACGCGACGAACGTGTTCGAGAACATTCCGGGAGGAATGTAAGTGACGGTTTTCTGCCTTGTCCCCTCGCCCGGCGCTTCGCTGGGAGAGGGTGAGGGTGCCTTTGGCCTTTCTCTTACTCCATCGCAGTCGAATGAGACGAAGGCAGAAAACAAAAGACCAAAGGCACCCTCACCCCCGGCCCCTCTCCCGGCGAAGCGCCGGGCGAGGGGAGTGAAGACTCAGCACATGGACGCCATCGCGCCGTTTCTCGATGCCGAGCGCCTTGCCCCATGGTTGTCGCGGGTGATTGTGGACGGTGCGCTCGTCGAGTACGGCCGGTTTCTGCTCGTGCTGATCCGCATGAGCGGGCTGATGATTGTCGGGCCGCTGTTCGCCAACAGTGCGATCCCGCTCAACCTGCGCGTGCTGCTTACGCTGTCGCTGGCGCTGATTCTCACGCCGGCGTTGCCCCGGCATCTGGAGCGCGGGTTCGACCGGCTGGACCGCGACCTGAACGAAGTCCTCACGCGCGACGAGATGCCGCCGGCGCTCGGGCACCGGTTCGATCAATTGCAGCAGGCGTCGCATCACCTGGAGGCCGTCGGACTGTCGCGGGACGACTACGCCCGGCAGACCGCCGCCGGGCTGCCGCAGAATCTCGTCGGGTTCGCGGCGGTCGCCATCGGCGAGTTGATGCTGGGGTTGCTGCTCGGCCTGGGCATCGCGGCGGTGATCGCCGGGTTGCAGATCGCGGGGCAGATCGTCGATCAGCAGGCGGGGTTCGGACTTGGCTCGATCATCAACCCCGAACTCGACAGCACCGGTTCGGTGTCGGGGCAGGCGTTGTCGTTCCTCGGACTGACGGCGTTCCTGCTGATGGAGCCGTTCGGCGGCCACATCCGCATGATCCGCATCCTGGTCGAGACGTTCGAGACGCTCCCCGTCGGCGAGGCGGTCGTCACGCAATCGGCGATCGAGCTGGTCAGCGGCCTCGTGCAACAGTCGCTGGTGCTGGGCATTCGAGTAGCGGCCCCGCTGGTGGTGATGATGTCGCTGATCGACCTGACGCTGGGGTTTCTGAGTCATTCGGTCCCGCAGGTCAATCTGCAGGCCATCGGCTACGCCACGCGGGCGGGGCTGTGCATGATCATTCTGGCGGCGCTGCTGTCGGGCGTCTCGGAGGTGATCGTGGGGGTGATGTCCGCGACGCTGGATTCGCTGCGCGAAGTGCTGGTGTTCCCGACGGGGTGACGGTCCCAAAATCCTGAAACGCGAAACCGCAAGCGAGCGACGCTTGCGGTTTCGCGCTTCGGAATCTTGTCGTTGAAGTTGATGGATTGCGATGTCCTCCGACGACGCCGGCGACAAAACCGAGCTTCCCACCGATCGCCGCCGACAGCAGGCGCGCGAGCAGGGGAACATCGCGCGCAGCGTCGACCTGACCGCGGCGGTCGTGCTGCTGTCGGCTTCGGGCGGGCTGTACATGCTCGGCCCCGGCTGCGGGGAGATGTTCCTGCAACTGCTGCGGGGCACGCTGACCGCCGAGCCGCTGCTCAATCTCGATCAGAAATCGGCCGCGCAGATCGTGTGGCAGACCGCGTACGTCGTCAGCCAGGCGGTGATTCCGCTGATGCTGCTCGTTGCCGGCGGAAGCCTCGCCGCCAACGTGATGCAGGTCGGTCTCATGTGGTCGCCGGAAGCGCTCGAGCCGAAGCTCGAACGACTCAACCCGCTCAGCGGCTTTCAGCGGATCTTCTCATTGTCGTCGGTCGTGCGGCTTGGCGGCAGCATCGCGAAGATTCTGCTGGTCGCCGGCGTCGCGTACCTGTATCTGTCCACGCATCAGGATCAGTACCTCGCGCTCCCGGAGCAGGAAGCGTCCGCGCTGCTGGTGACGATGGGGCAGTCGGTTGTGGAGCTGGGGTTCTATCTCGCGCTGTCGCTGGTCGGGCTGGCGATCCTCGACTACGGCTATCAGTATTGGAATCACGAGCGCGAATTGAAGATGACCAAGCAGGAACTCCGCGAAGAGATGAAGGAGATGGAGGGCAACCCGCACGTCCGGTCGCGCCGGCGGGAGTTGCACCGCAAGCTCGCCGAGGCCCGCCAGATCGGCGCGGTGAAGACGGCGGACGTCGTCATCACCAATCCGACGGAGATCGCCGTCGCCATCAAGTACGACCCGGCGACGATGCCCGCGCCGATGGTCGTCGCCAAGGGAATGGGGGAGATCGCGGCCCAGATTCGCCGCCTCGCCGCCGAGCACGGCGTGCCGATCATCGAACGCAAGCCACTCGCCCGGGCGCTGTACCGCAACGTGAAAGTCGGCCGCACGATTCCCGTCGAACTGTACGAGGTGTTCGTCGAGATCCTCGCCTACGTCTACCGCATCACCGGCAAGAAGCCGCCGAAGCTGTCGTGACGCCGCTTCACTCCCTCGCCCGGCGCTTTCGCATTGTCCCAGCCCGGATCGCAAGCGACAGCGTAGGTGCGGTTCCAAAATCGCAGGGTTTTTACGCCAAAGGCGTTGCATCTCAAAGCCCAGGGTCGCGAGTTCGCGAGCGCACCCTGGGTGGCGATCAATGATGGAATCCTACCCTGAGAGGGTTTCATCAGGACGCCAATTCCCCAGGGTGCGCTCGCGAACTCGCGGCCCTGGGCTGTGGGATCGAACGCCTTCGGTGTACCAACCTGCAGTGAGTTCTGAAACCACTTCTCGGAGATTCTGCGACAGGTGAGGGGCACGCCGTCGCCGGCGCTCCGGGCTGTGACTCTCACTCACCGCGGCATCATCGGATCGGCGTCGACCGCCGCCCGGACGACCGGCAGAATGCGATCGAAGGCATTCTTCGTGGAGACGCTTTCCTGCTTGGGATCGGCCGGACGTACCGCGCGGAATCGGTCCTTGGTGGTCTTGACCACGTCGGACAATTTCACATCGTAGTCGACCGCCACCCGTGGCAGGACTTCGGCACGATCGGCCGGCCACGTGTACGGACCGATCGAGATCGGCCCCACCTTCGCCAGCTCCTCGACGGACGACGGCCAATGACCCGTGTCGTGGACGAAGGTCGCAATCGCCGCGGCCACCAGATGCACCGAACTGATGACGCGATCGCGCTCATTCGCCCGATTGAGCGTGTCTACGGCCGTCCATGTCAGGAAGGCCAGCAGGACGACCAGGAACGCCACGCCGGCGATCGCGTTCCTACGCGTCGACCTGTCACGCTCGGGCGGAGTTTGGCTCATGGGAACATCAGACATCGGCGTCTACTTCGCCTCCCCCATCAACCGCTTCACATGGTCTTCGATGCTGTCGGCCCAAATCTGATAACTCGCCGCATTGAGGTGCAACAGGTCGGGCATGATCTCCTTGCTGAGCGTCCCGTCCGCGGCGACGAACTTCGGGCCGATGTCGAGGTACTCGATCATTTTGCCGTCGGCGAGCTTGGCGATGATCTCGTTGGCCTTGGCGTTCACCTGCCGCTTGGCGTCATTGTTGTCCGCGCCGCGCGGGAAGATCGCCAGAATCAGAATCTTCATTTCCGGCAGCTTGTCGCGGAGCTGCTTGACGATCGCCATCACGCCGTCGGCGATCTGCTCGGACGTGTTGGTGCCGGAGTTGTTGGTGCCGATCATCAGCACGGCGAGTTTGGGCGTGATGCCGTCGATGTTGCCGTGATCGAGCCGCCACAGGGCGTGCTGGGTGCGGTCGCCGCCGATGCCCAGATTGACGGCGTTGCGGGGCGCGTAAGCCTTCACCCAAATCTCCTTGCCGGGCCCTTCCCACGCCTGGGTGATGGAGTCGCCGATGAAGATCAGGTCGACCTTGCCTTTCTTGACGCGCTCGTTGAACGATTCGTGCCGCTTCATCCAGTTGGCATCGCGCGGAACCGGTTTGACGGCGTCGTGCTCCTGAGCCGCACCGGCGGTCGTCAGGCAGAAGAACGTCCAGAGAATGAGCAACGAGCGGCGGGAAAGCATGGCGGCAGGCTCCGGGGGGGCGGGGTGAGTCGTCACCCAAGTCTAACCCATGCCCAAACGTCGATGCCACCGAGCGACGCGATCCCGCTCGATTGCCGAATGGAGTTGACGGTCTATGCCATGTCCAACACCAACCCGAAGCGTCAGCGAGGGCGAGCGCTCCGCAAGACGCTCAAGACAGGAACAAGAATGGTCTCACGCAAAGGCGCAAAGCTCGCCAAGGAAAGAAAAGACGAATCCAGCCGCAAAAAGGCGCAGAAGGCGCAAAAGTGATGAGTGGACTCCTGAGCAGCAGACCGTCTCAGATCCTTTTGCGTCTCTTGCGCCTTTTGGCGGCCAATCTTTGTCCTCTTCCTTTGCGAGCTTTGCGCCTTTGCGTGAGACAATGCCTTTTTTCCCCCGTTCTGAAGACGCTGGACTCCGCCGCCCGCAACCGGGTACGGTGATCGCGATGGGATGACGGGTTGCGGAAACTTCACCGGAAAGGCGGCACAATGCGGTGGCTGCTGGTCGTGATGATGACAGGATGGATGCCGATGAGGACTCTGCACGCGGCGTCGGATGACACGGTCGAACACGTCGTCCTGGGCATCCACGGCGGCACCGGTCTCGACAAAAAGGACATGACCCCCGAACTCGACAAGCAGCTCCGGGCGTTGCTCACCGAGGCGCTCAAAACCGGCAAGGCGAAGCTCGACGCCGGCGGCAACAGCCTCGACGCCGTCGAGGCCGCCATCCGCGTGATGGAAGATTCGCCGCTGCTCAACGCGGGCAAAGGGGCCGTCTTCACACGGGAAGGCCGCAACGAACTCGATGCGTCGATCATGGACGGCAAGACGAAACAGGCTGGCGCGGTCGCGGGCGTCACCGTCATCCGCAACCCGATCACCGCCGCTCGGGCCGTGATGGAGAAATCGAAGCACGTCCTCCTCACCGGCCGCGGGGCGGAGATCTTCGCGACGAAGCAGGGGCTCGACATCGTCGATCCGGCGTACTTCTGGACCGAGCATCGCTGGAAGGCGATCCAGGAAATCTGGAAGCAGGACGCGGAACAGAAGGCCCAGCAGCAGGGCTCCCTCGCTTCGCCCAAACCGAAGTCCATCGAATACGGCACCGTCGGCGCGGTCGCGCTCGACAAGACCGGCAACCTCGCCGCTGGCACCTCCACCGGCGGAATGACCGGCAAGCTCTACGGCCGCGTGGGAGACTCGCCGATCATCGGCGCAGGCACCTACGCCGACAACGCCGCCGCCGCGATCTCCTGCACGGGCCACGGCGAATTCTTCATCCGCTACGCCGTCTCGCACGAGATCGTGTCGCAGATGAAGTACCTTAAGAAGTCGCTGAAGGACGCGGCCGACGACGTCATCAACCACCAGCTCAAAGACGCCGGCGGCGAAGGCGCCGCCATCGGACTGGACAAGACCGGAAAGTTCAACGCCGCGTACAACTCCGAGGGGTTATACCGGGCGTGCATCACGCAGGATGGGACGGTCCGCGTGCGGTTGTATGAGGAGTGAGTCTGAACGTCAGACTTACCTGAACGACCTGATCCGACATCCGTAGGAGCATTCGATGACACAAGAACAACTGGCACTGGTTCTGGTGCTTGCGGGCATCTGTCAACTTGCGTTGTTGATCTGGTTCGTCTTTACATTGCAACGAATTAGGGTCGCCGTTGAGATCATCGCAGAATACTCTCGACGCACAGCTCTTTCATTGCCATTGAACCAAGGGCAGTTCAAGTTGCTCAATCGCGGATTGACGGCAGGAGAGCTTATCGCCCTACTTGAGAGGCACGGTGCAACCGTCCAATTGACGGATGAGGAGCACGCAGAGGGGTACGTCGCAACTCGCATCAAGATCGAGAACAGAAACTTCGTTGACCCAGAATGGATCTCTCTGTTGCTACAGCAACAACTTCCAGCCATGCAATTTCTCCGAAATCGAGACGGGATAGCTCGCCCATAGGATGCAAGATGAGGTCAGACTCGTAGAGTTGGTCCCATCCGCCTTCGAGACCAATCGGCGCACTGACAGACATGCTCAATCGAAAACATCCAGTGGGAATGGCCCGAAAACACTTGAGCGATGCCAGGAGATTGACCATGCAGAAAAACGTGCCCGAAAGCAAAAAGGCGGCCATCTTAGTCGACGCGAAGCCCAATTTTTGCTGGGAGAATGCGGCCAATCTGATGTTTAAGAAGGACGATAGCAGCGCGTCGTATGTCGAAGGTGTCGTCATGTCCTCATCCATTGGTACGCCACAGGAACACGCTTGGAATGTCTTCAACGACGAGATTGTGGACCCCACGCTGCCGGAATATGACCTGCGATACTTTCCTGCTCATCAATGGAGACGCGATGAGTTCATTAAGCTGTATTTCAAATACAAGACCAGGCCCTTCTTCCGAAATGCTGAGTTTAAGGTTGAAGCCGTGCAGGTCGAGATGGATAGAGCCCGTGAAAAGGCAGACGCGGCATTCCCTCGAAGTTGATCTTACGGTCTCTCCGCGTTTTCCTCGACGAATCGCTTGATGCAGCAATTCCCTAGTGGAAGCGCCTGTACGGGCTGACACAGCCGTGGCACACGAAGACGGGGAACGGCCGCGGTGGCTTGTGTGCCACGGCCGTGTCGGCCGTGTCTTCGGGTGCTTCCCAGGGCTTGCCCGCTCTGAGAAGGCTTCGTCCGGGGACCGTCTCCGACGACAATTCCTGTGGATTTCGCGTCCCTCGTGGTAGGATCGGGGCATGGAAACCCAGACCCTCGACAATGCCGAAACGACCATCTTGGCGCGGGTGATCGCCCCCGACGCCCCCACGTTGCCCGCAGCGGTCGCCCGGGAACTGCTCAAGTGGAGGTTCACGGAGGCGGATCAGCGGCGGATGGGGGAACTCGCAGCCAAGGCGCGGACCGGGTCGCTGTTGCCGGACGAAGCCGCGGAAACGGAGGCGTACGAGCGCGTGAGTAGCTTCCTCGGACTGGTCAAGTCGAAGGCGCGGCGGTCGCTGCAATCGCCGTCTGGCGAGTGAGCGAGGGATCGCAGTTGCACGGACCAAATGGGAAAGCGTCAGAGCCATGAACGTCAATCTCGAATTGTCGGCGGAGATTGAATCGACGCTGCGTCGCCAGGCCGCGGCTTCGGGTGTTGACGTGGCAACCTTCGTCAGCGAAGTGGTCACCGAACGACTGGCCGCCGAGCCGCAGCCGATGATGCGTGCCGCCTCGCATGAGGAGTTCATGGCGAAACTGCGCCGGATCATCGACCGGCACGCTGGATTCACAGGGCAGATGGATGACAGCCGCGAATCGATCTATGCCGTGCGCGGGGAATGAGTTCGCCTTTCAGCCCCGAACGGGGCGGCAGATCGTAGCCCCCGGCGTGAGCCGGGGGTGACGCCCGTATCATGATTCCAGCCCCGAAGGGGCGACAGAAATCTGGTTCACGATCCGAGCTTCTTTCGCCCCTTCGGGGCTGCGGGACATCACGCGAGCACAACCCCCGGCTCACGCCGGGGGCTACGTTCTGACGCCGCTCCGCGGCTGCAATCGCATTCCTGTGGGCTCCGGATGTGGCTCCCTTGGGAAATCGAGACACCTCGCCATGCTCGACTTCTTCCAGCAATGCGTCACCAGCCAGTTCGAAGCCGCGTTGTGCATGCTGAAGGAGGCCATCGAGCAATGCCCGCCGGAACATTGGGACGGCCGCATTGCCCAGCTCACTTTTCGCCAGGTCGCGTACCACACGCTGTTCTTCGTGGATGTCTATCTGTCACCCAGCGAGCAGGGTTTCGAACTGCGCGAGTTGCACCAGCGCGGCGGCGACGAACGAGAGCCTATTCCCTGTCCCGGACTGTCCCAGGTAGAAACGCTGGCCTACCTGACGATCTGCCGCGAAAAGCTGCTCGCCACCCTGGCGGCCGAATCGCCGGAGACCCTGCAGGGACCGTCGGGCTTCGCGCACCGCCGCTTCTCGCGGGGCGAGTTGCATCTCTACAACCTGCGGCACGTGCAGCACCACACGGGGCAGTTGAGCGCCCATCTCCGGCGCGTGGACGAGCGGTTTCGCGGCCGCGATTCGCTGACCTGGATCGGACAGGGCTGGAGGTGAGACGCTCGCCATTCATTCTGCGTGATCGCTGCGGCTGGGCGTGCGACGCTTTGAGAAGACCGCGAAACCGCAAGCGACGTTTGGACCCACGCTTGCGGTTTCGCGAACTTTTCGGGCGCCACGAAAAATCCGCGCAACATTCTCCCGTAGGGTGACAGACACGAGCGAATCCGCGACCAGTCGGCCGAGGGTGCTCGTGACCGTCCTCAAGGGACACGATCATGAATGCTGCGAACGATTTACGGACGGAATTGCGGCTGCTCGCCGAGCGGTTCGGGCCGCGGGTCACCTTGCGGCGGTTCTGTGACGAGGTCGGAGTCGGGCCGGGGACGATCGCCCGTTGTTGGGGATCGTGGACGCAATTGCGGTTGGCCGCCGGATTGCCGGCCCGCATTCCTCGGGGGCGGTTGATGGCCGACGCGCAACGACTCGGCCGGCGGCGGCGGACGCGACAACTGCGCGCGGCCGGTTCGCTGCTGCTGTATGGTCTGGCGCTTTGGACCGTCTGCAGTCCGCTGCTCGTCGGAGGGAACCCGCCGAGCGCATCCCTGGTCCCGCAACCGGCGGATCACAGGACGATTCGTGATGAGGCATTCTCTTTGTTGTCGGGCGACGGGATAATGGAACGCCGGTCCTTCCTCGTGGTGGGACTCGAAGACTCGGCCCACCCTACGAAGATCGCCATGTCCGATCCCGATCGTCCCGCGAACCGGTTGCTGCACGAGACCAGCCCGTATCTGCAGCAGCATGCGTACAACCCGGTGGACTGGTATCCGTGGGGCGAGGAGGCGCTGGCGAAGGCCGCGGCGGAGGATCGGCCGATCTTTCTGTCCATCGGATACAGCGCCTGCCATTGGTGCCATGTGATGGAGCACGAGAGCTTCGAGAACCCGGACATCGCGGGCCTCATGAACCAGTGGTTCGTGAACATCAAGGTGGACCGCGAGGAGCGGCCGGACCTCGATCAGATTTACATGAACGCGGTGATGGCCATCGCCGGCAACGGCGGCTGGCCGATGTCGGTGTTCTTCACGCCGGACAAACAACCGTTCTTCGGCGGCACGTACTGGCCCCCCGCCGCGAAGTGGGGCCGGCCCGGCTTCCGCGAAATCCTGACCGCCGTGCATGACGCCTGGACGAACAAACGGGCGGCCCTCGTCAACCAGGCAGCCGAATTAACGCAGGCCGTCGCCGCAGCCGGTCATCCCGCGATCTCGCTCGAACAACTCTCCGCCGAGACGCTGCGAAAGGCTCAGCGCTCGTTGATTCGCGCGGCCGATCGCACGCACGGCGGGTTCGGCAGCGCGCCGAAGTTTCCACATCCGATGGACCTCCGCGTGCTGCTCCGCTGTCATCGCCGGTTCGGCGACGCGGAGGCGCTGGACGTCGTCACGCTCACGCTCGACAAGATGTCGCAGGGCGGCATCTACGACCACCTCGGCGGCGGCTTCGCGCGGTACTCGACCGACGAGAAGTGGCTGGTGCCGCATTTCGAGAAGATGCTGTACGACAACGCCCAACTGACGACGGTGTATCTCGAAGCCTATCAGGCGACGGGCAACGCCGATTACGCGCGCGTCGCCCGGGAGACGCTGGATTACGTCCTGCGCGAAATGACGCAACCACAAGGAGGCTTCTACAGCACCCAGGACGCCGACAGCGAAGGGGTGGAGGGGAAGTTCTTCGTCTGGACCAGGGATGAGGTCCTGAAGCTGCTCGGCCTCGATCACGGCCCGATCTTCTGCGCCTGCTACGACGTCACCGAACACGGCAATTGGGAGCATCAGAACATCCTGCAGCGGCTTTCGCCAAATCCTGTGCCGTTCGGCGGAGAGGGGAACGAAGACCTCGAATCGTTGCTCGCGCGATGTCGGACTGCACTTTTCGCGGCTCGATCGCAGCGGGTGCCGCCGGGGCGCGATGACAAAGTCCTCGTCAGTTGGAACGGCCTGATGATCGCTGCGATGGCTCAGGCGGCGAACGTGCTGAACGAGCCGAAGTACGCCGAGGCCGCACGGTCCGCGGCGGATTTCATTTTGTCTACGATGCGTTCCAATCACGGCCGGTTGCTGCACGCCTACAAAGACAGCCGCGCGCGATTCAATGCCTATCTCGACGACTATGCCGCGCTCATTGACGGGCTGGTCGAACTCTATCAGGCGGTGTTCGATCCGCAATATCTTGACGCCGCGGTGCAACTGGGCGAACGGATGCTCGACCAGTTCTGGGACAGCGAAGATGCGGGGTTCTTCTACACGTCGGCCGATCACGAGGCGCTCATCGCGCGGAACAAGGACATTCACGACAACGCCACGCCGTCGGGCAACGGGCTGGCGGCGACGGCGCTCGTGAAGTTGGGCCGCATCACCGGCCGCCGCGATCTGGAAGACCGCGGCCGGGCGACGCTCGATATGCTGTCCGGAACGATGTCGCGCGTCGCGATGGCCGCCGGACAGTCGCTGGTGGCGTTCGATTTCGTCCTCGGCCCGGCGCACGAGATCGTCGTGTGCGACGGCGACGATCCGGCTCTGGGCGATGTCGCCCTGCGCGAACTGCACCGCGGCTTTGTGCCGAACAAAGTGGTGCTGCGTCGTCCCCCGCTGACGATGGATGATGCGTTGCCATCAACGCTGCAACCGCTGCTGTCCGGCAAAACGGCGGTCCACGGCCAGACCGCGATCTACGTGTGCCAGGAGGGGGCCTGTCAGGCACCGGTCACTCGCGACTTATCAACCGCCTGGATCGCCTTGCGGAGCGGGACGTAAGAGGGGCTTCTGGACTTCTGTAGTCCGGTCACTCCGTGACCGGAAAGGCTTCGCGTCACGGAGTGCCGCGTCTACGGAAGACGGAAGGAGGTCAGCGCAGCGCCGGGTCGCCGGGGCGCTGGGCCGTGCGGAGCGGCACCAGGATTTCGTCGACGGCGAGCGGCGGGGCGTTGTCGCGGCGGCGTTCGCTCGCGGCGTGGGCCTTTTCGGCGACGGCGAGGAATTCCGTTCGCTGCTCGTCGCTGCTGTCCATCCGGCGGGCGATCGTGCGAATCCAGCCCGGTTGCCGGCTCATGGCTTGGGACATCAAATGAACGTACAGCGTCAGTTGGCGAAAGTTGCGGTCGGCGATCATGTGGCTCACCGGCGAGACCACGCGGGCCACGGTCTCCACCGTCTGCGACGGGAACTCGACGAACACGTCGCCGGTGTGCTCGACGTGCGGCGTTCCCTCGGCGTCCTGAAAGAACCGCGCCTTCAGCCGCATGATCGAACGAGCGACGATGGGCCTGGCCAGCAGCGGACTCTTGAACGCACCGTCGCAGTAGATGACGGTTTCCTCCGCCGACGATTTCCAGACTTCGACGGTCCCCACCGAGCCGTCGCCGGCGTCGGCGTGATACACGCCCGCCACCGTGGGTTGCAGTTGGAATTTCGAGATGTCCATCGCCCGCCACGTGCTCACGGCGACGTCGGGGTGCGACAGCAGATACCGATACACGTCGGCGTCGACTTCCATCGCCAGCGTCGGCAGACGACGGAACAGGCCCAGCCCGTTCAGCACCTGCTGGGCTTTGGCCGACTGCATCGGCGTGAGTCCGGCGAGCGGCAGTTCGGCCAGCGCCTCGCGGCGCGTTTGCAGCGACGAGCTGCCGGGCTGCGCGATGCGAATCGCCTGATAGTGCGTGGCGTCCACGTCCTCCCCGCCGGCCGTCCGCGGACCGACCAGCGTGGTGAGCGTGGGCCGCGGCTCGTCCGCCGGCAGGGCGTAGGGCGCGGCCAATCCCATCGACGCAGCGACGAGACCGAGCGCGGTGCGCAGCGTCAGTCCAGACCGTGGGTGATCCATCCCGGTCTCTTCCCCCCGAAAGAGCTGCCAAGTTGCATGGCCGCTGATGAGCGCGACACAGAGGATCGCCTGACGGATGGTTCCGACCGGCGTCATCGTCCCGTGCGCGACGTTAAAATTTGCGGCACCAGAACCATCGACAGAACCGTTACAATCGCGCCAACGGTTTCAACGTCCATGCACCGCGCATCGACAAGGTCGCAGGAGACAACCGGCATGGATGACCCAGCTTTCGCCGCCGCCCAACTCGTCGCCCAGCAACTCGGCGCGCGACGCATGCGGCTGGTGCTCGCGGAGAGCTGCACGGGCGGACTGGTCGCCGCGACGTTGGCCCGCATTCCCGGCATTTCCGGGTGGCTGTGCGGCTCGGCGGTGGTCTACCGGCTCGACACCAAGCAGCAATGGCTCGGCGTGCCGACGGAGTTGTTTCACCCGCCAGGACCGGGCGTTGTGAGCCGCGAAGTCGCGGAGGCGATGGCGCGCGGCGTCCTGTCACGCACGCCGGAGGCCCAGGTGGCCGCGGCGATCACCGGCCATCTGGGACCGAACGCGCCGGCCGATCAGGACGGCTTGATCTGGATGTGCGTCGCGATGCAGCGCGACGACGGTCCCTCCATCACCACGGCATCACACTGTTTGAACGGCGACCTGGAACCACCGCTCAGCCTGCGCGAGACGCGGCAACGAACCGCGGCGCGATGTCTGCTGGCGCTCATCGATGAGGCGCTGAGCCGGCTGCCTTCGTGATTGCGCGCTATTGCAGCAGCAGTTCCAACGGCCGCGGCGCTTGAGCCCCTTCGGGCGGCGGGGGCGGCGGCGCAGTGCGCGTCATCGGCGGCTTCTGAGGCACATCCTCGTACGGCGTGCTGGCGGGGCGGTGTTGTCCCGCTGGCGGCGTGCTGGGAATCATTTCGCCGTTCGTGCCGCACGCCGGTTGACCCGAGCCGCAATGACAGGCGTCGCCCACGGTAGCGGTGCAGCCACATCCGCAATCGGGCGGTGCGCCGCAGGACGAGCGGCGACCGAGTTGCTGACAGCCGAGGCTGCCCGAGGCGATGACCAGCAGGGCCACAAGGCTCCAGGTACGGCGCATGACGTTGTCCCTTCACGACGGCAATCGACGGTTCCTCGAAGGCATCGGCGAGCGGATTGTAACGTCTGTACGGGGCCTGACGGTTCTGCGGAGGATTCGCAATGATCCGTCCCTCGCGGCCGTACGGATTGTCTGGCTTCTCTGGCTTCACAAACATAGGAAGCCCAGGGATGGCCATCCCTGGGCTTCTTCGATGATGTGCGAACTCGGTTCCCGTTACTGCAACGGCGCCTCAAACACCGGCAGGATCTCCACCTGCGCCCGGAACGCCTGCGGATCGGGGAACGGCACCGCGGGCAATGGAGGCGCCGGATTGGGCGGCGGGGCCTCGAACGGATTCGGCGGCAACGGCGGCTCTTCGTAGAGCGGGGCCGGTTGCGGAGCGGGCACCGCGGGAAGCGGAGCGAGTGCGGCGGCGGGGACCGGCGTCATCGTCATCCCCGGCGGCAACACGGCCTGGCCGGGATACCAGTACGGATGCCTCGCTGGATACAGCCAGCAGCAATCGGCCCAGCTCCACGTTCGTTGATTGCAGCAGCGACAACCGCCCAGTCGCCGGTTCAGCGGACTGCACCAGTCCGGCTTGCCCGCGCGGGAGATGTCCAGCCGCGGGTTGTACCACTGATCGAATGCCCACTCGTCATCGCCCACGTCATCAATGAAGTCCGCGTACGAGTTGAACCTCGGAGCACACCGGCAACCTGCCGAACAGCTCAGCATGGCGAGCACGCCGAGGATCAGCAGGCGGCGAGGCATGGATTCTCCCTCACGACAGTTCGAGACGTTATCCCCATCATCGGATGTTGATTCGGGCAGACTTGAACGATTCTCCCGGTCGTAGCGACCGCGGAGGATTGGTCAGCGGTGCGGCGGCGGATATCATTCAAGTTTCCCCCCGACGCTTGCCGCAGATGACGACGCCGTTCAGGACTCCCTTGTGAATCGCCCGCCCGCAGAACGCATCGCCATCGTCGGTCTCGGCGGCGTCTTTCCCGGTGCCGGCACCGTCGCGGAGTTCTGGGACAACGTGGCCCGCGGCGTTGACAACGGCCGCGATGTGCCTGCCGGTCGCTGGCATCTCTCGCCGGATGC
>JAWXBB010000100.1:0-7356 GCA_034439795.1 Planctomycetaceae bacterium | reverse complement strand
GTTGGTGTCCTTCCCGGACTAGGCGCGGGGGGAGTCGGTGGACCGGCCAGCGGCATCGGTGTCCGCCCGGGAATGGGTGCCGGCGATCTCGGTGCTCCCGGCAACTACGCGGCCCGTGCGGCTTCGGGGACGTATTACAACTCCACGGCGGTCCTGGCCTCGCAATCGGCGGCCTTCCGCGGTGCGGCGGCGACTTATCCCGCCTACGGGGCGGCGATGTATGGCGGCTATCCCAACGCCTGGGCACCCAAGAGCCTGACATCGGTGTCGGTGTATGCGAATCCCGGCTATCGGTCCGTCGCCGGGCTGATCGGGTTGGCCGCCGCCCCCATGCCCTACGATTACGGCAGCAACGTCGTCGCCCAGTCGAACGCGATTTACATCAACGGCGACGGGGCCGGCACACCGCAAGAGTACGCGGACCAGGCCAGCCAGATCGCTGGCACCGGACAGTCGGCCTCTCCCGATGACGATACGAAGTGGTTGCCGTTGGGCGTCTTCGCCATCGTCCAAGGAGGTCAAACCAACTCGGACGATACGTTCCAACTGGCCGTCAACCCGCAGGGGGTCATCCGCGGCAACTATCACAATCTGCAGAGCAACGACGTGGAAACGCTTGCCGGCGCCGTGGACAAATCGACTCAGCGGGCCGCGTGGAGGATCGGGATGAATCAATACCCGGTGTACGAAGCCGGCATCGCCAACCTCACGAAGGACGCGACGCCGTTGCTCGTCCACACCGGCGACGGGCAGCCGCGCCAGCTCTCGCTGATCCGCCTCCCGCCGCCGCAACAGTAGTTCGCCCCGGGACTGGGAATGTCGTTTCCGACGTGAAGTTTGGTCATCCCCGGCACGGAATTACTGCCGTAAGCAATTTCCCATTGCCGGTTTGCGACCAGGAAGCCGCAGGGTTCCACCCTGCGGATCTTCCGAAATGATCCCATGAGCCTGTGGCGGACACCCGCCACGGGCTTTTTTCGTTTCCCGAGGCCGCACCCGGTTGGTCCGACGCCGACAGGGCGGTATGATGAACATCGTGTGAAGTCCGGCGAGACTGCGGACGGGTCGCTCGTTGCGGGGGAACCACATGGCCGATCTGTTCCACGAATGCGGTGTCGCCGCGGTCTACCACCTGCCCCACCGCGGAGTCAGCCGCCACGCCGTCCGGCAGACGCCGTCGCTGACGGCCCGCCATGTGCCGCGACTGCTGCTGGAAATTCAGAACCGCGGCCAACTGGCGGCGGGGGTCACCAGCTTCAATCCCACGCGCTCGGAACTGCTGCACACGCACAAAGACGTGGGCAGCGTCACCGAGGTCTTCCATCTCAATCAGCAGGCCCAGTACGAAAGCCTGATGCAGACGCTCGACGGCGTCGCCGCCATCGGACACGTCCGTTATGCCACCTGCGGCAAGGAAGACCGCAATTACGCCCAGCCGTTCGACCGGGCGCACATCGAAAAGTCGAAGTGGTTCAGCTTCGGCTTCAACGGCCAACTGGCGAACTATCAGGAACTGCGCGAGCAGATTCTGTCGCAGCCGAATTTCCATCTGTCGCGCGAGACCGACACCGAAATTCTGATGCACCTCATCGCCCAGCAACTGTCGGGGGACAAACAGCCGTCCCTGGAAGACCTGCTGACGCGGTTGAGCAGGCAGTTGGACGGCGCGTACAACATCGTCTTTCTGAATGCGCTGGGGCACATGGTCGTGGCCCGCGATCCGCTGGGCATCCGCCCGCTGTGCTATGCGGTGGAAGGGGCGATGTTTGCCGCCGCGAGCGAAAGCGTCGCGCTGGCAAATCTGGGATTCCGCGCGGAAGACATTCACAACCTGCCGCCGGGCCATGCGATCATCATCCGGGATGGCGAACTGAAGCTGCACAAGTTCGCCGAGAGTCCCCGCCGGGCGCACTGCTTCTTCGAGTGGATCTACTTCGCGAACGTCGCCAGCACGCTGGATGACCGCAGCGTGTATCTCACGCGGAAGCGGCTCGGCGAAGAGTTGGCCGCGCAGGAGCGGTTGCCGATCGACCGCGATCTGAAAGACACCATCGTGGTGCCGGTCCCCGACACCGCCAAGGCGGCGGCCGACGCGATGGCGTACGCGCTGAACATCCCCAGTCTCGAAGGGCTGATCCGCAACCGCTACATGGGCCGGACCTTCATTGAGGGAGGCGCGAGCCGGGCCGACAAGGCGCGGATGAAGTACACGCCTTTGCCGGAGGTGCTGGAAGGGAAGCGCGTGCTGCTGGTCGAGGACACGATCGTCCGCTCGACGACCATGAAGGCGCTGATCCACCAGATCAAGGACCGTGGCAAGGCGAAGGAGGTCCACGTCCGCGTGGCTTGTCCGCCGATCATCGCGCCGTGCTTTTACGGCATCGACATGTCGACGATCAAAGAGCTCTTCGCGCCGAAGTTCCTGAACGGCCGCGAGCTGACGCCGGAGATCGAGCAGGAAATGGCCGACGTGATCGGGGCCGACAGCCTGCGGTATCTGTCCCAGCCGGCGATCGCCCGCAGCGTCGGCCTGTCGGGCGAGTCGCTGTGCCAGGCGTGTCTCGACGGCCATTACCCGACGGACGCCGGCAAGCAGCTCTATCAGATCGCGCTCGACAAAGACCTGGCGGCCGCGACCGAGGCCATCGGCGAACGGACGTACGAATCGCGCAAGCTCGCCGGCGCGGTGGTGTGTTGAAGAGGCTGAGGGTCGAGACGCTGTATCAAGGCCGCATGGTCTTTACGCCGAAGGCGTTGCACAACACAGCCCAGGGGCGCGAGTCTGCGAGCGCACCCTGGGTAGCGATCAAATCGAATCACATACCCTGAAAGGGTTTCATCGAGGTCTGAAGCCGTGGGTGATGCGACCCATTCAGGGTCGATGCACGTCGCACGCCATGGCCCCAGGGTGCGCTCGCAGACTCGCGACCCTGGGCTGTGTGCTTGAACGCCTTCGGCGTACTGGCCACCGAGCAAGGTTCCGTCACCAAGGGCAACATTCAGGATCGGGTTTTGAAATCGCTCTAAGGGAGAGCCAGCGAAGACACACCGCGCGACCCTGCTCTCGATTCCCATGCCGGCCCTTAGCCCTCAGCTCTAGACCCTTAACCATGCTCACCCACCGCATTGAGATTCGCGTCCGGTATTGCGAAACCGACGCGATGGGGTTTCTGCACCACGCGAACTTCATCAATTACTATGAAATGGGCCGCACCGAGCTATTGCGGGCGCAGGGCGGCGACTACCGGGCCATCGAAGAATCCGGCCTGTTTCTGGTGGTGGTGAAGCTCGACTGCCGGTATCACTCGCCTGCCCGATTCGACGACCTGCTGACGCTGGAGACGACCGTCGAACGGGTCTCCGCGGCGAAGATCGAGCACAGCTACCGCCTGTTTCGCGGCGAGCAGTTGCTGGCGACCGCATCGAGCGTGCTGGCCTGCGTCGACCGCGAAGGCCGCGTGCAGCGCCTGCCGGACTCGCTGACGACCGACGCCCCGCGCAAACGCTGACTTGTCTGGTCCCCTCGCCCCCGCTTCGGGGGAGAGGGTTGGGTGAGGGGGCCGAGCGCTTCGCAGGGCGATCACGCGCCAACGCCAACCCGAAGCGTGAGCGAGGGCGAGCGCTCGCCCTCGCTCACGCTTCGGGTTGGTGTTGGAACGCGGGCCCGAACAGCCGCCGGCCCATCGGCACGATCCAGTCCGCCATCGCGGGAGATCGGACCGCGTGCGCCTCCAGCAGCCGTGGATCGATCAGCAACATTGTGGCATCCGGCAGCGACAGTCCGCCGGCGATGGACTTCAACCGCCGCACGTCGTCCGCGGACAGCCGATGCACGGCGGCCAGCCGGTCGATGAGCCGTCGTCGTTCGCCGGCGACCGCCACGCCCTTCCGCCAGCGCATGGCGAAATACAGCCCGCCCCACACCGCCGCAATCCCGGCCGCCATGAAGCCGGCCAGCAACAAGGCGGGAACGAGCAACGACGGCGCGCTCGGGGTCTCGGCGGGCCCGATGGATTGATCCGCGGAGAACCAGGCGGCGGCCAGTTGCAAGGACAGTGAGCTGCTCATGGAAGACGATCCGACAAACGACACGATTCAGTCGCGCGTCAATCCAAACTGCTCCGCGCGAGTTCGCCGGAGTGCTTCCAAACGCCGAGCGCCGCCTCCGCTGTTTCCCGCACGCGCGGGCTGGCATCGTCCAACAGCTTCTGTAACGCCCGATAGGCCTCGGACTGCAGAATTGTGCCGAGGGCTTCCGCTCCGGTACGGCGCAGGATCGGATCGACGTCTTCGGTCAGCGCCACGAACGCGGATGTGAACGTGGCGTGCAGATCCAGCTTCTGCACGGCGGCGGCCGTCTTGATTCGTTTCTGCTTCGAGGGATGCGCCAGCGCGCGGCGGATCGTTGCCGGCGCTTGCAGGTCGACTTTCATCAGCAACTGACCGGCGCGCCGCGCCTCGTCGTGGGTCAGCCCCGGCGCGAGCGCCAGCACGCGGGCCGCATCGAAGCCCGCCAATTCCTCCCGCGCGGCGTCCTGCACGGAGCCGAGCGGGCTGTCGAGCCGCGACACCAACAGCGCGAACGCCCCCGGGATGGCGTGTTCGCGAAGCTGATGCGTGGCCCACGCCTGAACTTCCGCGTCGTCCGATTCCAGTCCCTCCCGGACGGCGTCCTGGATGACCTCTTCGTCGACCAGCGGCAGCCCATCGGTCGCGGCCTGCTTCCCCTGCGGCGTCCCGTTGTGCAGCAGCCAAGCCTGCACGCCGGCCTTGATCTCGTAGGGGAGCCGCGTGGCGTTCACAAAGCCCGCGAGCGCGGGCTGCAGCGCCGGGGGCAGGTTGTCGAGCAGCTCAAATGGCGGCTCCAGCCAGGCGAGAAACTCAATTTGCCTCAAGTGCTCCAGCCGCTGATGCGTCCGGCCGCGGGCGAATGACTGCAACAACGCGGCGACGAACTCCGGGTCCTGCCTTTGACGAATGGCCTCGAAGACTTTCGGGTGCGGATAACTCTGGTTGAGCGATTCAGCGACCAGTCGCAGGATGCCGGGATGCCGGCTGTCGAGCAACCGCTGGGCGGCTCGTTCGCGATGCTCCGCCGGGCCGTTCCACAGCACCCGTTTCACCGTCGGATGACCGGGGTCGCCGAGAATCAGCACGGCGTCGATGACCTCGTCCGGCCGGGCCTGCCTGGACAAATCGCCCAGCGCCTGATCGAGCGCCAGCAGAAACTGCATCCGGACGGGATTCGCCGCCGTCGCATCGGGCGGACGATCGACCGACGATTGCCACCAGTCGTACAGCCGGTTGACCAGATACCGCAGCGTGGCGGCGACGTCATCGAGCTCGATCAGCGCGGGTCGGGTCAGCAACTCCAACAGCGTCGACGCCTGACCGTATTGCTCCGACAAGCGGACGGCGTGCAAGGCCTGCTGCCGCGTCTGGCTGTCCCCCTTGCCGAGCGCCTGCCGAAACGCGGCGTCGAGCACGGTCCCCGCTTGATGCACCAGGCGGACGACTTCCACCGGCAGCCGGTCGAGCCGCGCGAGCAGCTCCAGATGCCCATGCAGGGCGGGACGCCGGATCAGCGCATCGGCCGCGGCGAACTGAATGGGCAGCCGGGGGACGTCCAATGCAGCGATCAACAGTTCCCCCACCCGCGGCGCGTCGGAGCGCTCGAGGAAGTGAAACGTCTCCACAATCGGCGGTGGCAGTGGCAGGGTCAAATCGGGGCCGCACCGGAGAGTCACGGACAGCGCGAGAATCGGCTGATTCCTAGTCCGTATCGTGCAGATACCGATGCGGCTTCAATCCCGCCGTGCCGGACGTTACGACCGCTACGAGAACAGCGACACTCCGGTTGGCATCAACTTTTCCGTCCGTGACGATCGTGCCGGCACCGTAGGGTCCGCTGTGCGGACCGCGAGTCAGGTGTCGGGTGGCCGGGGCTGGACCGACCAACGGGAGGGAAGCCCCGGTGAGCGCGCGACAGACCGGGGCTTCGCCGAAGCGGCTCCAGCCCCGGCCACTCACCGAAGTTCACGGTGCTCGGCGGACGTAACGTCCGACACTCACTTCACCCACTGCGACAGGAACGCGAACGACTCGGCGAGCGCTTCGGGTGCCCGGTGGCTGTCGCGGCTGAGTTCGACGTGGAGGCCGCCCGTGTAGCCAACGTCCTTGAGGGCCGCGAACACCGGCGGGAAATCGATGGTCCCTTCGCCGAACCGCAGGTGCTCGTGAACGCCGGGCCGCATGTCTTCGATGTGGACGTTGTACAGCCGTGCGGCGAACTGCCGGATGCGGTCGGCGATCGCTCCGTCGCCGAGGCAATGCACGTGCCCGATGTCGAGCGTCAACCCAAAGTGCGGCGCGTCGATCTGGTCCGCAAGCCGGGCGAACTGGTCGCAGGTCTCGACGAACATCCCCGGCTCCGGCTCAAAGGCCAGACGCACGCCGCGCCGCCCGGCCTCATCGGTCAGCCGGCGGCAACCATCGAGCAGGCGGTTCCAGACGATGTCCGGTCCCGGTTCATCCATCGGCGTGCCCGACCAGAACGACACGGCATCGGCGTGCAACTCTTCGGCGAGTTCCACGCATTGGCTCAGGAACTGTTGACGATGCCCGCGACCTTCCGTGGTCGGGCTGAGCAACGTCGGCTGATGCTTGCGGTATGGATCGAGCAGATACCGGGCGCCCGTTTCGATCACGCAGCTCAACCGCAGCCGCTCCAACAACGCCTGCATCTGAGCCATCTGCGACCGAAAGTCGCGAGACGTGGGGGCGAGGCAATGGTGGTCGACCGTGATCGCCACCGACCGGTATCCCGCGTCGGCGATCAGGCGCAGGGCGTCGTCCCACCGGTGATGGGCCAGGCCGTTGGTGTCGTAGCCGAGTTTCATACAAACCAGTGTCGGGCGCGGTGGAACGGGCGTCAATTCGGCGGATTGGACCTCGAAGAGGTCGCAGAAAGTAGCCGGGGGTCGGAGTCTTCGGAGACCCCCGGAAAGCGACGGCATTGACGATAGCACCCCGGAGGGGTGCCAGAAATGTCCGTTATGGCATCCCTCCGGGATGCACAGCCAATTCGCCATGTTGACCGGGGGTCTCCGCGAAGCGCTCCGACCCCCGGCTACTCTCTGCGAACCCTTCGGATTCAAGACAGGACTCATCGTCACCTCTGCCGGGAAAAGCGGGGGCGAGTTCGGTATCATCGTCGCGTACCGACGAAACCCGCCTCGCTGAATTGTTCCCGCCCCGTGACCACCCCCGCCGATCCCGAGTCGCAGCCGCATCGACGATTGACCGCCACCGCCGCGGGGGTGGTCACGGGGCGGGAACAATTCAGCGAGGCGGGTT
>JAWXBB010000099.1:0-16042 GCA_034439795.1 Planctomycetaceae bacterium | reverse complement strand
GCCGATACCGCCGCTGCAACCGGGCCTCCAGCCCGGGAAGTGTCCAAGCATCCAGTCATCTATACCAACAACCGAAAGTTGTGTAGATACCAATGGCTGACACAGCCGTGGCACACGAGGAGCGGCGGCGGTGGCTTGTGTGCCACGGCCGTGTCTTCGGACGCTTCCAGAAGGCTGGACTCCGACGGGCCGTCGTTATTCGCTCAGCGCAGCCACAATCTGCCGGATCGCGCCGAGGTGGTACGCCGTGTGGGCGGCGCTGGAGAGAGCGCCCGCGGCGGCGATTTCGTTCCACTCGCTGCGGGCGGCGACGGCGTTCCTCCACGACTCGACTTCGCGGCGCAGATTCTGTCGCAGAGTTCGCCACTCATCGTCGGTCACCGTGCCCCGCTGCCAACTGGCGTTCCAGTCGGCGTCGGCCCACGGGTTCGTCTCGCCGGCGGCCCAGCGATTCAGGAGCGCCAGGCCGTAATGCACGTGATCGGCGTGCGCGGCGATGGTGGTCTTCCCCGGCATCGGTCGATTGGACGCGGCCGCCGCATCGAGCGCGTCGAGCTGCCGCAGCAGGCCGGGATCGCCCGGATTGAGCACGTAGGCTTCGCTGCCCGGCGGGCCGTTGAAGATTTCGGTCAGCAGGGCGGACAGCGCCCGTTGGAAGACGGAATCGGCGGCGTTCATGGGTTCTCCCTTCCGGTCACACGAAATGCTCAGACAGGCTGGCGAGTTGGCGATCCAGGAATTGTAGCAATTGAGTAGAAGCGGTTTCAAAACCCTCTACTGATTGTTGCGATTGGTGGCGGATCATTGATCGGAGATCAAGTACGCCGCAGGCGTTCGATCGCACAGCCCAGGGTCGCGAGTCCGCGAGCGCACCCTGGGGAATTGGCCTCCGTGTCGAATCGACCCTGAAGGGGTCGCATCACCGGCGACATCAATCCCTGATAAAACCCTTTCAGGGTATGAGGTTTGTCATCATCGCCACCCAGGGTGCGCTCGCAGACTCGCGACCCTGGGCTTTGAGAGACAACGCCTTCGGCGTAAAGAGGATGCGGTTTTGAAACCGCTTCTAAGCTTCCGTGCCCGGCACGTTCCTGGTCAAGTCACCGAATTTTTGACGACTGCTTGATGGCCGGGTGCCCCCGTTCGAAGTTCGATGGTGGACAACGGCTGCAAAGACTGCCGTCGTTCGCGGCGGCATCCTGCGAGATCCGACCAAGAGTTCTCTCCGGTCATCACCTCAATCCCCGCAGTTCATCCTGAAACCGCTGCGACAACCGGCTCTGAAACCGATAGGGATTCGTGACCAGCACGATGCTGCGCGTCGGCTTCGGGCCGGAGAGTGAGCGATAAATGCGGCGGGGGCAGGTGTCCAGCGTCGCCGCCATCGCCGGGATCAGTGAGACGCCGTGGCCGAGGGAGACCAGTTCCTGCACCGTGGCGAGCTGGCTGGTGCGCTGCATTGAGACCGGATGGAACGACCGTTGCCGGCAGAACGACAGCACGTTCTCGGACAGGCAGTGCGTCTCGTCCAGCAGGACGAACGGCTCGTGGCGGATGTCGTCGACCGTGATCCGCTTCTTGCCCGCCAGTTCGTGATCCGCCGGCAACACCAGCCGGAGTTCCTCGTCAAAGAGCGGCTCGACCGCCAGGTACTGCTGGGGAATCGGGGCCGCGAGCAGAGCGAGATCGACTTCGCCGCGGTTGCAGCGTTGCAGCAAGGCGTCGGTCGTCTCTTCATAGACCATGATCTGAGCGCGGGGGTAATGGTCGCTGAAAGTCCGCAGCACGGCCGGGAGCAGGAACGGCGTGATGGTTGGAATGGCCCCGATGCGGATGCGGCCGGTTTCGCCATCGTCGGTGATTTCGGCGAGCGTATCGTCGATCAGCGACAGAATCTGTTCCGCCCGCGCATGCAGCAATCGGCCGGCGTCGGTCAGCAGGACATTTCGCGACTGTCGCTCGAACACGGGCTGCCCGATTTCCTCCTCCAGCTTCGCCACGGCCCGGCTGAGCGCGGGCTGCGTCATCAGCAGCGCCTCTGCCGCGCGGGTGAAGTTGCCGCACTCGGCGATTTTCAGGAAATACCGAAGTTGGCCGATTTCCACTTGGAATCCTTGCAATCCATGCCCGTTCGGCATCGTAGATAGAACAACAGTGTATTGGAAGCATGGCGCTCCGGCGTCGATAATGCACGCCACAAGGAACCGCGGTTCGAGTCCCATCGCTCGGTCGTTGCGGTTCCGGATCAATCCCCTGGATGTCTGGAGCATTACCATGCAACGACCACTGACATCGCTGGCAGCCGCTGTGGCGGTCTTCGTCGGCGTCACATCAACTGGGCTGGCCGCGGAAACATTCGACGAACTGGTCAAACGACTGCAAAGCGAGCAGCCGAAGTTTGCCGAGCGGCAGCAGGATCTGCTGAAGGACCGCTACGACCTGTCGGACAATCCCGCGAAAGACGCGCTGACGTCGCGCAAGAAACCGATCCAGCAGGGGGTGCGGGTGCGGTTGCCCAAGGGGGTCACCTGGCAGCAGCTGGCGGACATGACGCCGGCCGAGATCAAGCAGAAGGGGGTCTGGCCGGAGGGTTTCTTTCCGTTGCCGCATCCGCATCACGAAGCCGGTGGGATGGTGTTCCCGAAGGTGGTGATCGACGAAACCAAGAAACAGACGCTCCGCGACCTCAAGCGGTTCGATCTCGACCACGACCTGCCACAGCATTTGTTGCCCGACTTCCCGCCGGCGATTTTTCTGACGACGCGACCCGATCTGGGAGACGTCTCAAATGGGAAACTGGTCACGCTCGCCAACTTTGAGGAGCTGTTCGCCGACATTCTCAACCCGAAGCAACTCGAAGGACTGCGACTGCTCGTCACGCCGTTCCCGCAGCAGCAGTTCAATGCGACGATCGACCGCCGGGCGCTCACGGCGCATCAGGGCGTGGCCTGTTTCGACTGCCACCAGAACGGACACACGAACGCGGCGACGCACACCGTGGGGGACATCCGCCCGAACGAGCATCGGCACCGGATCGACACGCCCACGCTCCGCGGGATGAACGTGCAGCGGCTGTTCGGGTCGCAACGGGCGCTCAAGACCGTCGAGGACTTCACCGAGTTCGAGCAGCGGGCCGCCTACTTCGACGGCATTCCCGCCGACGCCGCCCGCAAAGGGATGAACGTGCTCGACCGCGGCAGCCAGGTGCATCCGATGGCCGAGTTCCAGGCGATTCTCGACTTCCCGCCGGCTCCCAAGCTGAACGTGTTCGGCCGTCTCGACCCGGACGAGGCCACCGAGAGCGAACTGCGCGGCGAGAAGCTGTTCTTCGGCAAAGGCCAGTGCGCGACGTGCCACACGCCGCCGTACTACACCGACAACTCGATGCACAACCTCATGGTCGAGCGGTTCTTCCAGGAGAAAATGATCAACGGCCGCAAGGCGTCCGCCGACGGCCCGATCAAGACGTTCCCGCTGCGGGGCATCAAAGACTCGCCGCCGTATCTGCACGACGACCGCCTGCTGACGCTGGACGACACCGTCGAGTTCTTCAACCTCGTGCTGGAGTTGAAGCTGACGGCTGCGGAGAAGCAGGATCTGATCGCGTTCCTGCGCGCGTTGTGACGTGAAGGCGATTTGTCGGGTGCAGTCGAGGCTTTGCGAGGCTCACCCTCTTCGTTGGAGTCCAGCCTTTAGGCTGCTCTTCGTTTTCTGAGCGAAGAGAAAGGCACAGCCTAAAGGCTGGACTCCAACGGGGTGAGCCTCGAAGCCTCGACTACACCCTACAAGAAAAGCAGGATCGGATTGTCGCGTTGAATCATTCTTTGGAGGCCGGCACGGTTTGTGATATGCTGAATCGCTCATGTATGGCGCGCGTGCCGACAGACTCGGTTCCAGAGATCGCAAGATGAATGCCCATCGAAGCTGGCTGCTCGGCGGCCTGTTGCTGGCCGCCGTCCCGTTGCCGGCCGACGAGCCGCCGTCCGCGGCGGCGATTGAGTTCTTCGAGGCGAAGATCCGGCCGGTCCTGATCGCGCAGTGCTACGAGTGCCATTCGGCGGAGTCGAAGAGCGTCAAGGGGGGCTTACGGCTCGATCTGCGCGAAGCGAGCCGCAAGGGGGGCGAGACCGGCCCGGCGGTGGTCCCCGGGGATGCGGCCGGCAGTCTGTTGCTGGCCGCGCTGCGGCACGAGTCGCTGCAGATGCCGCCGGAGCGGAAGCTGCCCGAGGAAGTCATCGCCGACTTCGCGAAGTGGATCGCGATGGGTGCCCCCGATCCGCGCGATGGCGAGGTGACCGCGCCGGTCTCCACGATTGACTGGACCAAGGGCCGCCAGTTCTGGGCATTCCAACCGCCACAGCCGCAGTCGTTGCCGACGACATCGGGACAGCACGTCGCGTCGAACCGGTTGGATCACTTCCTCAACGCGGCCCTCGAACAGCACGGACTGTCGCCGAATCCGCCCGCGGATCGACGGACGCTCATCCGTCGCCTCTCGTTCGACCTGCTCGGTTTGCCGCCGTCACCGGAGGACGTGGACGCTTTCGTCGCCGATGACGCCCCGGATGCGGTTGAGCGATTGGTGGACCGGCTGCTGGCGTCGCCGCAATATGGGGAACGCTGGGCACGGTTGTGGTTGGACTTGATGCGGTACGCTGAAGACCAGGCGCACGTTGTCGGCAACGATCTGTCGTTGTGCTACCCGAATGCGTTCAAGTACCGCGACTGGGTGATCGCGGCTCTCAACGACGATCTCGGTTACGACGAGTTCCTGCGGCAGCAACTCGCCGCGGATCTGTTGCAGCCCGACCAGCCGGAACAGCATGCGGCGCTCGGCTTCGTCGGCCTCGGGCCGAAATACTACCGTCGCAACGCCCCCGAGGTGATGGCCGACGAATGGGAGGACCGCGTGGATGTGGTCACCCGCGGCGTGCTGGGGCTGACGGTGGCGTGCGCCCGCTGCCACGATCACAAATTCGACCCGATCAGCACGGCCGATTACTACGGTCTGGCGGGGGTGTTCGCCAGCACGGAGATGTTCAACCGGCCGTTCGACGCCGCGGTCGAGGTGAACGACAAGGGGCACGCCAAGCAGCCGGAAAAATCGTGGCACATCATCCGCGATCAGAACCCGCGCGACCTCAACGTGGCCGTGCGGGGGGATGTCACCAAGCCCGGTCCGGTTGCGCCGCGAAAGTTTCTGACCGTGCTGTCGGAGGAAGCATCCCCCGTCTGGACGAACGGCAGCGGACGGTTGGAGTTGGCCGCGGCGCTCGTCGATCGGCGCAATCCGCTGACCGCGCGGGTGATCGTCAACCGCCTCTGGGGCTGGCATTTCGGCGAGCCGCTGGTGGCAACGGCCAGCAACTTCGGCGCGCTCGGCGAGCGGCCGTCGCATCCGGAGCTGCTCGACGATCTCGCCGTGCGGTTCATGGATCGCGGCTGGTCGCTGAAGTGGCTGCAGCGCAAGATCGTGCTGTCCGCCGCGTATCAACGCAGCAGCGCGGCCGGTGAAAACAACGTGGCTCGCGATCCCGGCAATCGGTGGCTGTGGCGGATGAGCCGTCAGCGGCTGACAGTCGAGCAGTTTCGCGACGCCTTGCTGTCCTCGGCGGATCGGCTGGACAGCGTCGTGGGAGGAGCATCAATGGATCCCCACGAGCCGGACGCGCGTCGCCGGACGGTTTACAGCCGCGTCAGCCGGTTGGAGTTGAACGCACTGCTGGCCCGGTTCGACTTTCCCGATCCGAACGTCCACAGCGACGGCCGGACGGAGACGACCACGCCGCTGCAGAAGCTGTTCGTCCTCAACAGCCCGTTCCTGCAAAAGCAGGCGGAATCGCTGGCGGACCGGGCGCTCGCGGAGGGGGAGACCAGCACCGACCATCTGACGGCGCTGTACCGCATCGTCTTCCAGCGCGAGCCGACGTCGGCGGAACGCGAACTCGGTCTGCATTTCCTGTCGGAGGGGGGCGCGAGCCAGACGGCGTGGATCCAGTTCGCGCAGGCGCTGCTGGCGTCGAACGAGTTTTTGATTCTGGATTGAGGAAGAAGCGCGAAACCGCAAGCGAGCGACGCTTGCGGTTTCGCGCCTTCATCGATCGTGAGACGTTGTCAGGGCACGACGCCGAAGCGGCTCCAGTTCCCGGCGGGCCAGTATCGGTAAGTCACCACGCCCACCATCTCGCCGTGCGACACCGCGCTGAACTTGCGGCTGTCGAGCGACTGTCCGCGGTTGTCCCCCAGCACGAAATACGCCCCGTCGGGGACCGTCTGCGGCGGCAGGTCGGCGTTCTCGTCGTCCGGGCCGATCAGAATCTGATACCGCCGCCCGCCGTTCCATTCGTCGACCAACTGCTGGCTGTCGGTCGCCGATGGGCCGATCGGCTCGCGTTTGAGCGGCAGGCCGTTGACGAGCACTTCGCCCTGGCGCAGCTCGATGGTGTCGCCCGGCAATCCAACGATCCGCTTGATGTACCGCTGCTCCCGGTTCGCCGAATGACGGAAGACGACGAGCTCGCCGCGCTCCAGCGTCCGCGCGTTGATGCCCAGCTTGTTGGTCAGGAAGCGGTCGCCGGGGACGAGCGTCGGGGCCATCGAGCGTGACGGGATCACAAAGGCTTCGATCACGTTGGCCCGCAGGAACATGGCCAGCACGAAGGCGTAAGTGATCGACGTCAACGCCATCAGCCGGTACACGACGGGCCGGTTGTAGTCGCGCGGCTCGTAATGCTGTCCGGCCAGGCTCTTCGCCAGGCGGTGCGCGTCGATGACGGACCATACGGTCACCACGGCGACGGCGGCCAGGCTCAGCAGGAACGCGATCAGCCACGGCAGCGAACTGCCGGTCATCACGGTGGCGATCACGATCGGCCCGAACATCATCGACAGGCTGTACATCACCAGCCCGCGACCGGCCCGGCCGCAGTAAATCTGACCCAGCCCGCAGCACAGCATCGACAGCGACGCGGCGACCCACGGCTTGCGGTCAAGAGGCAATGTCTCGCTCATGCGCTGATCCTTCCAATTCGGCTTCATCGGAATTCGTCGCCACCGGCGCGATGATCACGTTCATCACGCTGTAAACCCGGACGGCACACACAACTGCCGCCGCACACCACAGCACATACGGAATGACACGTCGGCCAAGCCACGACCTGATCGACACGGTCGGCAGCGCAACCGGCTGGTCGTTGGGACTCACCGGCAAGGCGGTCATGATGCGGTCGGTCAAACCGTCGGGCGGCGGAGCGCTGCGGCCGCGGGCGAGCCAGTCGCGATAGACGTCGTCGGATTTCATGTTGGCTTCCTCACTGGAACGGACGCGGTCTCCAAGGACCAAGCGTGCAGCACGTCGCGCAGCCGGGCTTTCGCGCGGCTGACGCGGCTCTTCACCGTCCCCACTTCCACTCCTTCGATCTCCGCAATCTCGCTGTGCGGCAATTCCTGAATCTCCGCCAGTACGAACGCCGTCCGTTGTTCCAGCGGAAGCTGCTCCAACGCGCGGTCGAGCCGGTTCCAGACTTCGCTGTCGGCCAGGGTCTCGTCCGGCGCGGGGCCACGGTCCAGAGGTTCTTCACTAGATTCATTCATTGGTTGCCGCTGTTGCAGCCGGTTGCAGCAGCGGCTGCGGGCGATGGTCAGCAGCCACGTCGAGAACGCGGCCCGGTCGGCGTCGTAGCTCGACAACTTGCGAAACGCGACGAGGAACACGTCCTGCGTCAGATCCTCGGCGTCCGCGGGCTGTCGCAACAGGTTGCGGCAGAACGTCCAGACGACGTGCTGATACCGGTCCACGAGGACGCGGAAGGCGTCCGTCGCTCCAGCCTGCACGCGTGCGATGACCGCCCGGTCGTCGTCCATCCCGTCTCACCGTTGACCCGTTGTGTGATTGCTGTCCGTTATACAGTCGCAGGACGGGAAAGGTTCCGCACAATTGTCCGCACCCGGTCCGGCGGGTAGTGTGCTGGAGCAAAACCGTGTCATTTCGATTCCTCAAGAACCCCGAATCACCCGGAAACCCGCGTCCATGGCGCTGCGGCTGACCTATCACGGCGAAACCTCCGTCCCGGTGGAGATCGAGGGCCTCACCCCCGACTGGGCCCGTGACAAGCCCGTCGCCGAGATTGAACGGTTCGAGATTTTCCACGGCAATCGCAAGATTCCGCTCGCCGAGATGTTCAACGTCAGCGGCGATCCGGCGGATCAGCGGTTCGACTTCGAGGGGAACCTCGCCGGCGTGCATTGGATCGGGGCCCACATGACCGCGGGACAAGTTCACGTCCACGGCCCGGCCGGTCGACACGTCGGCAGCCAGATGCACGGCGGCGAGATCCGCGTGGAGGGAGATTCCGGCGGCTGGGTCGGCGCGGAGATGCACGGCGGATTCATCCACGTCCAGGGGCATGCCGGGCATCTCGTCGGGGCGGCGTATCGCGGGTCGGCGAAGGGAATGGCCGCCGGCACGATCCTCATCGACGGCAACGCCGGGAACGAAACCGGCCACACAATGCGTCGCGGCCTGATCGCCATCGGCGGCCAGGCGGGGGACATGCTCGGCTTCAACCTGATCGCCGGCACCGTGCTGGTTTTCGGCGAGTGCGGCATCCGTCCCGGCGCGGGAATGCGCCGCGGCACGCTCGGCCTGTTCGGACCCAACCCGCCGCCGATGCTGCCGAGCTTTCGCTTCGCCACCACCTGCCAACCGCAGATCGTGCCGCTGATGCTGCGCGAGCTGCGTTCTCAGGGGCTGCGGCTCGATGAATCGCTGTTGTCGGCGGAGTTCGACCTGTACCACGGCGATCTGGTGTCGCTGGGGAAGGGGGAAGTGCTGATCCGACGCGGGGTCGGATAGTTTCGGCGATCACCCGCGATGGCGCTTCCCATTGGATTTTCCTGACGACACATCCAGCGAATTCGATTACTCTGAAGGAAGTTGCTTCCTGGTCTTCAGGTGTCTCGAATGTCCACAACATCGCTGCCCGTCAACGATCTGCATCTCCCGGCTCCGTCGTGCGATTGGATCGGCCGTCTGCCGGACGGCGCTGTGTCGATTGAGACGGACGGGACACATTGGGTGCTGCGGGCGAGTCACCCCCTGCAATCGAAGTTCGAGGAGTTGCTCGAACGCCGCAAAACCGGACAACTCACCGTCGAGGAAACTCGCGAATACGACGCAATCTGCGATCTGGACAATCTGTTGAGTGGATTCAATCGTCTCGCCCGTCGCGTCCAGCAGGGGTGAGCGATGGCGGTCTCGGCCGCAGTTCGTCAATTAGTCCGTCACCGGGCACAGGGCCTGTGTGAATACTGTCACGCTGATGAGCGCTGGCAGTTCGTGCGGTTTACGATGGACCACCTCATTCCACAGTCAACCGGCGGCAGCGACGATTCAGAGAATCTGGCACTCGCCTGTCGAAACTGCAACGAGCGCCGCAGTAACCGCAGTGAGGCGTTCGATTGGCAAACCGGCGATGTGGTCGCAATCTTCGATCCGCGCCGAGAGTCGTGGGACGAACACTTCGTCTGGGCGGCGAACAAAGTTGAGATTGTCGGCCTGACTCCGACTGGGCGTGGAACACTGCATTTGCTGGACATGAACGACGACCGGCACGAAGGGATTGCCTTGAGGATTCGGCAACGCGACTCGGAGGATGGATTTCATCCACCGGCCGGCGATCCTGTCCTGTCGGAATGATGAACTGCGGCTCGGCGGGGGACATTTCGTCCGGGCGGCTGGTCGACCGGCGCGATTTCCACTGTTTTTTCCATCGCCAGCCGTTGTTCCGGGAGTTATCTTGGCACGCGGTTCGAGTCGCGGTTGACGGCAGGGTGTGGGACCAACAGGGAGAGGCTGCCATGGCGAAAGAGTGGTTCTATCAGTTGATGGGGGTCGATTTCGGTCCGATCTCCTCCGCGGAACTCAAGCGCGAGGTCCAGCAGGGACGCATTCAGCCCGACACGCTGGTGCGGGGGGTGCCCGACGGCAAATGGCAACCGGCCGACCGCATCAAGGGGTTGATCGAACCGCCGCCGGTCGTTGTGCCCCCTCCGCCCCCTCCGCCGAAACCCGCTCCGGCTCCCGTGGTTGTCCCGCCGACTGCCACCGAAACGGCGACCATCGGCATCCCGCTCTCCGGTGCCGCGCCGCCGCGCTCCGCCGCGAACGACCGGACGTATCACTTCGCCGGGGAATCGTCGGCCGAGATCGCGATCCCGGAAGCCCCCGGCTCCGGCGAATTCGACTTCTTTCAGATGGTCGGCTTTGAAATGGCCCTCGGCACGCCGTTGCATCAGGTGCTGCTCGAACGCTGCCGCACGCAACACCTGACGATCACCGAAGTCACCCGGCGGGCGATTGCCGAACACCTCGGCCGCAAGGATCTGCTGGAGCAACCGGCGGCCCCGGCGACGGAGCCGGTTGGGTTGGGGTGATCATTCGCCGGTCGGTCCGGCGTTGTAGGCTCCATGACTCCAACTAAGCCGCGCTCGTGGCAACGCCGTCTCTTGCGGGCCGTCGTGCTGTTCTTCGCGATCCCGTACCTGTGCATTACCGGGATCATGGTCTGCTGTCAGCGCGAGTTGATCTTTCAACCGACGAAGACCAAGCGACTGCTCGCTGCCGATGCGGCGTCGCCGAATCAGCCACTCGAAGACATTGAACTCCAGGGGGCTGACGGCCGAATTTTGCACGGCTGGCGATTCCCAGCGAGCGCGGAGGCCGCCGAACTACCGCGGTTGCTGGTCATCTACTTCCCCGGCAACGCCGGCTGCCGTCGTGATCGTTATGCCGATTGCCAGGACTTCACGCGGTTGGGCTGCGACGTTCTGCTGTTCGACTACCGTGGTTACGGCGACAACGGCGGTTCGCCGAGCGAAGAGCACTTCGCGGCCGATGCCCGGCAGGTGTGGACGCTGGCCACGGACACGCTCGGCTTCGCGCCCGACCGGATCGTGCTGTTCGGTGAATCGCTCGGCGGCGCTGTCGCCACCCGGTTGGCCGCGGAACGCGCCCAGTCCGGCGAAGCCCCGGCGGCGCTCATTCTGAATTCGACGTTCGCTTCGATGGGCGAAACGGTCGCCTGGCACTATCCCGCGTTCCCGTTTCAGTATCTGTTGTGGGACCGCTTCCCCTCGGTCGACCGCATCCCGCACGTCGCCTGCCCGGTGCTGCACTTTCACGGCACCGACGACGACGTCGTCCCCATCGCCCACGGCCGCCGCCTGTTCGCCGCGGCCCCGCAGACCTCCCCGACGGGCATCGCCAGCCGCTTCGTCACCATCGAAGGGGGCGAGCACAACTTCATCACGATGGGGGACATGCGGGACGCGGTGGGGGAGTTGCTGGGGGCGATTCGGGACCGTGCTGCGATCCGTCCGTTGGAGTCCAGCCTTTAGGCTGCTCTTCGGAGGAAGGCACAGCCTAAAGGCTGGACTCCAACGGGTCGGCCGTCACCCGAAATCCTAATGCCGCCAACCGCTCTCGCATCCTGACATCCGACAGCAACGCGACGAACGCCCGCACCGTGGGGCGGTCGCGGCGCGATTTCGGGATGACGAAGTCGTACCGCTCCTCCTGATAGGGCACGAACCCCAGGCCGTTCGCGACGGCGACCGATTCGATCGCCACACCCCAGTCGGCCCGGCGTTGCGCGATCGCGGCGGCGACGGCGTTGTGGTTGCTCGGTTGCACGGCGTAGCCGGGCGGCCGCGCGCCGGAGAGCAGGCGGTCAATGAGAATCCGCGTGCCGCTTCCCTGGTTGCGGTTCACCATCACGCACGATTCGTCAGTGGTGGCGCGGGCGACGATGTCAGCGAGCGTCCGGCCCTCGAATCGTTCATCGCCGCGTCGAAACAAAACCCCCTGCGAGCGGCCGTAGCCGGGGATCAGCTCGACGTTGTCCGACAAGAACGGCCGGTTGTATTCGCCGGTCTTGGAGTCGAGCAGATGCACGCCGGCGAGGTCGCATTCGCCCCGTTTCACCGCGGCGAGACCGGCCGAACTGCCGACGGTGAGCAGCTTCGACGTGATGCCGCGTTGTTGCAGTTCGGTCAGCAGCAAATCCAGTCCCACGCAGTGGCTGCCGATGACGATCAGGTCGGCGACCTCCAGGCCGCGACCGATCAGACGGACCTCCACCGGCGTCCCCGCTTCGACGATTTCGGTGTGTCGGGGGATGGTGACGAAGCCGTCCGCGCGACTGAACGTCGTCACCGAACCGCTCCCTTTGCCCATCGGGAATGCGGCGAGGCCGGTGTCGGTCTGCACGAGACCGACGAGCAGATACTCGGTGCGGCCGATCTCGGAATTCGTCTTGAGCGCCAGCGTCGCCGAGACGGTTTCGCGGGCTTCGGGCGGACGGCCGCCGAGCAGCCGGATCACCGGGGCGACGAACTCGTGGAACGTGAAGATCGCCGACGTCGGGAAGCCGGGGAGAATCGCGACCGGTTTCCCCGCGGTGACGGCGAGACACAGCGGCTTGCCCGGCTTGAGTGCCACGCCGTGAACCACGATGCCGGGATCGGTCAACTCGGCGACCACGCGGTAGCAGAGGTCGCCTTCCCCTTTGCTCGTCCCTCCGGAGAGGAGCACGACGTCGGATTCCGCGAGCGCCGCATACAGCATCGTGCGAAGCGCGGCGACGTCGTCGCGGACGATGCCCCAGCAGCGCGGCTCGCCGCCGAGCTCGCGGACGGCGTCGGCGAGGACTCTGGAGTTGGAGTCGTATACGGCTGCCGGCCGCATCGGTTGCCCAGGGGCGATGATTTCATTGCCGGTGGAGATGATCGCCACGCGCGGCCTGCGCCAGACGGCGACGTGGTCCACGCCGATCGCCGCCAGCACGCCGGTCTCACGGCTGGTGAGCAGAGTGCCGGTCCGCAACACCGTTTCTCCGGTGGCAATGTCGGTCCCGGCGAACGCGATGCCGAACCCCGGCATCACCGCCCGGCGGATCACGACCTGGCCGTCGCGAACGTCGGCGTGTTCGATCATCAGAATGGCATCAGCTCCGCGGGGGACCATCCCGCCGGTGGCGATCGTCACCGCCTCGCCCGGTGCGACGGACATCGTCGCCGGAGTTCCGGCATCGAGCGCGCCGGGCAACAGCCGCACAGTTTTCGGCGCCATCTCGCTCGCGCCGAACGTGTCCGCCGCGCGGACGGCGTAGCCATCGAAGTTGGAGCGATCGAACGACGGCACATCGACGGGCGCGATGACGCATTCGGCCAACACACGGCCCAGCGCGGCGTCCAGCGCGATTGTCTCCGCACCCAGCGGCGCCAGCGACAACGCCGCGCGAAACCGCCGCTCCGCTTCATCGCGGTCGATCACGTCGAGGAATTGGTCCTGGTCGGGCATCGTAGTTGGTCGGTGATCGTTGGTCGTTGGTAGGCAGAGAAGAGGGGAAAAGGCTGCGAAACCGCAAGCGTGGGTGCGCATCCACGCTTGCGGTTTCGCAGCCTTTTTCTTTTCTGCCTACCACCGACCACCGATCACCCGCCACCTTTCTTCATCCGTACAGCAACACATCCACGTCCGCGCCGGGCGGGTAGCCTTCGCTGTCGGCGGGGATGATGACGAAACCGTCGGCACGCGTCGTGGAACTCAGGATCGACGCCCCGCTGATCGCCAGCGGTTCGGCTTCTTGATCGCGGACGATGACGCGGGCGTAATCGACGCGGCCCACCGTCGAGACCAGCTTGCGGGACAGCCGCACCCGCACGCGGCGGTAGGGCCAGTCCGGCGAACGACCGGCCAGCACGCGGATCGCTCGGCCGGCGAAAAAGTCGTAGGCGCACAGGCACGAGACCGGATTGCCCGGCAGTAGGCACACCAGCCGGTCGCCGATCCGTCCCAGGCCCGTCGGACTGCTGGGCCGCATCGCGATGCCGTGGATGGCGAGTTCGCCGTGCTCGGCGAGCAGCCGCGGCACGTGGTCTTCCTGGCCGACGCTGGACCCGCCGGAGACCAGCACCACGTCGGCCGGTTCAAGCAGGGCTTCGCGCAACGCTGCGAGATCATCACGCACGATGCCCGGCATGATCGGTTCGCCGCCGTCGCGCTCCACCAGTGCCGTCAGCATCGGGCCATTGGCGTCGGCGATGCGATAGCCGTCCGGCGGCGTCCCGGCCGGGAGCAGTTCGTTGCCGGTGATCAGAATCCGCACGCGCGGCCGGCGGACGACGGTCACCCGTCCGCAACCCATCGACGAGAAGACACCGAGATCCTGCGGCCGCAGCGTCGCCCCGGCCCGACGCACGACATCGCCCCGGCGGAGGTCTTCGCCGATCTGGCCGACGTGTTTGCCGACAGAGACTTGATCGAGGGCCCCTATCTGTTCGGCGTCGTGGTCGGTGTTTTCGACGGGCAAGACGGCGTCGGCGCCGTCCGGCAGCGGGGCCCCGGTCATGATGCGGACCGCTTCGCCAGTTTCCACTCGTCCGGCGAACGGCGTCCCCGGCAGACAGGTGCCGACGACGCGCAGCGTCAGCCGGTTGTACGGCGTTGCCCCCTGCGTTTCGTCCGCTCGAAGCGCGTAGCCGTCCATCATCGACCGGGCGAAGCTCGGCACATCGACGCCACTGACGACATCCGCCGCCAGCACGCGCGCGGCCGCGTCGGACAGGTCGACGACTTCCGTCGGCAACTTCTCGAACGACGGCAGCACGGCTTCGATCCAGGCAACGGCCTCCTCGACCGTGGAGCGGAACGCGAACCCGCGCATGCGGACATCGGCATTGGGGTGTGCAGGGCGAGCGGCGGACATCGGGGTTCCCAGGATCGTCGGTCCTTCAGTGTAACGCGGTGTGCCCATTTTTTCTGGCGGTTTAATGAGACGGTCTTGATCCTGGAAGGATCGCAGCCATTAGCCGGCGGTTGAGCGCAGCGACACCGCCGGTGACGAGACCGTGAACACGGCCCGACCCCGGAGGGGTCGCAGCATCAATAAGCGGCTGCGACCCCTCCGGGGTCGAGCGGGTCACAACGATCGCTCTCCGGGGGTCTTCGCAAAGCCTGCGACCCCCGGCTAATGGCTGCGATCCCTTCGGGATCAAGAGACGAACAGGGATTGTCAGAATCAAAGGGCACACACGTCTAACGCAGTTTCCCATTCAGGTGTTGCCCGTGCGGATCGCGACTCCTATGATCGAGTGAGATGGCTACAAGGGGAGTCCCGTCCGATGCCGGTGCGAGTCGAACTGTTCGGCATCGTTCGCGCCCGGGCGGGGGTGGCGACGACGACGGCCGTCGGCAAGACGTTGGGCGACGTGCTGGCCGATCTCGCGACGCGGTTCCCGCCGCTGGCCGAAACGTGCATCGACGGCCGCCGGCTGCGACCGGGATTCACGGCGAATCTGGGCGGCGAACGATTTGTCACGGCGGCCGACACCCCACTGTCCGACGGCGACACCGTGCTGCTGCTGTCGCTCGATGCGGGGGGGTGAGGGTGGTGGTCATTGGTCCTTTGTCATTGGTCATTGGGAAAGAACGAGCGACGATGACAGATTCCCAAAGGACCAATGACGAATGACCAAGGACATCCCCGGCTACCACGCTCAGTACCTGCGCGTCGATCTGACAACCGGAACCTCGCGGCGCGTTCCACTGGACGAGACAACGCTGCGGAGCTACCTCGGCGGCAGTGGGCTGGGGGTCGCGCTGCTGTTGAACGAGGGGACGGCCGTCGTCGATCCGCTGGCCCCGGAGGCGGCGCTGGCGTTTGTGTTCAGTTCGCTCGTTGGCAGTCCGCTCACGACGTCGGCCAAGTTTGCGGTGGTGTCGAAGAGTCCGCTGACGAACCGCATCAACGATTCGCTGGCCAGCAGCGGGTTCGCGCTCGCGGGGAAGAAGACCGGGCACGACGCCATCCTGCTCGTCGGCCGGGCCGTGGAGCCGTCGATTCTGGTGATTGACGACGACCGCGTCACCGTCGAACCGGCCGGCGATTTGTGGGGCTTGCCCAACCGCGAAGCGCAAAGCCGCGTGCGGCAGCGGCTCGGTAACGGTTATCAGTGCGCGACCATCGGCCCCGCGGGTGAG
>JAWXBB010000098.1:0-7764 GCA_034439795.1 Planctomycetaceae bacterium | reverse complement strand
CGTGCGGCTGGCGTTCGAGTCGGAACATGCTCAACACGTGCTGGGCCGGTTCCGCGTGCAGATCACGGACGCTCCGCCGGAGCTCGTCCGCGGCATGCCCCCCGAAGTGCTCGCGGCGCTCGCCAAACCAGTCGCCGACCGCAGCAAGTCCGAGCAGGACGCGGTGACGAATCAGATGCTCGACACCACGCCCGAGGTGCAAGCCGCCCGGAAAGCCGCCGATCAGGCCAAGGCCCAGCGCGACAAATACGAGCGGTCATTGCCCCGGACGATGGTGATGCGCGAACGCAAAGAGCCGCGCGAGACGTTCATCCTCGTCCGCGGCGCGTACGATAAATATGCAGACAAGGTCACGCACGGCACTCCCGCGGTGCTGCCGCCGTTGAAGTCGGAGGGAACGCCGAATCGGCTGGCACTCGCCGAATGGCTGGTGAATGCCGACAACCCGCTGACGGCCCGCGTGGTCGTCAATCGGATCTGGCAGACGTTCTTCGGCACCGGTTTGGTGAAGACCGCCGAGGACTTCGGCTCGCAGGGGGAGAAACCGAGCCACCCCGAACTGCTCGACTGGCTGGCGTGCGAGTTCATCGACTCCGGCTGGGACGTGAAGCACATTCACCGGCTGATCGCGACCAGTGCGACGTACCGGCAATCGTCGCGCGTCACTCCGGCGTTGATCGAACGCGATCCCGAAAACCGGCTGCTGGCCCGCGGGCCGCGCTATCGCTGGCCGAGCTGGATGCTCCGCGATCAGGCTCTCGCCGTCGCCGGGGTGCTGGAAGAACGGCTCGGCGGACCTCCCGTGAAGGGCTACCAGCCCCCCGGCATCTGGGAGGAGGCGACGTTCGGCAAGATCCGTTACGAGCAGGACCACGGCCCGGCGCTCTACCGTCGCAGCGTTTATCAGTTCTGGCGACGAATCGTCGGCCCGACGGTCTTCTTCGACGTTGCCGCCCGGCAGAACTGCTCGGTCAAAGTTTCGCAGACCAACACGCCGCTGCACGCGCTGACGACGCTCAACGACACAACCTACGTCGAAGCCGCCCGCATCATGGCGCAGCGTCTGTTGGCGATCTCCGATGACACCGCCCGCCTGCGGACCGCGTTCCGTCTCTGCACGAGCCGCAATCCAACCGACGCCGAACAGCAGCGGCTGCTGTCCCGCTTGCAGGTGATGCGCGAACGGTTCACGCTGAAGCCCGAGGACGCGAAGTCGCTCATCGCCGCCGGGGAATATCCCGCGGACGCCACGATTTCACCGACGGAACTCGCGGCGTGGACCGGCGTCTGCACGCTGCTGTTGAATCTGGATGAGACGTTGTCGAAGGAGTGATCTTGAACTTTAGCCCCGACAGGGGCGACAGATCGTAGCCCCAGGCGTGAGCCTGGGGGACACCGTGAGAGATAACCATAGCCCCGGAGGGGCGGCAGAATCGTTCGAGTGGTGGACTTTCTGTCGCCCCGCCGGGGCTGAAGATCACAGACAAACACCGTAGCCCCTGGCTCACGCCAGGGGCTACGGTCTGCCGCCCCTCCGGGGCTGAAATGCAACTCGCATTTTGACGCTGGGAAACACTTCGATGCTCTCTGAGATTGCCACAACCGCGGCCGCGAACGTCACCCGGCGCCAATTCTTCTCTCAGTCCGCCATCGGCATCGGCTCCGCGGCGCTCGCGTCGTTGCTGGCTCAAGAGTCGCGCGCTGCGGGCGACCTCCCCGGTCTGCCGCACCATCCGGCGAAGGCCAAGCGCGTCATCTATCTGTTCATGAACGGCGGGCCGCCGCATCTCGATACGTTCGACTACAAGCCGGAGATGGAGAAGTTCCGCGGGGAGGAGATTCCCGAGTCGATCCACAAGGGGCAGCGCACCTCCACGATGACGCAGAACCAGAAGAAGCTGGTGCTGCCGTGCTACCGCCCGTTTCAGCAGTTCGGCGAGTCCGGGGCGTGGGTCAGCGATTACCTGCCGCACACGGCGGGGATCGTCGACGACCTCTGCTTCGTGAAGTCGATGCACTCCAACGCCGTCAACCACGCGCCGGGAATCACGTTCTTCCTCACCGGGTCGGAGCTCCCCGGCCGGCCCAGCATGGGGTCGTGGCTGACGTACGGCCTCGGCAGCGCTGCCCAGGAGTTGCCCGGCTTCGTGGTGATGACGTCGCGCGACAAGGAGGCGTCGTGCGGGCAGATCTTCTACGATTTCTACTGGGCCTCGGGCTTTCTGCCCTCGAAGTTTCAAGGCGTGAAGTTCCGCGGCAGCGGCGATCCGGTGCTGTATCTGTCGAACCCGGACGGCCTGTCGCGCGACCTGCGTCGCGGCCTGCTCGACGATCTCGCCGTGCTGAACGAGCAGCATCATGCCGAGTTCGGCGACCCGGAGATTCTGACCCGCATCGCCCAGTACGAGATGGCGTACAAGATGCAGGCCAGCGTGCCGGAATTGACCGACTTCAGCACCGAAACGGCGGAGACGCTGGCGTCGTACGGGCCGGACGTCGAGCGGCAGGGTTCGTTCGCGTACAACTGCCTGATGGCCCGCCGGCTGGTCGAGCGCGGGGTCAGCTTCGTGCAGTTGATGCACGCCGGCTGGGACCACCACCGCAACCTCACCACGCAGTTCGCCATCCAGTGCAAGGACACCGACCAGCCGGCCGCGGCATTGGTCAAAGACCTCAAGCAGCGCGGTCTTCTGGAGGACACGCTGGTGATCTGGGGGGGCGAATTCGGCCGCACGCCGTTCCTGCAGGGGAACTTCGCCGACGTGAAAGCCTGGGGCCGCGACCACCATCCGTATGCGTTCACGATCTGGATGGCCGGCGGCGGCATCAAGCCGGGCATGACCTACGGAGCGAGCGACGAGTTCGGCTACAACGCGGTCGTCGATCGGGTCGACGTCCACGACTTCCAGGCGACGGTGCTGCATCTGCTGGGCATCGACCACGAGCGGCTGACGCACCGCTTCCAAGGCCGGCAGTTCCGTTTGACGGACGTGCATGGCAAGGTGCTGCAAGCGCTGTTGGCGTAACAGCCGGCATGAGCGCACAGGGATTTGGTTAGCCGCGACCCGGAGTCCGCGGAGGGGAGCGCTGCGTGGAGCGCGCCCCCCGTATTGTGCGCTCCACCCAGCGCTCCCCTGCGCAAAGCCTCCGGGTCGCGGCTAACTGGACCACTGACACTCGCCACAGCTAACACGTGTATACGTTGCCTGCAATCGCCCCTTGCAATGCGGTCGGGACGCGGGTATCACTCGGCCCCATCGTCGGAAAAAGACTCTGGAGCTTTGTCGCATGGATGTGATTGCGGCTCCCGGCAGGAAATGATTCCTGGTCTCCGATTCCTCATTGAGGAGCTCACGGATGAGCGGCTTGCGCGTACTTTGGCCCGAGGACGCCGTCATGGATGACGGTGCCACCGACCTCGATCAACCGGCGATTCTCCCGTTCCGGACGGAACGCTCTCAACGGGACTGGCGATTCGATGTCGTCGCCCGCGCCCAGGCGCTGTACGAGAACCGGACCTGCCCGTCGTGCGACTATGCGGTTGTCGAGCCGATCGAACTCGGTGACGCGGTCCGCAATCGCAACGGGTTGCCGATCCCTGGTACTGCGACGCTCGTCGGCTTCCGCTGCCGCGGTTGTCGTTGTGAATGGTCCGTCTGACCCGAAGGGTGGCGGGGCATTGATGTGTGGTCTATTACGCCGAAGGCGTTCGATCACACAGCCCAGGGTCGCGAGTCTGCGAGCGCACCCTGGGAAGTCGGCGTTCGAGGCACATCGACCCTGAAAGGGTCGCATCACGGTCGTCCTTAAATCGCGATGAAACCCTTGCAGGGTATGGGGACAACATAATCGCCACCCAGGGTGCGCTCGCAGACTCGCGACCCTGGGCTTTGCGATCCTACGCCTTCGGCGTAAAAACGATGTCGTTTTGAAACAGCTCCCACGCGGTGAGCTACCTCGCTTGCGGTTTCGCGGGTATTCTCCACGGGACATAGTTCCCTTGAGAGAATCACCATGCTCCGCAACGCCGGCGTCTCACTGTTCGCGCTGACGATCCTCCTCGCCGCACCCGGGCTGCGCGCCGGCGACTGGCCGCAGATACTCGGACCGCAGCGGAACGGGATTGTGACCGGCGAGAAGCTCGTCGACACCTTGCCGGCCGCGGGGTTGAAGCCGGTCTGGCAGTTTGCGTGCGGGTCGGGGCTGGCGGGGGTCGCCGTCGCGGACGGGAGGGTGACTCTGTTCCATCGTCACGGGGGCGATGAAGTTCTGACGGCGTTGGACGCCGCCACCGGTGAGCCGCAGTGGTCGCAGAAGTTCCCAAGCGGCTTCCAGGCTGAGATTGTCGACGACGACGGCCCGCGGTGCGTGCCGGCCGTTGCCGATGGCCGCGTGTTCGCCTACGGGGCCGAGGGACGGTTGATCGCGGTGGATGCCAAGACCGGCATGCCGCTGTGGAACCGCGCGACGCATAAGGAATTCGGCGCTCCCGCCGGCTACTTCGGCGCGGGGAGTTCGCCGCTCGTGGACGGCAACCGAGTGATCGTCAACGTCGGCGGTCCGAAGGGGGCGGGCGTCGTGGCGTTCGATATCGCAACCGGCAAGACGGCGTGGCAGGCGACCGATGAACTGGCGAGTTATTCCGCGCCCATCCGGGCCGACATCGACGGACAGCCACGGCTGCTGGTCATCACGCGGTCCCAATTCCTGGGTCTCGATCCGGCAACGGGCAAAGAGACGTTTCGCGTTCCGTTTGGGGCACGCGGCCCAACAGTCAACGGGGCGTCGCCGGTGCTGATCGGATCGCAGGCGTTCCTGACGGCGAGCTACGGCGTCGGCGCGAAAGGGGTGCAACTCACCGCGAACAAAGCCACGGTCGCGTGGGAGGACGAAAGTCTCTCCAGCCAGTACACGACCCCCATCGTCCACGACGGCGCGATCTACGGCATCGACGGCCGACAGGACGCCGGCACGTCATCGCTCAAGTGCCTCGACGTCGCGACGCGCAAGACGTTGTGGACGAAGGCCGGCATGGAGTACGCCACGCTCGTCGCCGCCGACGGCAAGCTGCTGGTGATGCACACCAACGGCGAACTGCGGCTCGTCAAACTGGACCGCGGTGGTTACCACGAACTCGGCACGACGAACCTGCTGTCCGGCACAACGCGTGCGCTGCCGGCCCTCAGTCAGGGCCGTCTGTACATCCGCAACGACCGCACGCTGGCGTGCTTCAGTCTCGCGAAATGACCAATGGTCAATTTACAATGACCAAGTTCTATTCTTCACCTTGACCATTGAACATTGGCCATGGCGGGACTCGAAGACTCGGCCCACCCTAGAAGCGGTTTCAAAACCGCACGGTCTTTACGCCGAAGGCGTAGCATCGCAAAGCCCAGGGTCGCGAGTCTGCGAGCGCACCCTGGGTGGCGATCAATGATGAACCTCATACCCTGAATGGGTTTCATAACGGTTTGACGCCACCCGTGATGTGACCCCTTCAGGGTCAATTCGACTTCGATGCCATCTCCCCAGGGTGCGCTCGCGGACTCGCGACCCTGGGCTGTGTGATTGAACGCCTTCGGCGTACTTGACCTCCGACCAATGATCTGCCACCAACGGCAACAACCAGAAGAGGGTTTTGAAACCGCTTCTACTCAAGTCAATTCTCGTCGTCGTATTCGACGAGGCTGACGATCCTGTGCGGCTTCAATTTTTCGCGGCCGTTGAGGAACGTCAGCTCGATCACGAACGCGCAGCCGACAACTTCCGCGCCGCTTTCATGCGCCAGTTTGAGACACGCTTCGATGGTGCCCCCGGTCGCGAGCAGGTCGTCCACGAGCAGCACGCGCGCGCCGGGTTCGACGGCGTCGACGTGCATCTCCAGGGCGTCGGTGCCGTATTCCAGATCGTAGTGAAACTTGCGGGTGTGGAACGGCAGCTTGCCCGGCTTGCGGACGGGGACGAACGCCGCCCCGAGCTCGACGGCGAGCGGCGCGGCGAAGATGAAGCCCCGCGATTCGGCGGCGAGAATCGCCGTCGGTCTGGCGTCGCGGAACTCGTCGGCGAACCGCTGAATGATCGACTTGAACGCCGGCGGATGGCTCAAGAGTGGCGTGATGTCGCGGAACATGATCCCGGGCTTCGGGAAGTCGCGAATGTTGCGAATGATCGATTTTAGCTGGAGCGGATCGCTCATGCGGAGAGCTGCCTGCGGGGGGAGGATGATGCGGTTATGTGGCGCGGAAGCAGTCAAACACACCGCGCGAGCGAACGCAAGTGTGCCCTCACAGCCCGGAGCGCCAGCGACGGCGTCTTGCTTTCCCACAGAAAATCAAGACGCCGTCGCTGGCGCTCCGGGCTGTGATGTCCTCGATCACGGTTGGGCCAACCGGTGTCGCGCCTCGGCGACAGATTCCGCCACGCGCGGGTCCGAGCCGTACAGCGTGATGATCGCCCGCAGCAGCTCCGCCGATTGTGCGGGATCGGTCCTGGCGACTTCGGCCGCCCGCTCGAGCGCCGCTTTGACGGTGGGACCGGGATCGGCCCCCTGCTCCCTTTGGGCGGCGAGGTCGTCGCGCCATTTGCTCGCGAGCCGGCGCGGGATCGCCCCCTCCGGATCGCCGGCCGCCAACTGCTCGATGGCCGCCAACCGCTCCGCGGCGGGATCGAACTGGCCCTGCTCCCACAACCGGCGGGCTTCGCGCAATTGGCGTTCGTACTCGGTCGCCTCGCCTCGCTGTCGCCGGTCCGATCGCGGATTCAGCAACCGGCGCTCCAGATCGTAGACGGCAATCTCCTCCAGATGCGGCGCCACACGGTCGCGCCACGTGTCGGGGTCGGACTCCATCAGCGGTTGAAAGTATTCGTCACGGGCCTGCAACCAACCGGCACCGGGTTCGTCCTGCATCAACTTTTCGCCCGCCGCGAACTGCTGTTCGGCGTTCGGCCGGCGGTTCGACATCCACCACACGCCCGCGACGAGCAGCGCGAACAGTGTCAGCAGCACCCAGGTGTTGTTCAGCCATTGCTGCCACAGGGAACCGGCCGCGTCGCGGGCCATCTCGCCCCGCATCAAATCCCGCATCAACGTCGCCTGGCCGGGGCCAGCGGATTTCTCCGCGGCAGCATCGGAGGCAGGCTCGACGTCCACCGTGGTCGATTGCTCGGTGCTGCTCAGGTCGACCTTCTGTACGACCTCCTGCAACCGCTTCGACAGCACGTAGGCGTCGGGAAACCGCCGCTCGGGGTCTTTTTCCAGCAGTTGGGCGACGACCGTGTCGAGCCACGACGGGATCTCGGACACGTACCGGCCCGGCAGATCGAACTGGCCGAACCGCTGTTTCTGAAGGATGTCGACATTCGTCGCCCCGGTAAACGGCGGACGGCCGGTGAGCATGACGTACAGCATGGCCCCCAGCGAATACAGGTCGCTGCGCTTGGTGGCCCGCTGTCCCTGCGCCTGCTCCGGCGACATGTACTCCGCGGTCCCCACCACGCCGCCGGCCATGGTCAGCTTGTCGGCGGCGAACAGTTGGGCGATGCCGAAGTCGGTGAGCTTCACCACGCCGTCCTTGCCGAGCAGGACGTTTGACGGCTTCAGATCGCGATGAATGACCCCCGCATCGTGCGCCGCCCGTAAGGCCGCACAGAGTTGCTGGGCGATGCCGACGACCTCGCGCCACGGCAGCCGCTTCTCGCGGTGGAGCCGCTGCGACAAGGTTTCGCCGGCGACGTACTCCATCGCGTAGTAATACGTGCCCTGGT
>JAWXBB010000097.1:0-6486 GCA_034439795.1 Planctomycetaceae bacterium | reverse complement strand
GAGACGCTGCGCGGCCTGTTCGAGACACTGCCGTTCTTCCAGGCCGTGCAGTTCGATGTGACGGCGGACAACGAAACACCCGTGACAGACGACACCGACGCCGAGCCGAAGTGGTGGCTGTGGCGGACGACGGCCCGATCCGCGGAGACCTCGCAGCCCAACGCGCAGCGCGTGTTGGCGATGTTCTCCGACGGCCGGACGCCGTGGGTGATCGAGCATCGCCTCGGCCGTGGTCGCGTGGTCTGGTTTGCGAGCGGCGTGTCGTCCGACTGGAATCTGCTGCGGACTTCGGGGGCGATGTACGTCTTTCATCGGCTGATGTCGCGACTGATGTCGGACACGCTTCCCATCAGGAATTTCACAACGGGCGACCGCATCGCCTTCGCACTGCCGGCGGGGGAGGCCCGACGTTACCAGTTGACGCGGCCGGCGGGCCTCACCGAGGCGCTGCCGACAGAAGCGATTGACGCCGACGTGACCGGCGTGTGGGTCCGCCGCCCGGTGACCGCGGGGCCGTACCGGATCGCGACCGATGCGGCGTCGAACGGGCCGAGCGAGGTTGCCGACGTGCGGTTCTGCGTGCAGGCGCCGGCGTCGGAGTCCGACCTGGCGATGCTGTCGCCGGAGGCATTGCGTACGCAGTTGGGAACCGGGTCAGCGCGCGTGCTCGAAGTCGACGAGTTGCCGCGCGTCACCGGCGGGGCGCTCCGCGGGCAATCGCTGTGGCGCTGGTTGCTGGCAGCGATGCTGGCGGCCTTGCTCATCGAGATGGCGATCCTCGCGGCCCCGGCGTGGCGAAAGGGGGCCGCATGAACTGGCCCGCTATTTTTGGCCGGTTGTTGGGTTACGAAGACGTCGAACAGATCGCCGCCGTCAAAGCGTCGTTCGGCTCATCGTGGGCACAGCAGTCGCCAGGACTGCTGGTGCTGGCCGTGATCGCCGCGGTGGCGCTCGCGGTCTGGTTTTATCTGCGGTGCCAACCGGCCGGACGCCGCGGCGTGTTGATTCTCGCGGCGCTGCGGGCGGTCGTGCTGGGCGTGTTGGTCGTGATCCTCGCCGACCCCGTGTTACAGGTCACGCTGGTGCGGTTTCCGCAGCCGGTGCTGTGGGTCGCGGTGGACGGCAGCGAAAGCCTGTCGATCGCGGATGATCTGTCCCCGGAGCAACGGGCTCCGCTCGCGGCTGCGGTGGGCGGTTCAACGTCCGAACGCAGCACGCGGGCCGATGACGTTCGTGCCTTCCTGTCGCACGACCAGAGCCGCTGGCTGAACGAACTCGGACAGCGGTTCCGCATCAAGCCGTTCGCGATCTCCACGCAACGCGGTGTGGAAGCGCTCGACACTGAACAGCCCACAGATGCTGCGCCGTGGTGGACGCGCTGGACGACCGACGGCCCGGTCACCGCACTTGGCGACAGTCTGGACGAACTCTCGCGTCGACAAGTCGGCGACCATCCGGCGGCTGTGGTGTTGTTCAGCGACTTCGATCAGAACGCGGGCGTGTCCGCGATGGACGCTGCCAAACGGCTGAAAGCGCCGATCTTCGCCATCGGCGTCGGGCCGGAATCGGCGATTGATTTGAGCCTCGATCTGCTCGCGCCGCCGACGATGAAGAAGGCGGAAACATCCACGCTCACGGTCACCGTCCGGCAGCAGGAACTGGAACAGACACCGGTCACAGTTCGCGTCTGGGCCGAAAGCCCGTCGGCGATGGGGACGAATACCGAGCGGCAACTGATCGCGGAGCGCTCGGTGGTACTGTCGTCGCCGACGCAGACCATCGACTTGGAATACACGCCCGATCAAGCGGGTCGGTTCGTGTTCGTCGCGGAGATCGACGCGCTGCCGTCGGAGACCATCACGCAGAACAACCGCGTGGAGCGCGACGTCCGCGTCATCGACGATTTCCTGCGGTTGCTGTACATCGAGTACGAACCGACCTGGGAATGGCGGTTCGTGAAGGAAGTCTTCCACCGCGACAAACTCGTCGGGCTGCGGGGCTTTCGGACGTACCTGCGGTCGGCGGACCCCGTCGTCCGCGAGACCAACGAGCTGTTCCTGTCGAGCCTGACGCTGCCGCGCAAGGAATTCTTCGAGGCCGACGTCGTGTTCCTCGGCGACTTGCCGGCATCGGCGCTCAGCACGCGATTCTGCGAGATGACGCGCGAGTTCGTCGATCAGTTCGGCGGCGGCCTGGTGGTCATCGGCGGGCCGCGGTTTGGACCGGGCGAGCTCGCGGGGACGCCGCTCGCCGATCTGTTGCCGGTGGTGGTCGATCCCGACGCCCGGCCGAGAGAAGACCGCGACTTCCGGCTGCGGATCACGCCGCTCGCCGCGCAGTTCGACTTCATGCGGCTCGGCAAGACCGATTACGACGGCTGGTCCGCGCTCGGCAAGCTGCCGTGGTATCAGCCGGTCCTGCGGGTCGATCCCCGCGCGACGGTGCTCGCCGAGCATCCGACCGATCTGTGTGCCGACGGCAAAACGCGGCAGCCGATCATCGCCATCCGTCCCTACGGCCGCGGCGAAGTGGTCTATCTCGGCATGAACGAACTGTGGCGGCTGCGGCGGCTGCACGGCGAACAATATTATCGTCAGTTCTGGGGGCAACTCATTCACCGCCTGGGCCTCAGTCATGCCCTTGGCGATCAGAAGCGGTTCGTCGTGCGGACCGACCGCCGGCAATACCGTCGCGGTGACGAGGCCGTCGTCACGGTCGAAGCCTACGACGAAGATTTCACGCCGCTCGGCGAAGACCGCGTGCCCGGTCGGCGGTTGCAGGGAGAGCTGCTGCATGCCACGCCCGACGAGCAGGGCCGCCGTTCGGAACCGCTGGCCATCGGAGCATTGCGGCCGGGCGTGTTCGAGTCGCGCGTGACGTTGTCGACTGAAGGAGAACACCGGCTGCGCGTCACCGATCCGCTGACGTCATCGACCAGCGAGGTCGTGGTCTCGGTGTCGGACGTGTCGATCGAACGCCGCAATCCGGTTCGCAATGTCGGGCTGCAACAATCGCTCGCCTCAGAGACCAGCGGCAAAGCGTATGATCTGACGACGGCCGCCCGGTTGCTCGACGACTTCCAGCCGCCGCGGCCGCGCGAGACGACGGTCGAAATCTTTTCCGTGTGGGACACGTGGCTGACGTTCGCGGTGCTGTTCGCTTTGCTCATGCTGGAGTGGCTGGGCCGGAAGCTGGTGCATTTGTCATGACGCAACTGGCCGTGCTGCGATCGCGATTGCAGTCGCTGCGGGCGGCCCGGGCCGCCGTGCAGAGGGGGGCGGCGTTGTCGTGGCTGGCCGCCGGGGGGCTCGCGCGGTGGGGCGGGGCGTGGTGGCTGGACTGGATGATGGGGTGGGACCGCGCGTCGCGCACCGTGATTCTGTTCGCGTGGTTCGCCGCCGTCGCCGGGATGTTGCACCGCTGGATTCGGCCGCTGTTCGGTCGCCGGGAAAGTGTCGAACAGCTCGCGCTGTGGGTCGAGCGGCAGCACCGCCTGGATGGCGACCTCGTCTCCGCTTTGCAGTTCGAGAGTCCCGAAGCCCGCACCTGGGGTTCGCCGCGGCTGACGCATGCGGTGATTGATTACGTCGCCGTTTTCAGCCGCGGCCTCAATGTCTTCGATGGTTTCACGTGGCAACCGCTGCCGCGGTGCCTGGCGATGATGGCCGGATTGTTGATCGTCGCCATCGGACTGTGCGTCGCATCGCCGGCCGAAGCGTCGGTCTTCTGGAACCGCTTCTGGTTGGGCGCGGCCCGCTATCCCACGCGGACGGTCATCGACGAGGTGGTCATCAATGGCCGAGCGGTGACGCCGTTCCACACCGACCGCGTCACCGTGGCCGTGCCGCAAGATGAGCCGTTATCCATCGAAGTCCGATTACGAGGCGAAGTCCCGCCGGCGGCTCTTGCGGTGATTCGCGGACTTCGCTCCGGCGAGCGCGGACAATGGCCGTTGCAGCCGTCGGCCGACGGTGTTTTCACCGCGGCGCAACCGCATCTGCCGGAGAATCTGCGGCTCTGGATTCGCGCCGGCGATGCGGAAACCGATCCGGTCGACATCGCCGTGGTGCCGCTGCCCGTCGTCGATGTCCGCTGGTCGGTCGAGCCGCCGCGTTACGCGGGGGCGAAAGCGGCGGCGATTCCGGCGGGCACGCGCTCGTTCGCCGTGCTCGCGGGCTCGCGCATTTCATGCACAGTGTCGTGCGCGAACAAATCGCTGCAATCTGCGATGTTGCGAATGGAAGGCGTCGATGCGCGGGTCTTGGCCCCCTCGCCCCCGTCTTCGGGGGAGAGGGGACCGGACGCGGAACGGGCCATGTCACTCTCACTGGTGCCGACGAAGTCTGTCGATGCGACCGTCTGGTCCAGCCCCGCGCATCCGCAGTTGAACATCGTGCAACAACCGTTGCGGTACGAGTTGCTCGTCGTCGACGCCGATGGCCTGTCGCCGCAACCCACGATCGCCGGCGAGATCCGTTTGCAGACCGACCGGCCGCCGCGCGTGGTCGCCGCCGCGGTCAGCCGCAAGGTGTTGCCACAGGCGCAGCCGCGGTTGAGTTACGGGGCGTCGGACGACTTCGGCGTCGGCGAAATCCGGCTGGAATGGGAAGTCGTGCCGGAAAACGGTCCGCGACGGAAGGAAAGCCGCATCCTTCGCCCCCGGAATGCGTCATCATCAACAGACGATGTCGTCCGCGGCGAAACCGTCCTCGATCTGCGGTCGCTGGGGCTGTCCCCCGGCGACGAAGTCCGCGTGGTGGTCGCCGCCGAGGACGACCGCGGCGACTTCCCCGCCCAGACCGGCCGCAGCGAGCCGGTGGTGCTGGAAGTCACCGACAAGAACGGCATCCTCGAAAGTCTGCTGGAGATCGACCAGCAGTCGGCGAAGCAGCTCGATGCCATCATCGAGAAGGAACTCGGAATCGGAGGCCCTGCGAAATGAACGATCTTCGAGACTGCGTGCCGACGTTCGGGTGGCAGCGTCCCTCTTCCGTAGGGTGGGCTGTGCCCACCGCTGGAACGAGCGACGTGGTGGGCACAGCCCACCCTACAGTCGGCGACATCGTGGTTTCCAGCCCCCTCGCCCCCGTCTTCGGGGGAGAGGGCCGGGGTGAGGGGGCGAACGCTTCCTGCCGCGTCCATTCTCAGACTGCGTTTGCATCGTCGTGGTCAACAGCAATCACAAATGGGAACACCGGAGGAGCGACCGGCCCCCTCACCCTAACCCTCTCCCCCGAAGACGGGGGCGAGGGGACCGAAGAAGAAGCGACGTCCACGTCCTCGTGTGCCACGGCCGTGTCGGCCGTGCGATGTGCCCCACGGCAGGGAGCGCGCGCACGGCTGACACAGCCGTGGCACACAGAACTGTTGCTCGCTTTTGGGATGGCGCTTTCCATCCTCGCATGGCCCGCGTTCGTCTCCGCGCAAACGCTCGACGCCCCCACGCTGCGGCGCAAACAGGACGATCAGGAACGCGCCCGCGCGATGACCCGCGCGCTGCTCGATGGCATTCTGTCGGTGCAGCTTCGGCAACTCGATGACAACGGGTTGCAGGAGTTGCCGGTGTATCGCGAGATTGCGATCATGCGCGAGCACCTCGTGCAGATCGTCGATGCGGAAATGTCGCAGGTCGTCGCGCAACTGGCCGCGGCCCAGTCCGGGACGCCGGCCGAGCGCGACGCGGCGTTCGTCGCCGCCCGGAAGACGATTCGCGACGTGGTGACGAAGCTGTCGGCCGAGCGGCAGGGTCTGCTCAAGCGGCTGAAGGTCGCCGAACTCGCCGAGCAGGTGCATCGCCTCATCGGCCTGCAAACAAAAACGCTGGCGACCACCGCGGGCATCTCTGAAGAAGCCAAAACGCAGCAGGAAGCGCTCACGCTCGCCGTGCAGGAGGACCAGCGGGACATCAAGGAGCTGTTCCTGCATCTGGTCGACACGCTGACCGACGTGCAGACGTGGGGCGGAGCGGTCTCGACGACGGCGGTCGACGGGCTTCGCGTCCTCAAAGCGGCCGACGTTGGCCGGCACGTCGATCTCGCGGCGACCGATTTGCAGGCGACCCGCTTCGCCGCTGCGGCCGAGCATCAGACCGGTGTCATTCACGGGTTGGAAGAACTGCTGCGGCTGATTCAGCGCAACCAGGGCCTGCTCGCCGGCGAACATCGCGACGCGCTCAACCGCCTCCGCAGCCTCGCCGAAAAGCAGCAGCAACTGCGCGAGGAGACGCGGCGACTCCCCGCGCAGGCCGACCCCGTGCAGGAACTGGTGGACCGGCAGGTGCAGTTGCGTCGCGAACTGGCGGAGTTCACACAGGCACTCCCGGCATTGCCCGCGGCGCAGCAGTTCGCGGAGCAGGCCCAAACCGCCGCCGACAACGCCGCCCAGCAGTTGTTCGAAGGCCATCAGCCAGAAACGCTGGAACAGCAAAGCCAGGTGCTGGGCAATCTCGCCGCACTCGAAGAGGTGCTGCTGCGCGGCTCAACCGAT
>JAWXBB010000096.1:0-11595 GCA_034439795.1 Planctomycetaceae bacterium | reverse complement strand
CAGCGCCACCACCAGCGAGGCCGCGGCGACTCCCACGAACGTCAGCGTGCGTTGGATTTCGGTCATGATCGGGGGTCTCGAAGGCAAATCGGTTTGCGTAGGAATGTCGGGGGTGGACGCCCAGGGATTGCGATCCATAGGCTTCTTCAACGGCCGCCGCGACGCCGTGTCGGCGGGACTTCGCGTTGCTCATTCAGCACGCCGCGGAACCAGACGAGCAGCCCGAGCAGCAGTGCGGGAATCGGCGGGATGATCGTCGCCAGCGCGAAGTAACGGTTCTCGATCTGCCGCACCTGCCGCTCGGTCCGGGCGCGGATCTCGTCGAGCTTCTGTTCCTTTTCCTGCTGGATCTGGGCCTCGGTCACTTCGACCTTGCGCTGCTCTTCCGATTGAGCGATGGAGAGCTGCTGCGCCTTGGCCAGCTCGTCGAGCGTTTCGTCCTTCTGGATTTTGGCAACTTTTTCCTTGAACCGCTCCTTGGCTTTGTCGAGCGAGTCCTTGGCCTCTTCGGACGCCTTTTCCCGTTCGCGGGCCGACTGCTCGACGAACGTGGCGGTCGCGTTTTCGACGGCGGTCAGCGTGCGGTGCTTGGGGCGCCGCTTGCGGAGCGCGATGTTGTCCTTGTCGCCGACCAGCGAATCGACCGCGTTCAGGACGAACGTCACGTTGTCGAGATCCAGTCCGTACATCCGCTTCTCGCGGACGAAGAAAAACCAGTCGGAGATGATGTCGGCGTCGGCGACGTAGACCACGTTGATCTTGTCTTCGTCGGCCTTGTCCTCCGAGGTGATGCGGGCCGCGCACACGTGCGTGAACTCATCGACCGGCCGGACGGGGTTCTCCTTGATGTCCACGCCGCCGAAGAAGCCGGGCTGCACGAAGTCGTCCCAGTCCAGGAGGCCCGACGTCTTGCTGGTGATGAGCAGCGGCTCGAACTTCATCTTGCTGTTCTGCCGGTTCTGCAACGTGCCGGAGAAGAACAGCAGCAGTTCCTGCAACCCGCTGGTGATTTCGTCGTCCGGGTTGAATGCCTTCGCGACGCCGCTCTTGCGGCTGATCGACACCATCTCCGGGCGGACGAGGTCGGCGTATTCGGGGTGCAGCAGCATGATGGTGTCGGCCCAGACGATCTGGTCGTACTCCCACTTAATGCCGAGCAGGTTGACGAGCGAGGTCGCCTTGCCGCCGTCGGCTTTCTGTTCCGGCGGCATCTGGCCCATCATGCCGCCTCCCTGGCGCGGCTTCGGTTGCTTGGGGGCCATGCCGGGGTTGAACGCGGGGAGCGGGTCGTCGAAGATCAGCGTGGGCTTGCCCTGCTTGACGTAGTCCACGAAGTTCGCCATGCCGTTCTGATCGAGCGACGACGGCAGCACCGCGACCAGCACGTCGAACTTGCTGCCGTCGATGGGGCCGGCGGGCGACACCGTTTCGACGTTGTACTGCTTCTTGAGCTCCGCCACGATCCGCCATTCGGGCGAGCTGCGCATCGACGACATGTCGAACCCGCCGTTGATCTTGGCGTCGGTCTCCAGAATGCCGATCGTGCGGCGCTTCTCGTTGGCGACCGTGCGGACCGACCGCGTCAGCTCGTATTCCACGGGGATGGCGACGTCGAAGAACGGCACGACGACTTCGTTCGCGCCGCTGTTGACGACGCAGCCCAGGAACACGTCATCCACCTGCACGCGGCCGCCGCGCTCGGACTGGACCTTGCGGGACTCGATGCCGTACTTGCGCGCTTCCTCGGCTTCGGCGCTGAAGGGGTCGACTTCCACCACGCGAACCGTGACACGGCCCTTGCCGCGCGACTGATACTGGCTGAGCATGCCCAACAGCAGCGTGCGGACGGAGACATATTCGCGCGGCACGTCGCGACTGACGAACGCCTGGATGGTGACCGGGCGGTTCTCGGGGAGGCTGCCGAGCAGCTTCGTGGTGGTCGGCGTGAGGGTGTACAGCCCCTCCGCAGTCAGGTCGGGCTGCCAGCGGGCGTTGGCCAGAACGGCATTGCCCGCAATCAGCACGAACATCAGCGCGACGGTCCGCACCAGGTACTGCCAACCCATGTTGGTTCCCTTCGCCCCGCCGGACCAGTGCCTTTGACCGATCAGCACCAGGTTGATGTAAAGCATAAAGGCGGCGAACGAGACGAAGTAGAACACGGCGGTCAGCGGGAAGAACCCGCGGCCGAACTGCTCGAACTGATAGGGAATGCTGAGCTGGTCGAACAGCCGGTCGTGCCCGAGCCACGTCTTGATGCCGACGGGCATCGGCAGAGACCCGATGTAAACCGGCACCGCACACAGCAGCGCGGCCAGCACGAACGCCACGGTGCTGCTGCTCGTCAGGAACGACGCGACCATTCCCGCACCGAGCAGCGCACAGCCCGCCAGCCAGTAGCCGAAGTAGGTCGCCGTGATGAGGCCCCAGTCCGGGTCGCCGATCCATTCCAGGACCAGGCAGTTCGTCAGCGAGAACAGCAGCACGACGGTGTAGACCGAGACCACGGCCAGGTACTTGCCGAGCAGAACTTCCAGATCCGACACGGGCAGCGTGAACAGCAGTTCGTCGGTGCCGAGCTTCTTCTCTTCCGCCCAGGCCCCCATCGTGATCGCGGGGACGATGAACAACAGGAGTTGCGGGAAGAACGTGTTGAGCTTGTCGAGATTCGCCAGGTTGTCAGTGAAGAACTCTTCCCGGAAGGCGAGCAGCGCTCCGGCGAGCACGAACGCCACGATGAACAGGTAACCGATCACTCCGGAGAAGTAGCTCCAGAAGTTGCGGCGGAACACCGAGAAAATCACATGGGTTCGCAACATCGTCCAACGTTCCTCGAACTCAACAGCATGGGGGTCGGGCGGCGGGAGCCAGGCGGGATCACATCAGCAGACTGCGGGCGGCAACATCACGCGGCGCCGGTCAATTCGCGGAAGCGGGTTTCCATCGTCCGCTGGCCGGCTTCCATGTCTTCCGTCGGGCCGTCGAACACAATCCGGCCCTCGTTGATCAGAATCACGCGGCCGCAGACCGCTTTGACTTCCTGCAGAATGTGCGTCGACAGCAGGATGGTCTTGGTCTTCGCGAGTCCGCGAATCAGCTCGCGGACCTCGTGCGTCTGATTCGGATCGAGGCCGCTGGTGGGTTCGTCGAGAATCAGCACCTGCGGGTCGTGTAACAGGGCCTGCGCCATGCCGACGCGCTGCCGATAGCCCTTCGACAGCTTGCCGATCGGCTTGCCCCAGACGCTGCGGAGGGCGCACTTGTTGGCGACGTATTCCACACGATCGCGGTATCGGGCCGACTCCATGCCGCGGACGTCGCCCATGAACCGCAGCAGCGTGGACGGCGTCATTTCGAGGTACAGCGGGCCGTTTTCGGGGAGATAGCCGAGCAGATTCGCAGCCGAAAGCCGATCGGTGCTGACGTCGAATCCGCCGATGCGGGCCTTCCCCTCCGACGGGGCGAGGAACCCGGACAGCATCTTCATGGTCGTCGATTTCCCGGCGCCGTTGGGCCCCAGAAACGCACAGACCTGGCCCCGCGGGACCGAAAACGTCACGTTCTGCGTGGCGGCGAACGCCCCGTAGAACTTGCTGAGGCCGATCGCTTCGATCATCGCCTGACCGGCGGCGTCGGCACGGCTGGAACTGTCAGTCATGGAAGCATTTCTCACGGAAAACAGCACATCCGCCCGGCAATACGCCAAAGGCGGCGTCATTCTTGATACGTCGTTTTATCGGCCCGCGTTGGAGGTTGTCCAGCCAGCCGCCGTTGGAGTCCAGCCTTCAGGCTGTGCTTTCCGGCTTTCGTCCGTGACCCTGCCAAAGCCCAGGCAGCCTAAAGGCTGGACTCCAACGAAGACAGCCTATTCCGGCTGCTCCATGTCCCTCTCGGCGTTGTTCCAACGGACGTCGTAACCACGTTCGTACGTCGTCCGCCAGTCGTTCAGCAGGGAGATCAACCGGTCGCGGTTCAGATACATGTACGGCCCTTGCGCGAAGCCCGTGCGGCCGGTGACCAGGAACTGCTGCTGCAACGCCTTGAGGCCCAGGTTTTCCTCCCCCTGGGTTGGCGTGGCGTCGCGCTGCTTCACCTTGACGACGTAGAACACCGACCGGGACTGATTGGGCGCCACGCCCACATCCCCCGGTCCGAGATCCTCGAACACCTTCTTCATGAAGTCCTGCCCGGCCCCCTCGATGCCGTCCACCGGCGACAGTTCCGGCGGCGGGCTGAACATCGGGTTGAACTGGAACGGCAGGTTGCGGGGCATGTTCAGCCAACTGAACCGCGGCGTGTCGCGAACGGTGACGGCGTCGCTGTCGGTCGCACCCGTCACGGTTTGCCCCGACAGCGTCTCCGCGACCGGCTTGTCGGACTTCTCGATCAGTTCCGCCAATTCCTTCGCCCGCTTCTCGGCGCGCGGCCGGGCTTGGTCCAGCTTCCATGCTTCGGCCACCTTATCGCGAACGTCCTTGAACTCCGGGACGCGGGCCGGAACGTCGGCGATCTTCCAGTAGGCATACCGCTTGTCCCGCAGGACTGAGTCGGCCCGCTTGGGATAGTACGTCACATCGCCGTCAAAGGCTTCCTCGGCCACCGAACTGCCGCGTTGGAACGGATTGGCCGACGGCTCCTGAGCTGCGCCGATCGTCTCGGAGGTCGACGAGAACAGTTCGTTCTGCGTCATCGGGCCGGTCTCTTTGTAGTCCAGATGGTTCGCCGCGGCATAGCGTTTGATCGACTCGGTGATTTCGTCAGCCACCTTCTTCTGCTCCGCCGGTTCGATCGCGGCCAGGAACTTGTCGGCGAGCCGGGTCATCTCGTCGAGCGCCCGATCGGTGGCGTTCCCCATCGCCTCGAAGGCCCGGACGCGGAGCATCCGGTCGCGGATCTCGGACTTCAGGTTGTCGTCCAGTTCCTTGTACTTGGGTTCTTCCGCGGCCTTGGCGCCGGGTGACGGCGGCAGCGAGGGCATTCCGGACAATGTCGGCAGCAGTTGCAGATCGCGCTTCGATGTCGGGGCCGGGGGTTCGGACTTCGGCTCGTCCGCCGATTTCTCGACGGCAGGTTTTTCCGGTTCCGCCAGCTTGGGGTCCGCCTCCGTCTGGAACGAGACCAGTTTGATCGGCACGTCAGGCACCGTGCGCGCGGCCGCACCGTTTTCGGGCTTGTCTGGTGCCGGAGGCAACGTCGCATCGGGCGGCGCGGGGGCCGCGGGCTGGACGTTGGCCGGCTGCAACGCCGAGGCCGGCTCGTCGAGGAACGGCGTCAGCGACGGCAGGTCGGGCAAATCCTGCACTTGGTAGAGAGCTTCCTTGTTGGTCTCATAGTATTCGGCGATCTCGCTGTCGGTCGGCTCGGGGACGTTCTTCTCGAACGCCTCGAAGTCCGCCTCGACGTAGGCCAGATTCACCTGCCGGTCCTGCAGGAAGCCCGGTTGGCCGTCGGCCGACGGCAGTTTGCTTTTGTAACTTTCGAACCAGATCGCCAACTCGGTGTCCTTCGGCTCCGGCACCGTGGCGACGAACGGCCCGATCGGCACCGCGGCGGCCTCCAGCGATTGCCGCACTTGCAGCATCTGGAATTCCTTCCAGAACGTCAGCGGCGTTTCGAGCGTGCCCATGCCCGATTGCTGGGCCGGCGGCAAATCCATCTGCAGCGCCAACTGGGCCGCCAGTTCCTCGCGCAGAATGTTGAACAGTTCCGCCTCGGGCATTCCCAGGTCGCGGAGAATCTCCTGATAGTTGTCGAGCGCCAGGCGGTCGTCGGTGATCTTCTTGATGAAGTCCAGCACCCCTTCGTCCGACACCGAGATGCCGCGGGTCCTGGCTTCGTGCAGCAGGATCGTGCGTTGCAGCAGCGATTGATCGTCGAGGTTGCCGAACCCCTGGGACTGGCCGGGGGCGGCGCTCATCACGAAGCGGTTGGCGACGGCCCGGCGCTGGGCGATCTCGCGGAACTCTTCGCGGGTGAAACTGCCGATCGACGTCTCCACCACCACGCCGCCGCTGGTCTGCGCCCGCAATCCGAAGAACGCGACCACAGCGCCGAGCAGCGCACCGTACAAGGCCCATTCGTTTCCCTTGCCGCGCGGCGCGCCGATCACCCACAGCCCGCCCGCGCACACGAGCGCGACGAACACCACGCCCAACATTCGCGGAAGCTGTCCGCCGCGCAGAATCGAGTCGTCCAGGAAGATGAACGCGAACATCGCCAGCCCGGTCACCACGACCATTAACTGGCGTTGATTGCGGCGAAAAATCGCAAACGGCGAGTTGCGCATCGAGACTGATTCCTGGTGCCATTCCTGATGCCACGGTGCCCCGGCGGCGGGACTTTTCCCGCGCACCGTCCCCCGCCCGTTCGGGGCAAGACCCTTGACAGACCGTCCGGCAATGCTCTAAGCATGGTCAGAACTGTCGAACAATGGGCCGCGTCGCATTGTAGCTTCGGCAGGGTGAGACACAAGGTCAACGGCACCCGCTGGTTCCGGCGGCGCTCTAGCATACGGATGGCACGGTGGCAGCGAAACCGCACAAGGGATTGGTGATCGTCGAGTCGCCCGCCAAGGCGAAGAAAATCGGCGGCTACCTCGGCAAAGATTACATCGTGATGGCCAGCATGGGCCACGTCCGCGACCTGCCGAATAGCGCCGAAGACTTCCCCCCGGAGCTCAAAAAAGAGCCGTGGGTCAAGAAGTGGGCGGTCAACGTCGAGCAGGGGTTCGCACCTCTGTATGTCGTGCCGAAGGAACGCAAGAAGATCGTCAAGGAACTGAAAGACGCCCTGAAAACCGCCCAGGAACTGATTCTCGCCACCGACGAAGACCGCGAAGGGGAGAGCATCGGCTGGCATCTGGCCCAACTGCTGGAGCCCAAAGTCCCGGTCAAGCGGATGGTCTTCTCCGAAATCACCAAGGAAGCCATTCAGCACGCCATCAAAAACCCGCGTCAGCTCGACGAACATCTGATTGAAGCCCAGGAGACCCGCCGCGTCGTCGATCGGCTGTACGGTTACACGCTCAGCCCGTTGTTGTGGAAGAAGGTCGCCCCGAAGCTGTCCGCCGGCCGCGTGCAGTCGGTCGCCGTGCGGGTGCTGGTGCAGCGCGAGTTGGAACGGCTCGCGTTCCGCAAGGGAACGTATTGGGATCTGAAGTCCACGCTCGCCAATCACGACGGCGCGACGTTCGACGCCACGCTGTCGACCATCGGCGGTCGCCGCGTCGCCGCCGGCCGCGATTTCGACGAACACACCGGCAAGCTCAAGCCCGACGCCGACGTCCTGCTGCTCGGCGAGACCGAAGCCAAAGCGCTGCTGGAGCGCGTCCGCACGCAACCCTGGCTGGTGGCCGGTGTCGAGTCCCGTCTGCAAAACCGCAAGCCGTACGCCCCGTTCACCACCAGCACGCTGCAACAGGAAGCCAACCGCAAGCTGAACCTGTCGGCCCGCGAGACGATGCAGACCGCCCAGCGGCTGTACGAAGACGGCTTCATCACCTACATGCGTACCGACAGCGTGAACCTGTCGCAGGAAGCCATTCAGGCCGCGCGACGCTGCGTGAAGGACCGTTACGGCGACGAATACCTCTTCGGCGAAGTCCGCCAGTACACGACCAAGCAGAAGAACGCCCAGGAGGCCCACGAAGCCATCCGCCCCGCCGGCACCGAGATGAAGACCGCCGAGGAACAAGGCCTCGCCGGCCGCGAAGCCGCGCTCTACGCGATGATCTGGAAGCGAACCGTCGCCACGCAGATGGCCGAAGCACAGTTGCGTTTCCAGACGGCGACCATCACCGTCGGCGACGCCGAGTTCAAGGCGACCGGCCGGCACGTCGAGTTCGCCGGTTTCTTCCGGGCCTACGTCGAAGGGAGCGACGACCCCGAAGCCGCACTCGACGACCAGGAGTCCGCGTTGCCGCCGCTGTCGGATGGCGAATCGCTCAAATGCCAGGCCGTGGACGCCGTCGGCCACGAGACCAAGCCCCCCGCGCGGTACACCGAAGCCACGCTCGTCCGCACGCTGGAAGCGGAAGGCATCGGCCGCCCCAGTACGTACGCCTCCATCATCAGCACGATTCAGGACCGCGGTTACGTGGTGAAGCAGGGGAACCAGCTCACGCCCACATTCACCGCGCTCGCCGTCACGCGGCTGCTGGAGACGTACTTCCCAAACCTCGTGGACCTCGGCTTCACGGCCAAGATGGAATCACAACTCGACGACATCGCCAACGGCGAAGCCGAACGGTTGCCGTACTTGCAGCGTTTCTTCTCCGGCAAGGACGGCCTCGATGAATCCGTGAAAGCGCAAGAGGAGTCCATCGACCCGCGCGAAGCCTGCACGCTGAAGCTGGACGGCCTCACGGCGAACATCCGCGTCGGCAAGTACGGGCCGTATCTGGAAACGCAACGGGACGGCGAAACCGTCACCGCGTCGCTCCCCCCCGACATCACCCCGGCCGACGTCACCAACGAGCTTGCCGACGACCTCATCCTCAAAAAGCAGCAAGGCCCGCAATCGCTGGGCATCGAACCCGACAGCGGCCTGCCGGTCTACCTCAAGAACGGCCCGTTCGGAGCCTACCTGCAACTCGGCGAACAGGGGGAAGACGGCACGAAGCCCAAGCGGGTCAGCCTCCCCAAGACCCGCGACGCCAGCACGCTGACGCTCGAAGACGCCCTGAAATATCTCCATTTGCCGCGAACGCTGGGCCAGCATCCCACAACCGGCCACGTCGTCAAAGCGGGCATGGGAATGTATGGACCGTATGTGCTGCACGAGAAGACGTACAAATCGCTCGACAAGACCGACGACATCCTGACCGTGGACCTGCCCAGGGCCTGCGAGCTCCTCAGCCAGGCGAAAGTCAAAGCGGTCCTGACGCCGCTCAAAGAGTTGGGCAAGCACCCCGACGATCAGGAACCGATCGCAATCTTCGAGGGCCGCTACGGCCCCTACGTGAAGCACAAGAAGACGAACGCCACGATCCCCAAAGACCGCGAAGCGACGTCGATCACGCTCGACGAAGCCCTCGTCCTGCTCGCCGAACGCGAAGCCAAAGGCGGCGGCAAGAAACGCAGCACCCGCAGCAGCGCTCCGAAAGCCGCGACGAAGAAGGTCGCGAAGAAGACGCCACGCAAAAAGGCGTCGTGAGCCCCGTTGGAGTCCAGCCTTTAGGCTGTGCTTTTCGCCTTCACCGCGTTGAAGGCACAGCCTAAAGGCTGGACTCCAACAGGGAGCCGGACGCTCCCGTCACTGATCGATGGTATGTCCGGCCTGGAGACTGACCCGCTCCAACTCCCGCTGTTCCCACCGCACGACATACACCACCCGGTCGGGGAACGCGGCGGCGACCTCGTCCAGGTTCGTTTGACCCGGTCGATAGCGGCCGAGCAACAACGGTCCCGACAGGCCCGCGTCGTTGACCACGAGGTCCAGATGCGGGTTCTGCGCCCCGGCGTCCACCAGCACGAGGGCCGGCTCGTCGCCGATGCGTTGTTTCAGCCAACGACGGAACTCGGCGTGCTGCCGCCGCGGATACCGGATCGACGCCACGCCGTTCACCCACCGCGCGGGCCACGTTTCGGACACGGGGACGTACATCCCCAGCCACGCGATGACCAGCAGTCCGCACCACCACGCCGGCAACAACACCCGCCGGTCAGCCCACCATTGTCCGATCAGTCGCGACGAGAGAACGCCGAACAACAGGCACCACAGCGGGGCGGTCTCGAACACGTAATGCCAGCCCATGATGCCGACGTACCAGTACGGCCAGTGCATCGCGTGCAGCGACACGATGCTCGCCAGCAGCCAGGCCGAGCGGTCGCGCAACGTGATCGCGCTGACCAGCGACAGCACCGCCGTGATCGCCAGCAGCGGCAGGTCCAGCGTCCACAGCCCGCTGATGATCAGCCGGTTCAGCGTGTTGACCCAGGCCAAGGGCGGCGTCAGGTTCTCGGCCCAGCGGTCGTAATCGTCGAGCACTTTCGGCCCGAGATGCTGTTCGCCGCGGAGGACGTTGTTCAACCCAAAAACGTGCCGGGGTGTGTAGATATCCGTGTAGAGTTGATATGGCGATGTCGTCCAGTTTCCCGTCACCACGCGGTTGTAGCTGAGCATCACAGCGAGTCCCACGAGCAAGGGAAGACCGAGACCGAGCAGCATCGGGGCAATTCTGTTCGGTCCCCCCTCCCCCGTCTTCGGGGGAGAGGGATCGGGTGAGGGGGCCGAGCGCTCCGAAACGCTCTCGTCATTGGGATTGTTTTCGGACACGCCGGGAAGCGCTCGCCCCCTCACCCCGACCCTCTCCCCCGAAGACGGGGGCGAGGGGGCCAGAGACTTCAACAATTGCACCACACACCACACCCCCTGCGGCAGCGCAAACCCCGCCGCGGTCGCGGGCCGGCACAACATCGCACACGCAAGACCGATCCCCGCCATCGTGAAGTCCGTCCCGGCGAACGTGCGCTGGGCGCGCGTCATGCCGAACAGGAACAGCATCAATGCCAGCAGCGTCGGATGATGGGCCAGCAGCAGATTGCCGAACAGCGCCGGCCCCGGCGCGACCGCGAATGCGATCCCCGCGAACCAGCCCGCCCGTCGGCCGCCGAGTTCGCGGCCGATCCAGTACACCAACGCCGCGGCGATCGCCCCCGCACACCACTGCCCCGCATACGGCTGCCCCATTGCGAGCCACGGGGCCAGCCAGAATCCGGTGCCGGGATAATACCGGCTGGCCATGCGGCCTTCGTTGAGGACATGCATCTGGTCGAACAGTTCCGGATGCGTGGGATGCCCCGGCCACGTCCATCGGCCATGAAGGATGCTCTGCGTCTGAAAGAGATAGCTGTACTCGTCATGATAGGCCGGCGGCAACCCGCTCAACTGTTGACCGGTGACCCAGCACATCGTCCATGCCAGAGCGGCGATGGCGACCGTGGCGAAGAAATCTTCGCGAAACCGCAAGCGTGGTATCGAAACGTGTGAAACAGACGCTTGCGGTTTCGCTCTGATCCGCGACCCCGTCAGCACCAACCCCCACGCCAGCGGCGCGAGCAGCAGCCAACCGAGTTCCGCCCACGCGATGTCGGCAGGCCACTCGGCGACGAGATCCCACACGCCGAACCATCCGCAGATCGCCACGGCCGAGGCCCACGCGACGATCTGCCCAACCAGCGGCAGGCGGGGGGGCGATACGGAAACGGCGGCGTCAGTCATCGCCCGAGTGTCCCCGTCGGGCGCACCGCGTGCAACTCATCCCCGCGGATTGGTCATTCCACGGGAATTCCGAGCAGGGGAACCGTTTCTCCGGCGTCGCTCCGTCTCCGCCAGATGCTGGACTTCTGATGGCGTTCGATCGTCAGGGATTGAACGAGGCCGCGTTCGATTTGCAGCGTCATCAATCGTTCCCAGCCGTTGACCGCATCCCACTTGCCGGCGCCGACTTCCAATGACCCGGTGTACCAATCAGCGAGCAGAGGCAGTTTGCCACGGTCTAGAGCCTGTTATTGACTTATTTGTCGGATGCTGCTGACCTTGCGTGCATGAGCACGACACGGAAGTCGTATCCCAGCGACGTGACGGATGCCGAAT
>JAWXBB010000095.1:0-10210 GCA_034439795.1 Planctomycetaceae bacterium | reverse complement strand
GATCGCCGATCCGGCGGAAGCTGCGAGCCACAATTGCCCATCGGAGGAGCGCTCGGCCCCCTCACCCTGGCCCTCTCCCCCGAAGACGGGGGCGAGGGGACCAAGCGAAACTCATGGTCCTTATGGGTGGTGGTGTCTGCGGCTCTGTTCGCCATGCTGTGCGGCGTCGCGGGTGCGCAAGACCCGGCTCCCGCGACGCCCAATGCCACGGAACTGCTGGCCGCCGCGCATCAGCGGTTGCTGTCGCACAGCCAGATTCGGGCCGATTTGCAGGAGGTCGTGGCGATCAAGGAGCCGCCGTTCCGCATGAGCGGCAGCTATGTCAGCGCGGGGCTGAAGCTGCGGTTGAACTTGAAGGTGAAGCTGTCGGGGGGCGTGCAGGGATCGCTGCTCGAAGTTTGCGACGGCGAACGATTGTGGAGCGTCACCGAGTTGCCCGGATCGATGCGCGTCACCCGTCGCGACGTGCGGCAGATTCTGGCTGCGATGGATCAGGCGAAAGGCCGGCCGGAACGGACGGCGGCGATCGATCTCGCGCTGGGAGGCTTGCCCGCGCTGCTGACGTCGCTGTCGCGGTCGATGCAGTTTCAATCGGTGAAGGCCGAGACGCTGTCGGATCGCGAATTCTGGATGGTGTCCGGCAAGTGGCGGCCGGAGTTCCTGCGACAACTGACGGGGGGCGACGCGGCTGCCAAGTTGCCGGCGCATATCCCGGATGCGGTGCGGGTCTATCTCGCCCAAGACACGCTGTTCCCCGAGCGGATCGTGTACCTGAAGCAACAGGCCGACGGCGAAGGCTACCGTCCGCTGCTCGATCTGCGGTTGACCAGCGTCGTGCTCAACGGCCCCGTCGATCCGCGGGAATTCGAGTTCACGCCCCCGGAGAGCGTCGAACCCGAAGACGTGACGCGGCAGTACCTCGAGCAGTTGTTTCCCACGCCACCGACCACAAAGCCCCCGTCCGGTGAGCCCGCAAAGTAGTCGAGTCACTCCGCGAGTCGAAGGTCTTCAACGCGGAACGCGAGACTCATTCCGGTCACGGAGTGACCGGTCTACTTTGGAGTGACAGGTGTACGGGGACTCATCCCACAATCAGATCGTTTTGCACGATGAACGCCTCGACGGATTCGAGGGCCGCGTGCGAGGCCAGTTGCTTGTCGTAGAACGTGGACGACTCGCCGCTGATGACGAGGCGGTTCCCCTGGATGCAGATGCAGAGTCCCCGGATGCGGCCGCCGGTGCGGGTCCGAACGACCTGCGCGATGCGATCCTCCACTGAGGGGCGGGGTGCGGAAAGTGTGCCGATCGCCATGCTGTCAACCTCCTTGCTCGAGCGCAGAACCGAAGGCATCCTTGCAGAAACAACCGCGGAGCATTTTCTCCAACGGGCCGGCGATGCATAGGCAACAGCGGCCCGCGACAGGACGAAGCCTTGACGGCACAGCCTGAGCGACTTCGTCCGAGCCGACGAAGCGGGCTGAACCTGCGGGCTGTAGCAGACGGGGCTAAGCATCCTTGATTGGCCAGTCAGTCTCGTGAACGGAGGTCCGACAACGCGAACAAAGTTCGAGTGACCCGCACTTCACAACTCGGAGGAAACTCGCCGATCTCCGCGGCGAGACGATTTCATCCGTGCTTATTACTAGCCTGACGAAATCAATCCGTCAAAAGAAATCTCAGGGGAAAGTTTGAGTTCTCACAAATACGACGCCTCATGAGATTCGCAGGGCTACCCAGCGAACCCAGATTGCCCCGGTGTCTGTTGCGACGCTATCGGGGCATGCCGCGGAGGATCGGTTCGAGTTCCTCGACGAAGTCGTTGACGTCCTTGAATTCGCGATAGACCGACGCGAACCGAACGAACGCGACGTGGTCGAGGTTCCGCAGGTGTTCCATCACCTTTTCCCCGACGTAGCGGCTGGGGACTTCGCGGTCGAAGCTCTCGTACAGGTCGGCTTCGATCTCGGCGATCACCTGCTCGAGCATCTCGGCAGAAATCGGCCGCTTATAGCAGGCCTTTTCGAGGCCCGCCTTGATTTTGTCCCGGTCGAAGGGAACCCGCGAGCCGTCCTTCTTCACCACCTTGAGCGGAGAATCTTCGATCTTCTCGTAGGTGGTGTAGCGGCGCTCGCAGCGCAGGCACTCGCGCCGGCGGCGGATCACGAAATCCTGGCTCGTCCGTGAATCAATGACTTTCGTCTCGTCGTGCCGACAGAACGGGCACATCATGGCCGTGCGCTCCTCTTGGGAAACAGACCCTTGGGCCGGTTACCGGGCGGCTACCTCCTGGCCACCCGATGACGCACTCAGTCTCCCTCCTTCGCGCCAGATTCCCCGTCAATACCATAGCCGCAGACTTGCACTTTCGCCAGCGACTGTTCTCGTTTTCGGAGAAGAGGGAAGAGAAGACGCGCGAAACCGCAAGCGCCTGTGGGATGACGCTTGCGGTTTCGCGCCCGTCAACGCGCGTCGATTCGCACTTCGACCGGCGCCTCCAGCAGCAAGGTCGGCGCTTCATACACGAAGCGGTACTGCGTCGCCGGAGCGGGGATTTCAGCGAATCGATATTCAACCGCCAGCCCGCCATCGGCCTCGGCGACGATCTCGATGCCCGTGAACGGAATCCGCTGGCCAACTTCGTTCTCCAGCCATGCGGACCGATGAAACAGTCCCATGCGGTGCGACTCGAACTCTGGACCGCCGCGATCGTAGTTCACGATGATCCGCACCCGCGCCTGCTGCATCTCGGGGGACACGGCGTCGAAACGGACCTCTCGAATCTGGGCCGTGATGCCGCGGCGGCGCTGGATCACGCCGCGGCGCAGTTGCGATCCGGCGAAGACCAGCGGTTCGCGTCCCGCCGCCAGGTGAACCGTGCAACGGCCGGCGAGCGACCAGGCCGTGGGCGGCTTGTCGACGGGCCAGCGAAAGTCCACCGCGAGCGTGATCTCGCTGCTCCGTTCGGCGAACGGCAACTCGATGACAGCGTCGGGATTCCACGGCGGCGATTCGCGACCCTCCGCCTTTAGCGACCAGTCGCGCAGCGGCCATTGTACGAACAGCGGTTGCAAACGAGGCTCGGCTTGCAAGGCACAGATCAGACGCAGCAACCGTTGGTCGTCGATCTCGCGCACTTCAACCTGCCGGACCGCGATGCGAAACGGCCCCGATGTCGTCGCAGCGACGTCCAACGGATGGACTTGCCGCGTCACCAACTCGAACCGCTCGGCCTCCCGGTTCCATACCAACCGGCGCTGGTTTTCGTCGGCGAGTTGAGTAATCGCGGTCCAGAACGGAGTCTGCTGCCAGGTCACATCACGCTCGATTGTGGTCACGAATGCCGGGGCCGCATGAACCGTGTTGCCCGTCTGTTGGGCGATGGCCGCCAGCGCGGCGTGCGGCGTGTGCTGTCCGTCCAAATTCACGAAGGACGCCTTCAGTGAATCTGCGACGAGCCGGCGTTCGAGTTGGTTCCGAATCTGCTCCACGGCTTGGCGAGCCGCCGCGGAGACCAGCGTGGTGGCCTCGGGCAACAATGGCAGGATGCGCGGCCCGGACGCTTCGAGTTGCCGGGCGGCCTCCTGTCGCACGGCCAGCGTGGGGTCGGCCAGTTGCTCGACCAGCTGCGCAATGGCCTCGGCCTTCGGCGGAAGGTCTGCCACCGGATTCGGTTGGAACAACACGACGGCAATCAGCCCGCTGATCAGCATGTCTGCACAGCCAATCGTCTCTTCAGGACCGGTCTCGATTCGATTGTGGTGCGTCCGCGAACGAAAAGCCACAGGACGAAAGCCAAGCCAGTCATTTCCCTGTCTCGTGCCGCGGCTGCAATTGTGCGGCCGCCAGGAACGGGTCTCGGACTGTTGATGTAATTGGTTGTTTCCAATGAGCTTGCGGTCGGCTTCCGTGGTTTCTGCCAGACGACCAGTCAGAATCGGTCACAGACATCGGGAAGACTGCGGAGAGTCTGCCGGTTAGTGAGATTCTCCGTATTCGATCACGTATGCACTGTTCAACTCAATTCCTGTGAGGGGTGTAGGGTTCGCGCCGATCTTGCCAGAGACACCTGATGGCCTGATCGCGCTCAACCGTAGGGCCGTACGGGGTCGGCACAGGCGGCGAAGTCGGCGAAGACGTTGTTGCCGCTTGTTTCGGCACGGGTCGGAAGGTCGGCCCTGTACGCAATCCCGGGAACGGATTGCCAGCCACATTCGGAACAGTCGCGCAGACGAAATAGGGAGTTTCAGATGCAAAATTCACGTCGAATCCGGTTCTCGAGCCTGTTGGGCGCGGGGGCGTCCATGGTGCTCGGAACGGCGGGCATGCTGGTCAGCGGCGCGTTGTTCGCTGCCGAGGCCTGCACCCCGGGGGCTTCTTGCACGCCGTCTTCCCCCAACTGTCAGCAGTGCGATCAGGTCTTCGCCGATGCTGCCGCCCAGTTGAAGAATCTCAATCCGGGCGGCTGCGCTCCGGCTGCCTGTGCCGCGCCGTCGGCCTGTGCCGACGTCTGCAATCCCGACGCCGTGTTCAACGCCGGTTGCAACGGCGGCTGCGGTGGCGGCCAGCGTGAGCTGGGCGATCCCTGGCCGCTGCAAGGCGCGCTCGCCCACCCCTGCAAGCCGGCCAACGGTTGGCAAGTCGGCGGCTGGACGCAGTTCGGCTACTCCAACAATCCGGACGGCGCGTTCACCGGCAACGCGATCTTCCTGGATGACCGCTACGAATGGGACCGCCTCAATCTCAACCAGCAGTATTTCTACCTCCGCAAAGTCGCCGACGGCAGCAACGGCCTCGACTTCGGCGGCAGCGCCGATTTGATGTACGGCGTGGACGGCAATGAAGGCCAGTCATTCGGCAACGATCCCGGCGAATTCGACTTCCTCAACGGCTTCGATCACGGGGCCTACGAATGGGCCATCCCTCAGTTGTACGGCGAAGTCGCCTATGGCAAGGTGTCAGCGAAGGTTGGCCACTTCTACACGCCGACGGGCTATGAGGTGATTCCGCCCGCGGGGAACTTCTTCTACAGCCATCAGCTCACGTGGTACAACAGCGAGCCGTTCTATCACACCGGCGTGCTGACCAACTATCAGGTCAACGACAATCTGTCGCTGCAGAACGGTTGGGTGCTCGGCTGGGATACCGGGTTCGATCAGAACGACGGTGGGAACTGCTATCTCGGCGGCTTCACCTACAAGTTCAACGAATGCACGACATTCATCGAAGGGGTCACCTGGGGCGACCTTGGCTGGCGGGGCAACGGGTTCATGAGCAGCTCGATCCTGACCCACAAGTGGACTGACCGGATCAGTTCCGTGCATCAGTTCGATGTGCTCGGCACGGACCTCGAAATTGCTGTGCCGCTCGGACCCTTCGGGTTCCTGCAGCAGGACGTGCCCAGCGACTTCGCGGTCAATGGGATCACCCGCGATTCGGTCAGCGTGTTGAACTACGTCTTCTACGACGTGACCGACCGCGTGAAAACCGGTATTCGTCAGGAATGGTACAAGGCCGACAGCATCTCCTATTACACTTTGACCTACGGGCTGAATGTCAAGCCGATGGCCAACTTGGTCATCCGGCCGGAAGTCCGGCACATGTGGTCGCCGGGCAACGACATTGTCTACGTCAACTCGCAAGGCGGGGGAGAAGACCTGTTCAACCAGACGGTCTTCGGCATCGACGCCGTCCTGACCTACTAACCGCGCCGGGGGGCCTCACCCCGGTCTGACAGTCTGTGCGACTCAGCCGGCCGGTCTTCCCCGCGAAGACCGGCCGGTGGTCATTGGTGGGGGCGTCTGCGACAAGAAGGGTCGCGTTTCCGCGGAGATTGGGCATAATGGCGGCGGTTCCGTCAAATTCGATCCGCCGTTCGGTCCATGTCCCACTGGCTACGGAGAGCAACACGATGCGACAGCCCGCGGTCATCGCTCTCCGCCTGATCGCTGTTGGGCTGCTCTGGGGAGTGATGGCGTCGCCGGCCGATGCGCAGCGAACTCGGGTGCGCCCGGGGATCGCCGTCGAATCGCCGCCGATCGCCGAAGACGCGCCGCTGGACGACTTCGACGTCCCACCCGACACTCCCGCGACACTCGACGGCGGGGCGACGCTCAATCCGCTGCTCCTCCGGCCGGTGCGCGACGACACGCTTGGACTGGAGTACCACGATCGACCGGCGTACTTCTATGCGCTGTGGCTGTGCCAGCAGATTGACGCCAAGATTCTCGCCCAGCACGCCGCCGCTTTCCGAGCCGCGCGTCAGGCCGCCGATCCGAAGCATGCCTCGAAGCCGCCGAAAGAGTTCCCGGTGTTCGTCGACGTCTTTCAGCATCCGCAAGACTACCGCGGCCGGCCGGTGACGTTGCAGGGCCGCTTCCGCAAGCTCGTCGAAGCCGACGCCGGTGCCAATGACCTCCAGATCAACACGGTTTACGAGGGCTGGCTCTACACCAGCGACTCGCAAAGCCATCCCGCGGTCGTGGTGTTCACGAAGAAGCCCGCCGGCTTGCCCCTGGGCGGCGACATCCTCGAAGAGGTCCGGTTGACGGGCTACTTCCTGAAGATGTACGGCTACGAGGCGCAGGACACGCCTCGCAAGGCGCCGATGTTTCTGGCCGGTGAGATTGAATGGTTGCCCGCACAGGTGGCCGTGGCCCGCGCCGAGATTCCTTTGTTGGTGTATCTCGCCATGACGTGCGTGGCGTTGCTCGGCGGTTGGGCCGTGTGGCGGGCGAGTCAGCAGTCCACGTCGTCGCTGGCCCGTTACAATGTCCCCGGCCGGAACTTCGACCAGTTCCCGCCGCAGGAATTCCTCGAACCGGATGGTCCGTCGGTGGAACCGCATCACTGACAATCAGCCAGGAAGCGAACTCGTGATGACCGCCAGTCCGCCCGTCGCACCGCTGGATCGTCCCATTCGCCTGGTCGTGCTCATCTCCGGCGGCGGGACGACGCTGGTGAACCTCGTCGACTGCATCGATCAAGACGTGCTCGATGCGGAAATTCCGCTGGTGATCGCCAGCCGTCCCGATTGCGGCGGCATTGCCAAGGCTCAAACCGCTGGTCTGCCGTGTGAGGTCATCACGCGCAAGTCGCACGGCACGCTGGAGGCGTTCAGCGCGGCGATCTTCGCGCGTTGCCGCGCGGTGCAGGCCGATCTCGTGGTCTTGGGAGGCTTCCTGGCCCTGCTGCGAATTCCCGCGGACTTCCAACTGCGCGTGATGAACATTCATCCGTCGTTGCTCCCCGCGTTCTGCGGCCAGGGCATGCACGGCCGTCACGTGCATGAGGCGGTCCTGGCCCGCGGCTGCAAGCTCAGCGGCTGCACCGTGCATTTTCTGGACGACAACTACGATCACGGTCCCATCATCCTGCAACGACCGGTCCCCGTGCTGGACGGCGACACGGCCGGGTCGCTGGCGGCCCGCGTTTTTGCCGGGGAGTGCCGGGCCTATCCGGAGGCCATCCGGCTGTACGCCGAGGGGCTACTGCGCGTCACCGGCGAATGGGTGACGATCCTGCCGGAGCCGGAATCGCGGAACATTCCGCTGGCTTGAGCGGGATTTCGGTCGCTGGTCGGTTCACGCCAGAATCCGTCAGCTCGCCCGCTTCAGCCCGCACAGACGTTGCCAAAAGGCAACATCGTCTGGGAAATCTCCGCAATCTGAGCCGATTTTGCGGCCCAATCATTTGGCCGTGATAGGTTCATACTGGAGAGTCTGCGCGGAGCTTTCGTTGTTGAATGGATCGCTCGTCATCAGTCAATTGACTGATTGTGAATGATTTTGCATGAAATGACGCTTGCAATCCGTCACAGAGTCGGTATTGTGCGGTGACTACGGAGAGATTTCGGCGTGATCGCTCAGCGGACACGAATGACGGGGCCAGCCATGTTGCTCGATCAGCGGCGGGATGAAATCCTGCAACTTATTGAGAAACAGGGGTTTGTGTCTCTTCAGGAGTTGGTCGAGCGATTGGGGGCCAGCGAATCCACTGTCCGACGGGATTTGGAACGCCTGGACGAAATCGGTCAAATCCGCCGGACCCGCGGCGGGGCGGCCTACATCGGCGAGCACCTGACACCGTTTGAAGAACGCGGCACCACGGCGCAGTCCGAGAAGCAGCGGATCGCGAAAGCGGTCGCCGAGCAGATCGAACCGGGCGACACCGTCCTGCTCGATGGCGGCACCACCACGCTGGAGGTCGCCCGCAGCTTGATCGGCAAGTCGCTGCAGGTCGTGACCAACTCGCTGCCGATCGCTAACCTGCTGGTCAATCAACCGACGATCGAACTCATCCTGATCGGCGGCTACCTCTACCCGCGGACCGGCGTCGCGCTCGGTTCGATTGCGGCCGCGGCGCTTCAGGGGCTGCACGTCCGCCGCGTGATCATGAGCGCCGGCGGAATCACCGAGCGGGGGCTGTTCAACAGCAACACGCTGCTCGTCGATTGCGAGCGGCAGATGTTCGACGCCGCCGAGGATGTCTGGGTTGTCGCCGATCACACGAAGTTCGGCCGCACGGCGCTGGCGCATCTGTGCCCGCTGTCGACGGTGCATCGCTACTTCGTCGACAACGGCCTCGACGAGAAGTGGCGCGAGACCATTCGCAACGCGGGATCGGAATTGACTATCGTTGAATGATAAGAAGCCCAGGGATTGCTATCCCTGGGCTTCCTTGGATGCACACCATGACGACGTTATCCCCGAAATACACCCGCGACGATGTCGAACGGATCGTGCGCTCGGTGCTGACCAGGCACCTCAGCCCCGCGACGGCAGCGCCGACGCTGCAGCACAATCCGCTGGTCGTGAACATCTCCGCCCGGCACGTCCATCTCACGCAGGAGCACGTCGAGATCCTCTTCGGCAAAGGGGCCGAACTCGAACCGCAGAAGTGGCTGTATCAGGACGGCTACTACGCGGCGAAACAAACGGTGGCGGTCATCGGACCCCGGCGGCGGATGCTGCCCGAAGTCCGCGTGCTCGGTCCGTGCCGCAGCGCCTCGCAGGTCGAACTCGCGTTCACCGACGGCATCTCGCTGGGCATCGACCTGCCGGTGCGCATCAGCGGCGACGTGAAGGGGACGCAAGGCTGCGTGCTGATGGGCCCGAAGGGGGTCGTCGAACTCCAGGAAGGCGTGATCCGCGCGATGCGGCACGTCCACATGGGCCCCTCAGACTGCGAACACTACGGCGTGAAGAACGGCGACGCGATGCACCTTCGCGTGGTCTCCGCCGCCTGCACGACCACGCTCGAACACCTGATCGTCCGGGCCGACCCGACGGTCAAACTGGAAGTCCATCTCGATACCGACGAAGGCAACGCGATCGATTTGGAGCATGCCACGTCCGTGGAACTCATCAAACCGCACGACTGCGGCTGCCACTCGAAGTAACGCCAAGTGCCAAGGGCTGAGTGCCAAGTGTCGGAGAAATCATCAACGTCTGACACTTGGCACTTGGCTCTCAGCACTTGGCTCAACCAACCGCCTCTCTCAACAAGGAACCGCAACAAATGGCCGAACCGATGAAAGCGCTGGGAATGCTGGAGACCAAGGGTCTCGTCTGCATGATCGAAGGCGTCGACGCGATGCTCAAAGCGGCCAGGGAAGCCGGCGCCCAGATCAAGACCAAGAGCCGCGCCGAGAGCAATGAGTCGGTGGCCACCGTGAAGAAGAACGGGCTCAAGGTCCAGGCGGCCACTCCGGATGTCGAAACGGAATGGCGCAAACTCGCCGAGGGGCTGTATCCCCAGATTCGCGGCAAGATCGTGCCCGCGGATATATTCGATGAAGTGGTGCGGCTGCTGCAGGAGTACCGCAAGGGCAAGTCGTGAAGCCGGGTCGCCTCGCCGCGACGGAAAATGTAATCGTCTCCGTGGCCCTTGCGGCCATGATGCTTCTTCCCCTGGTGGAAGCGACCCTCCGCAAGCTCTTCCAGACGGGCATCTCGGGATCTACTTCGATCGTGCAGCACCTCACGCTCATCGTGGGAATGATGGGAGGCGCCCTGGCCGCGCGCGAGAACCGGTTGCTGACCCTGTCTACGCTGGGCAACCTGCTGAAAGGCCGCTGGCGCGAATCGGGCGCCGTTTTCAGCGCGGCCCTCGCGGCGGCGGTCTGCGGCTACCTCTGCGTGGCAGGCCTCCAATTTGTGACGACCGAGAAGGCCGCGGGCCACATCCTGGTCTACGGCTTGCCTCTGTGGAT
>JAWXBB010000094.1:0-6098 GCA_034439795.1 Planctomycetaceae bacterium | reverse complement strand
TGGCGTGAGACAGTTCTTACCGCTTCTTGGCCTCCGCCTTCACGTAGAGTTTCTGCGGCGGCGTGTCGTAATACTTGAAGAGCGCGGGGCAGATCCAGCCTTCCATCGGCGGGTTGTCGAGCTGGTAGTAGTTGCCGGTGCCGTCGCTGCGGGTCCAGGTCAGCACCTTCTGATGTCCCGGAAACGGCTGGGCCGAGAACAGCAGCCGAAAGCCGGCTTTGGCGTCCGGAATGTCCTTCACCAGATCGTCGATCATCTCCGGAATGCCGGCGACGAACGGCTCCTTGACCAGATCCACGGCGGGATCGTCGAACACCCACGTCCCCGCATAGTCGTAGGGCGCGATGACCAGAATTGAATTGCTGTTCGACATGACGTCGGCTCCCCGACCGTACAACCACCAGACGGCTCCGGCGATGATCGCGCCGCCAAAAACCAGCAGTGCGATCACTCGCCGGGGCCTTGTGGTCGCAGTCATGGTGTCCTCGTTGCAAAGTGTCCCGGACGCTTCAAACGTCCGGGACACTGGTTGTGCTACGGCTTCACTCCTGCCAGTTTATGCACCGCGGCCCATTCGGCGGCGGTCACCGGCTGGATCGACAGCCGCATGCCGCGCTTCAGGACCAGCATGGCGGCGGTCACGTCGTTCGTCGTCAAGTCCTCGCGCAACACCGGCTTGGCAAACTTGCGGATCAGCTTCACGTCCACCATCGTCCAGCGCGGGTTGTCTTGGGGGCTTTTGGGATCGAAGTATTGGCTCTGAGGATCGAACTGCGTGAAATCGGGATACCCCGCGCGGACGACTTTCATCGTCCCGAAGATGCCGAGCGGCTCTTCCGAACTGCGATAGAACAGCACCTTGTCGCCGACGCGGGCCTCGCGCAGGTAATTCCGCGCCTGATAATTGCGGACGCCATCCCACGGCGCGGTCTGCTCCGGGGCCTTGGCGAGGTGGTCGATGGAAAACGCCGAGGGTTCGGATTTGTAGAGCCAGTATTGGGTTGCGGGCATTGATGGTCGATCCGACGAAATGTCGCGGGGAAATCACCGTCCCCATTGTAACCAACCTCCCGTTAGCCGCGACCCGGAGGCTTTGCGCAGGGGAGCGCGGGGTGGAACGCACGGTGCGGTTGGCGCGCTCGACACCGCGCTCCCCTGCGCAAAGCCTCCGGGTCGCGGCTAACCGGGGACAAAAACGAACCGAGGCCACCCGTTGCGGGGTGGCCTCGTTCGATCGTCGTGATGGTCGATGTCGGGCGGCTTACGGGTTCTTGCCCGGGAGCTTGCCGTCCTTGATCAGGTCGCCGAAGGTCTTCCCTTCGGTCGAGCTTTTTTCCTTCTCAGCCTTCTTCAGCGCTTCGATGATCTTGTCGACTTCCTTGACGTTCTTCGCGTCCAGGATCTTGGCGATCGTCTTGCCGTAGTCGTTGCGGTCGGTCTTCTTGTCGCCGAAGTGGCAGATGCCGCACTTGACCTTCTCAGCTTCGGCCTTGAGGTTCTCGTACGTGGGGATGAACCCCTTGTTGAGGTAATCCGGCCGGGCTTCGGCTTGCCGCGTGGCGGACATCACCACGAGACCCGCCAACGCGAGGCCGCACACCAACCAGGTCGCACTCTTCCGCATGGACACTTCCTTCGCAACTGTGTGACTTAGTACGCTGACGGTGCGGCCCGCGATTCTGAGGGGCTGCCTCGGGAACTTGCCAGGCCCGGACTTTGAGTCGAATCCCATCGCAACGGACACCGTCGGATTCCGGCAGCAATTAAACGGGCCGTCGCCGTCCGTGTCAACTCCGTTCTGGTTCGGGAAAACGACCGAACCCCTTGAAGGGCCGTTCATATCGAATCCCGCCGGGATATACTGTCACCGTCCCGCCTGCACAGCCCGGAGCGCCAGCGACGGCGGACAAATGGCCAATGACCAAGTTCAATGTTCAAGGAAGATTTGGATCAGCGAGTTTTCTCTTCCTTGAACCTTGATCATTGAAAATTGGCTATTTCCAAGGCCGCCGTCGCTGGCGCTCCGGGCTGTGAAATCCGACCTCCCCCAGGAACCGCGACCCATGCCGCACCGCCTGATCGTCCTTACGCAACTGATGTGCCTCGGCTGGGCGATTTCCAATGCGACGGCGGCCGAGACCCCGCCGAATGTCGTCATCATTCTCGGCGACGACCAGGCATGGACCGATTTCGGCTTCATGGGGCACCCCGTCATCCAGACGCCGCACCTGGACCGGCTCGCCGGGGAGAGCGCCGCGTTCGTCCGCGGGTACGTCCCCAGCAGCCTGTGTCGCCCCAGCCTCGCCACTTTGATGACAGGCCGGTATCCGCATGAGCACAAAATCTCCGGCAACGACCCGCCGAAAGGGACCGACCGGAAGGAGATGCTCCGACACATTCACAGTCTCCCCACGTTGCCCAAGTGGCTCGGCGAGAAAGGCTATCTCAGCTTGCAGACCGGCAAGTGGTGGGAAGGGAATTACAAGGAAGGGGGCTTCACCCACGGCATGACCCACGGCGACCCCGCCAAAGGGGGCCGGCACGGCGACCTCGGCCTCAAAATCGGCCGCGAGGGGAACCAGCCGGTCGCGGACTTCCTCGATCAGGCGAAGGGCAAACCGTTCTTCATCTGGTACGCCCCGATGTTGCCGCACACGCCGCACACCCCGCCGGAACGGTTGCTGAAGAAGTATCAAACCACGGACCGGCCGCTGACCATCGCCAAATATCTCGCCATGTGCGAATGGTGGGACGAACACGTCGGCGAGATTCTGAAGATGCTCGATGAACGGAAGCTGCGCGACAACACGCTCGTGGTGTTCGTCACCGACAACGGCTGGATTCAACGCCCCGACGCCAACGGCTTCGCTCCGAAAAGCAAACGCTCCCCCTACGACGGCGGCCTGCGAGCGCCGATCCTCGTCCGCTGGCCGGGGCACGTTGCGCCGGGCCGGTTCGAGACGCCGGTCAGTTCGATCGACATCGCCCCGACGATTCTCAAAGCCTGCGGGGTGACGCCACAGTCGCCGCTGCCGGGCCGCGATCTGCTCGACATCGCGAAGCAGAACGGCAAGTCCGACCGCACGGCGCTGTTCGGCGAGATCTTCGAGCACGACGTCGCCGACATCGACCGCCCCGCCAAGAGCCTGGAATACCGTTGGACGCTGTGGAACAATCGCTGGAAACTCATCGTGCCGACCGCCAAGGACGCGGCAGCCGAACTGTACGACGTGCTCGAAGACCCTAAAGAAGAGCGCAACCAGGCGGCGATGCAGCCCGAGCTGGTGCAGAAGCTGACGGAGTCTCTCGACGCTTGGTGGACGCCGGAACGGTGAGTTTCCTTGAGAGCCGGGCCGTGTCGGCCCGGACGATGCAGTTCACGATCGCGAAGACCGAAGACCGGGGCGACACGCCCCGGCTCCTCAGGAATCATCCCATGTCACGCTTGCGGTTTCGCGCTCTTCTCTTCGCTTCTCTCACCATGAGCGCGATCACCACCTCCGCGCAACCTCCCGAACCCGTCGTCCCCACCGGTTTCACGATCGAAAAGGTCGCGGGCTACCCGTTGCTGCATCGCCCGATCTTCGCGGGTTTCGATGAGACCGGCATCCTCTACGTCGGCGAATCGTCGGGCGAGAACCTCAAGCGCGACGACATGCTCGCCAAAAAGCCGCACTGGATCACGCGGCTGGAGGACACCGACGACGACGGCGTGTTCGACAAATCGACAAAGTTCGTCGACAACATCACGCTGCCGCAGGGGTGCCTGTGGTATCGCGGGTCGCTGTACGCCGCGTGTCCGCCCAGCATCTGGAAATTCACCGACACCGGCGGCGACGGCCAGGCCGATCAGCGCGAAGAAATCCTCACCGGCTTCGGGTTCAACGGCAACGCCTGCGACACCCACGGACCGTTTCTCAGCCCGACCGGTCGGCTGTACATCGTGCAGGGCCGGCACGGGCACGAGTTCAAGGACAAGGACGGCCACGTCTACAGCAAGGGCAAAGCGGGCCGCATCTATTCCTGCCGGCTCGACGGCAGCGACGTCCGCGTCCACGCCGGCGGGGGGTTCGACAACCCGGTGGAGGTCGATTTCACCGAAGAGGGGGAGTGCATCGGCACGGTCAACATCCTGTACCGCGACCGGGGCGATTGCCTCATGCACTGGGTCGAAGGGGGCGTCTATCCCCGCGAAGATCAGGCCGATTGCGTCGCCGAGTTCAAATGGACCGGCGGCCTGCTCGGCCCGATTCACAATCTGGGCCACGTCGCCTGCTCGGGGATCATGCGGTACCGCGGCGTCCACTTCGGCGACGGCTTCAAGGACCGCTGGTTCTTCACCGAGTTCAACACGCACAAGGTCCGCTACGCCGAATTGAAGCGGGCCGGCTCGACGTTCACCGCCGACGTTCACGAATTCCTGACGTGTGCCGACGGCGACTTCCACCCGACCGACGTGCTGGAGGACGCGGACGGGTCATTGCTGGTGCTCAACACCGGCGGCTGGTTCCTGAACGGCTGCCCGACGTCTCGCGTCGCCAAGCCGGAAATCTACGGCGGCGTGTACCGCGTGCGGAAGACGGACGGGAAAAGCGTTGATGATCCGCGCGGACGAGACATTGATTGGAAGACTGCTGACACGAATGCACTCACGGCCTATTTGCTGGATGGCCGCCCGGCCGTGACTGCTCGTGCGATCGAAGAGAACGCCAAGCGGCTTAATGAGCACTTGCTCCGGATGGCGCGCGGAGAAGAGCCGAAAGGCGGATGGGTGTTCTTTAAGCCAACTGATAGCGTCTATGCACGGCAAACCTATTCACTTTCGCGAGCAGCCGAATTCCAGAATCGTGAGGGAGCCGTTGAAGCAATCGCAACCTTGCTGGACAAGCCACGGAGTGATGTTGAACGAGGTGCAATCCTCTCAATACTTGCGGCGCGGACCTGGTCGAAGCCGATCCCGAAATCGATGACTCGCGAGTTGTTGGACCATGTCACCGAGTACAACATTCCAAACATGCGCCTCTTTCTGGAGTTGGCGTCCACTCGCTGTCTTGATCGACGCACATCAGTCTTGAGCTTCGATGACGACTCCATCGCGAAACTCGGCGCACTTGCGATGCGGACAGATTTTGACCGCTATGCTGAGCACGGATTGATTGTCGCACTTCAACGACAACGAAACAGCGGCGCGATCATCGCGTTGCTTCATGACAAATCACCGGCCGTGCAGCGCGTCGCCCTCATCGCCCTCGATCAGATGGACGATTCGCCGCTGACGCAGGCGATGGTGATTCCGCTGCTGTTGGCCGACGACGCGACGTTGCAGCAGACCGCGTTGGAGGTCATTGCCCGGCGGCCGGGGTGGGCCGCGGCGACGTTGTCGCTGCTGAAGACGTGGGTCCGCGAACGGGAATTGAGCGCGGATCGGGCCAATGCGCTGCGTGCGTTTTTGCTGGCGCAATTGGGGGATGCGGCGGTGCAGGGGTTCGTCAAAGAGGTGTTGGAAGACCGCGAAACCGCAAGCGTGGTGCGCGGGTTGGTTTGGGAGGTTGTGCAACGGTCGACGATCGCGACGTGGCCGGAGACGTGGAATCCGCTGGTCAGCGCGGCGCTCGTGTCTTCCGAAGAACCGATCGCGCTCGCGGCGCTGCGGGTCGTCACGCAGCGGTCGTTGCCCGGACACGACGCCGCGCTGCGGGCCATCGCCGCGGATGGGCAGCGGTCGCTGACCGTGCGATGCGAGGCGGTGGTGGCCCTCGGCAATCAACCGCAGCCGCTGGATGATGCCGTGTTCGTCGCGCTGTTGTCTGTGATGTTGGAGGGGACCACGGCGGATCACCACGCGACGATCGGCCGGGCGCTGGGCAACGGGCCGCTGTCGGACGGGCAGTTGCGGAGATTGTCCGGCGCGCTCGATGCCGCGGGGCCGCTGGTGTTGCCGGTCCTCATCAAGGCGTTCGGCCGCTCCACCGACGCCGTCGTCGGACAGGCGCTCGTCACCGCCTTGACGAAATCGGACGCGGCGACCAGCGTCTCGCCGGACGAACTCGCCGGCGTGCTGCGGAAGTATCCCGACAGCGTCCGCGATGCCGCCCAGC
>JAWXBB010000093.1:0-6132 GCA_034439795.1 Planctomycetaceae bacterium | reverse complement strand
CGGCGGGTGCCACTGGCGGCGGCTTTGGGCCGCCAGTGTCTTCTCGATGCACTCAGATGTTGCGATCCGCACTCTGACATCAGCAAGAGCACTGGCGAGCGAAGCCCCTCGCCAGTGGCACCCCCCGCGGTTGTCTTCCCAAATGACCACGGACCAAGGACGAATGACATCCGCCCCCAGGACCGCCCCGCATGGCCACGGACGCCGCCGCTGACGCCCCCAGGAACTTCATCCACGAGATCATCGACGAGCACAACCGCTCGGACCGGTTCGGCGGGCGGGTGCATACGCGCTTTCCCCCCGAGCCGAACGGCTATCTGCACATCGGGCATGCGAAGTCGATCTGCCTGAACTTCGGCCTTGCGAAGGCGTTCGGCGGAAAGTGCAACCTGCGGTTCGACGACACCAATCCCGCGAAGGAGGACCAGGAGTACGTCGATTCCATCATGGACGACGTCCGCTGGCTCGGCTGCGAGTGGGACGGCCTGTACTACGCTTCCGACTTCTTCGAGCAGATCTATCAGTACGCCGAGCAACTGATCCAGAAGGGGCTGGCGTACATCGAGAGTTCGCCGGTCGACAAGATCCGCGAGCTGCGCGGCACGCTCACGCAACCGGGGCAGAACAGCCCCGACCGCGACCGCCCGGCGGCGGAGAGCCTCGACCTGTTCCGGCGGATGCGGGCCGGCGAGTTCCCCGACGGCACCTACGTGCTGCGGGCGAAGATCGACATGGCGCATCCCAACATGAACATGCGCGACCCGCTCCTGTACCGCATCCGTCACGCCGAGCATCACCGGACCGGCGACACGTGGTGCATTTATCCGCTGTACGACTTCACGCATGGCTATTGCGATTCGCTGGAAGGAATCACGCACTCGATCTGTACGCTGGAGTTCGAGAACCACCGGCCGTTGTATGACTGGCTGATCGACGTCCTCGATTTGTATCACCCGCAGCAGATTGAGTTCGCGCGGTTGAACCTCACATATACGGTGATGAGCAAACGCAAGCTGCTCGAACTGGTGGATCAAAAAATGGTCCGCGGCTGGGACGATCCGCGGATGCCCACGCTCGCCGGCATCCGCCGCCGCGGTTACACCCCCGCGGGGATGCGGGCGTTCTGCGAGGAGATCGGCGTCACCAAGTTCAACGGCCTGACCGATCTCGCCGTGCTGGAAAACGCGATCCGGCAGGATCTCAACAAGACTGCCCCGCGGTGCCTGGCCGTGCTGAAGCCGCTGAAGGTGGTCCTCACGAATTATCCTGACGATCAGGTCGAGGAACTCGACGCCGTCAACAACCCCGAAGACCCGACGCAGGGGACGCGGAAGGTGCCGTTCTCGAAGACACTGTACATCGAGCACGACGACTTCCTGGAGAACCCGCCGAAGCAGTTCTTCCGCCTGGCCCCGGGTCGCGAAGTGCGGCTGCGGTGGGGCTATCTCATCACCTGCCAGGAAGCGGTGAAGGACGCCGACGGGAACGTCGTCGAGCTCCGCTGCACCTACGACCCGCTCACGCGCGGCGGCCACGCCCCGGACGGCCGCAAGGTGAAAAGCACCATCCACTGGGTCTCGGCCGCCCACGCCGTGGACGCCGAAGTACGGCTGTACAACTCGCTGTTCACGATCGAGAACGTCGCCGACATTCCCGACGACCGCGACTGGAAGGAGTATCTGAACCCGGAGTCCGAGGTCATCGTGAACATCGCCCGGCTGGAGCCGTCGCTTGCCGGTCGTCCCGTGGGGTTCACGTGCCAGTTCGAGCGGCTCGGTTACTTCTGTGCGGACAAAGACTCAACGCCCGACCGCCCGGTGTTCAACCGCACGGTGACGCTGAAGGACGAATGGGCGAAGATCCAGAAAAAAGGGGCGTGAGAGTTGGTAGGTGATAGTCGGTAGTTGGTAGGAAGACACGAGAGATCGACAGCGCACGCTTGCGGTTTCGCGGTCTTCTTTCCTGTCCCCTCGCCCCCGTCTTCGGGGGAGAGGGTCAGGGTGAGGGGGCGGACGCTCGTTCGATTACCGAGTGAAGTCTGTAGGATCCCTACCCGCCGCCGAGCGCTTCGCGGGACGATGATCGGCACAATCACGGCAGCTTGCCCGGATCGCCATCTGCAACAATCCGCGCGATGGGAAACATTTTGCTCTTGATCGGCTGCCCGAGGGCGTATAATGCTGTCAACTCGTCACGGACTCCCAGCCGCACTGCGGCGCGGTGAACGTCATGACATCTCCCTTCTTCCAGCACAGCCCGGCAGACGGATCGGCGAATACGATCCGGCCGATGTCGCTGTTGTTCCCCGTTGCCCGCATTGTCGCTGACGATGCTACGCACCCGACCCATGACCCGTCGCCGAGGTTCCGGTTCTTGCTCCCGTAGGAGTGCTTGTCATGAAGTGGACGCTCATCAATCCGGCTGGCACGAACGACCCCGACACCGGCGACATCTACTCGGGCTTGGACCGCTTCGGCCGCGTCAAGGATAACCGCTGGCTCGACGGGACCGGGGATGAGCTCGACCGCATTCAATACGGCCACGATCAAGCCGGCAACCGCGTCTGGCGCAGGAACGCCGTCGCCGATGCTCTCGGCAAGCACTTCGACGAACTGTATGGCTACGATGCGATTCATCGCCTGAAGGAGATGCAGCGGGGGACGCTCAACAATGACCGGACGGCGATCGACGCCTGCGGCTTCGCACAATGTTGGACGCTCGACAGCACCGGCAACTGGCAGGGCTTCCGTCAGGCCGACTCGAACTGCGCGAGTTGGGACCTGGTCCAACAGCGCGCGGCCAATCCGGTCAACGAAATCGGCGGGATCACGAACGCGGTCGGCAGTGGCTGGGCACAACCCGCCTACAGCCGCGCCGGTAACATGACGACCCTGCCGCAGCCGGCCGATCCGACCCAGAGCTACACGGCGACTTACGACGCCTGGAACCGGCTGGTCAAGATCGCCGACGGGGCCGACACCGTCGCCGAATACCAGTACGACGGAGCCAACCGACGGATCGTCCAGAAGAGCTATACCGGCGGCGTCCTCGACGAGACGCGGCATCTGTACTACACCAAGCTGGCCCAGTGGCAGGTCATCGAGGAACGGGTTGGCACGTCGCCCGATTCCGCCGATGCAGAGCGGCAGTTCGTCTGGGGACGGCGGTACATCGACGACATCATTCTTCGTGACCGCGATACCGACAATGACGGATCGCTCGACGAACGGCTCTATGCCCTGCAAGACGCCAACTGGAACGTCACGGCCATCGTGGACGATGCTGAAGATGTGCAGGAACGGTACGTCTACGCCACCTATGGACTGCCGGGCATTTTCAGTGCCAGTTTCAACCCGGCAGTGTCCATGCTCTCCTGGGAGTACCTCTTCTGCGGCTACTTGTACAGCTACACCTTATCTGTTTACTGTGTTCGCCATCGCGCCTTCCATCCTACTCTGGGTGTTTGGGTGCAACGCGATCCACTGCGATACGCCGATGGTCCATCATTGTACTGTGCCTGCTTCGTTCCATCAGCCACCGATCCATTCGGACTGCAGGCTGCGATCGACTACCCACCCGGAGGCCCGATACCGTTCCCACCGCCACAAGGCGTCCCACAGCTTAACCAAGCTCAATGCAATAAAGAGCTTGAAGCATTGAAAGCTAATACAGCAGTGAAGGCTCTCCTCGACGAAATCGCAAAGCGTGGTTGTCCCGCGCCCACCATCAGTTGTGGTGCGACCGGCGGACGGGATTCCGGACTGAATGATGACGGACGAATTGTCATCGACACACCCATTACAAAGGGTGAGCTATTTGGACTGCTTCGACACGAGCTTATTCACAGCTTGGATCAATGCACCTCTGGGCTCAAAAACGCAGAAATCGACTGCAAGCGCAGGATCTGCATGGAGCTTCGTGCGAATTCATGTTCAGGGCAGTGGGAGTACAAAGACCGCGACAAGCGCCGGGCCGAGATTATCTTGCAGGTATATGCGTCCATCAGGAACTCGCGTGGCTGCGAAGACTATACCAAACATGGCAGCAAAGACGAAACGAAGAAGTCTTTGGACGCATATAAGGACATGGTCAACCGTCTTTGGAAGGATTGCACGTGCGACTGTTATAAGCAACTCCCGCCAGAGCTTCCTGAAGGATTCGTGCCGTGACCGGAAGGATGATGAACATGATATCGCGCACGTTCGCAAGCTTCGGTCTTGGGTTGGCTGTATGGGCGTGCATTTTAATCAGTTATCCATGGTACGTCAAAAACATTGGGCCAACGAGGTCTAGCACCTGTGGCCACTGGTATGTTTCTGCTAGGTATGTTTATCAGGCTATTGGCAAGCACGAACCCGTCACGTCATGGTCGGACCTATTGAACGCCCACGACGACGTTGCTTTTGATGCCATTGATTTGGATGGGCGTCTGAGGATGATTGCCGAGACTGGCGATATTGGATCACGCGACAGCGCATTCCATTGCCGCTCCACTAGCATGCTAGAAGGTGATTAAACAGGCTGGACCACCTCTTTCGCAACTGTAGTATGGGAGAGACACTATAGGCGCGGTGGCAGAGGGTGCAATGACTTAACCTTGCGTGCACGGCGGGTTGCCCTAGACGCTGCTTTGAGCCTCTGGGTTTGCAAGTGGTCTTGTTCTGGTGGTAAATCCGCGCGGGCGGCTTTTCCTCTTGTGAACCCAGACGTGCAGAGCCACGTCTGGGCCAACCGCCTGCGAAACTGCGGGACTGTGATCCCATCACTCCCTCTTCAACACCCCCACCGGCAACCGCCCGTCCGTGAACCACCGGTCGCCGCCGCCGTTGTCGCCTTGCCGCTTCGTCTGGAAGCCGTCGTACCACTCCACCTCCGCGAGCCGGCCCGCCCGTTCCAGGTCGCCGAGCAGCTTGTCCCGTTCGGCGTCCACGTCGGGGCCGATGTGGTGCGTGATCTGGCCCGTCGTGTGACTCAAACCCACGTGGCTGTCGAACGTCGCGGCCCCCATCCACAGCGGCCGGCCGTCGGCTTCGAGCTTGTCCGACTTCCAGAACCGCACGTGATGCCGCTTCCGCGGGTCGCTTCCCTCCGGCTGCTCGAACGCGAAATCCTGCTTGCGGCCGTACAGATACAGGCTGCTCACCGGGGCGTCGGTGTACGACCGCCGAAACACGGTGTCCGCCGCGATCCGCAGCGAGCTTTCCATCGTGAGCGCGTCCGCCGGCGACCAGTCCGCCGCCAGCAATCCGTGATGCAGTTCCGCCTCGGTCGCGACGAGGGAGATGTTGAGCGGATCGCCATGAATGCCGCTCTTCGTCCGCGTGATCCGGGGGGCATCGGAGAGCGCGGGATGCCGGCGGCTCATCACCCGCCACGCCGTCGGCAATGCCAGGTACGCCACCACGACATACGCGGCGATGAGCGTCATCATCAGCCACAGCAGGCTATGCCGGGCGTGAAACGACGACGCGGCGGGCGGGGAATCCACGGCTCGTTGCGCATCACCAGTATGTCGAGATTGTGACATCGTCGCCTTTCGATTTCGGACAGGACAGTTGTCAATCATGGCAATCACCGACGGCGATTGCGAATCGCCAGACCGCCGCTGCCATTTACTCTCCCATTTCCAATATCGCACACCCGCCGCAATCCGCCTTGAATCCCGCAACTGACACGGAGGACAAGCTAAAGCTAGCCACACAAACCAGATACTCATAGTCCGTAGTCGCATCGTCATCGCGAGGATAGCCTGCGGCTATGAAGAGGCGTTCTACCGTTCTGCAGCAGTTTGGTCTTCGCGTCCGTGAACAACGGAAAGAGCAGGGCCTGTCCCAAGAAGCCTTCGCCGACAAGTGCGGCCTTGATCGGACGTATATCGGCGGGATTGAGCGCGGGGAACGAAATGTTGCTCTGAGAAACATCGCCGTCATCGCAAGCGCCCTTGGCCTGACGGTCTCAGAGCTGACCAAAGGGATCGGAGAATAGGCGTGGAGTATGTTTCCCCCTACGCAGGACTTCAGCCCACGAATTGGTTGGGCGTTCTCAACTCTCAAACGCACCGGGGCGTTGAACTGATCTTCGCGAAAGCCACCGCTGGGGTTCCAATGGTTGTTGCCACAAGCCTTGGAACGG